>CANCRC010000001.1 GCA_947380435.1 Chitinophagaceae bacterium
TACTTGCATTTGAGCATACCATTTATCTTTAGACAATGAATCTTGTCCAACTGCTGGTGGAGACCAGACAAAATTATCTGTAACATAAGAAGCCATTTTTACAGAATCTTTAGCAGCGAATGCGGCAAAAAATGCTTGAGCAGTTGCTAGGTTCTTAGTATAGGCTTCATCTGCAGCTGTTGTTTTTACCGCAGTGTTGTTATTACATGCTACCAAAGCAGCCATAATAACTAAAGAAAGTAAGAATTTTTTCATTTATTATTTTTTGGTTACACTAATATAAGCCATTTAAGTGTTGAAATGAAAGTAAAATACCATAATTTTAAGCCTAGTTTAAAGTAGTTTAAACTGTTAAAATCTTATATTAATTTGTTAACTCATTAAAAATCAACAAAATGAAAAAAATCATCTTTTTATTAATGATTAGTGCCATGGGCCTAAACATGACAGCCACTGCTCAAAAAGCTATCACTACCGTGCATTTTTATGATGTAAAAAATGCCGATATGGAAAAAACTTATATCGCTAGCTTAAAAGAAGTTAATGCTATTATGCTTGAAATTGGTTTCCCCAATAATTATTACAGTTATTTTAAATTAAATGCATCTGATACCACTTCCACTTTTAGAAGTTGTACCATTGGGCATTGGACTTCAGACCAAGACTATAACGCCATTCATGCGAATCCTAAGTATAAAGCTTGGGGTGCTAAGAATAAAGACAACAATGCTGTTTTTATTACAGGCCAATTGTATAGAAAATTTTATGCAACAGAATAAATTATTGGGAATTCTTTTCTTTTTGAATCTATGTTTTAATGTAAACGTATTTTCTCAGAAAAGAATTCCTGTTTTTATTTCGGGCGAGGATGGTTATAAAACCTATCGTATACCCGCCATTATTAAAGCACCCAATAATGATTTACTTGCTTTCTGCGAGGGCAGGGTGGCTTCTTCTAATGATTTTGGTAATGTAGATATTGTAATGAAGCGAAGTGCTGATCAAGGAAAAACATGGTCTAAGCTACATATTATTGTAAATAATGATTCACTGCAAGCTAGCAATAGTGCTCCTGTGGTAGATTTATCTGATCCTACATTCCCGGCAGGGAAAATATACTTATTTTATAATACTGGCAATAATCACGAGGGTGAGGTTCGAAAAGGAAATGGCTTGAGGGAGGTTTGGTTTAAAACATCTACTAATAATGGACTGAGTTGGTCCGATCCTGTTAATATTACGGAACAAACACATAGGCCTAAATATTCAAGTAAAAATAGTAAGTATCATTTTTCGGAAGATTGGAGAAGTTATGCAAATACACCTGGACATGCGATGCAAATACAGTCAGGTAAGTATAAGGGGAGAATTTTTATTGCAGCCAACCATTCAGAAGGAAATCCAAAAAATAAATTTGAAGATTATCATGCTCATGCTTATTATTCAGATGATCATGGTAAAACATTTCATCTAAGTGAGACACTGCAAATACAAGGTAGTAATGAAGCTACAGCTGCAATGCTTTCCAACGGAAGACTAATTTTAAATACAAGAAATCAACAAGGCGATAAAAGAAACAGAATTATTGCCATTAGTAATAATGGTGGAATGAATTGGGACACCACCTATTTCGATGAAAACTTACCCGACCCTGTTTGTCAAGGAAGCTTATTAAATATAGGTAGGTATAAAAACAAAGAAATGCTTGCTTTTATAAATGCAGCCGATACCAAAAATAGAAATAACCTAACCCTTAGAATTAGTAAAGACGAGGGCCGAAGCTGGTTTAAAAATATTGTCATTGACAAAACCAATGATGAAAAGCAAATCAGTGATTATACTGCTTATTCAGATTTAGTGCTGTTGAAAAGAAACGAATTGGGCGTTTTATATGAAAAGGAAAACTATTCCAAAATAGTTTTTACTATTATTGACTGGAAAAACTAAAAAGATAAAAAAGCACTAACTTAGAAGTGTAAAATTATTTTCAAATAGAATCCGAGCAATGAATAAATTATTCTTCCTATTTTTATTTCCTATTCTATCTACTACTTCTCTCATTGCACAAGAAAAAAATACCGGCACTCAACTTATTTTATTAGGAACAGGCACGCCCTTTGCTAACCCTTCTAGATCGGGCCCTTCATTGGCCATTGTAGTGAATAATGTTTCTTATATAGTTGACTGCGGGCCAGGTGTAGTAAGACGCGCAGAACAAGCCAACCAAAAAGGCATTAAAGCACTTGCTGCTGAAAATTTAAAAAAATTATTCATTACACATTTACATAGCGATCATACCGCAGGTTATGCCGATATTATTTTTACCCCAGCTGTATTAGATAGAAATGCGCCTTTAGAAGTATATGGTCCATTGGGGCTTAAAAATATGACTTCACATATTTTACAGGCCTATATCGAGGATATAAACATTAGAATAAATGGTTTAGAAAAAGGAGATAAAAACGGATATAAAGTTAATGTACATGAAGTGGGCGCTGGTATTATATATAAAGACAGCAATATTATAGTGAAAGCATTTAAAGTGAAGCACGGCTCATGGAAATCGGCATTGGGCTTTAGATTTGAAACTGCAGATAAAACAATAGTTGTCTCAGGAGATTGTACTTATAGCGAAGAATTAATCAAGAATGCCAAAGATTGCGATATACTTGTTCATGAAGTTTATTCCGAGGAGGGTTTAAATAAAAGGGAACAAAGATGGAAGGACTACCATAGTACCTTTCACACTTCCACTTCTCAATTAGCGGCAATTGCCAATATAGTCAAACCCAAACTTTTGGTATTAACCCACCAACTTACATTTGGTACCAGCTTAAGCAGTCTTATGGAGGAGCTTACAAAAAATTATAAAGGGCCTGTGGTGAATGGTAATGATTTAGATATTTATTAACCACAGTTGTATTCCATCAAATCCCCTACTTATTCACTTTCACAAAAAAAGAAATATTTTAATACAAGTTAAAAAAATAGCATAAATTTATGTACTCTTTAAAAGACCAATTGCTTCTTTAAATATTTAAACCAAAAACAAACCAGATGAAAAAAATTCTTTATGCCTTATCGGCGATTGTTTTATTAACTACAGCTTGTAGCGCTCCTAAGACGGAGGAAAGTCAAGCAGGTGTGTACAAAATGGAAAAAGCCGTTACCAACGATGGTACCAAGGACACTGTTGAAAACAGCCCTAACCAATTCAAAATTTACACAGCTACACATTATGTATTTGCTAAATTAAACGGAGATTCTACTGTATCTTTTGGAGTAGGTTCTTACAAAAAAGAAGGCAATACTATTACTGAAACGAATATGTATAGTGGCGGTGGAAGTGATTCAGCTGCTAACTTTACATTAAATATTACTAAAACTGAAACTGGATATGTTCAAGA
Organism: Chitinophagaceae bacterium; assembly: GCA_947380435.1. Classification (GTDB taxonomy): domain Bacteria; phylum Bacteroidota; class Bacteroidia; order Chitinophagales; family Chitinophagaceae; genus Sediminibacterium. The sequence continues at coordinate 3,408 of CANCRC010000001.1, forward strand.
TATTGCAGCTTTAGTAATGAATGGGGTTACTTATAAATTAAACGAAACTTATTCTAAAGTAGCTGCTGGTGCGGCTTCTGAATTAGATGGTTTATGGAAATTATCTGCAAGAATGTCAATTACTGGTACAGATACTACAGATGTTTTAGCTACATACAGTTCAGTACAATACAAAGTATTTCAAGATGGACATTTCATTTGGGTAAACAGATCAGCTAAAGATTCTACTAAAACAGCTTTTCAAAATTCATTTGGATACGGAACATTTACTTTTGCAAATGGAGTTTCTACTGAAGTTCCAAGTACATCTAGCTATGCTAGTATTGTAGGAATGACAATCAAAGTTAAAATTACCTTAACTGGTAAAAATGAATACACACAAGAAATTATTGATGAAGCTGCTAAAACAACTTCTATCGAAAAATATACTCGTTTGTAATTCTATATCAGCATAAAAAAAGCCCCTCGAATTATCGGGGGGCTTTTTTTATGCGATGAATTTTTTTATTTATCGTTTCTTCTTCTTGCTTCTTCAGCGTCTTTGTAAATTCTAATCCAAGTTAAAGAGATATCAATAACCGCTAATAAAGGCCCTAAGAATACCACCATAATAACTTCTAATCCTGGTGAATAACCAATAACCCCGTCCAATGAGGTTAGTTTTGACCTCTTAAATAATTTATACAAGCAGTATATAGCCGAAAGTATCCAAACGAAAATGACAATATTTGTTAACATAGAATCTTGTTTTATTCTTTGCAAAGATAAGACATTAAATCTTTTTTACATTATTTAAAAACCTCCCTTTTTTAATAAATAATTGTAATATGCATTTAGAAATATTCATCTTATGTATAATTTAAAATATAGTAAACAATTGTTAAGCTGTTTGGTAGGCATATGTTGTCTTTGCATTACAGCTCATGCACAAAAATTTACCCTTGCCAATGTTCATTCACACAACGATTATGAGCAAAAAATACCCTTTGATTTAGCCTACCGTAATCAATTAGGTTCCATTGAAGCAGATATTCATTTAGTGAATGGTAAAATTTTAGTGGGGCACGATGCAAAAGATTTATTACCTAATCGTAGTCTTGAGAATATGTATTTAGCACCCCTGCTTGCTTACAATACAACTAATAGAAAATTACAATTATTGATAGATGTAAAAACAGAGGCCATTAGTACTTTAGATAGCCTGATAGCTTTATTAAAAACATATCCTGCCCTTATTCATAATAAAAATATTACTATTACTATATCTGGTAACACAGCTCCCGATTCTTTGTTTATTCAATATCCAGCGTTCATACATTTTGATGGTAGAATTTTTAAAAATTATACCCCAGAACAATTATCTAAAATTTCTTTAATAAGCGAAGACTATGGAAAGTTTACGATGTGGAATAAAACCTGGCCCATGCAAGTAGCATCCGAAGAAAAAATTAAAACAGCCATTGAAAAAATACATTTACTCAATAAACCCATTAGATTATGGGGCACACCCGACTTTCCTTTAGCATGGGAAAAATTTATTGAAATGAAAATAGATTTTATCAATACAGATAAGATTGAAGAGATTACTCAGTTCTTTCAATCTCGACAATAAAACTTATTCAAAAATAATAGTTCCAAATTTTTTGTATTCGTGGAAGCTAAGGCCAGTAGGCTTCCAGGTCCAATAGTTGCCCCCTTTATCGTAGTCAATTCTATAAAAATTAGCTCGCCATTTTGTTCCAGCCCTGGGTGGTACATTTTCTAAGGGGCTTAATAATACATAGGGAATAAAAAATTCAGCGGTCCATCCTATGACTTTACCTGCTTGCTTATTAATACTAGCTGCATGTCTAGTTCTTCTTTCTTTTTCATAATGCCAAGGCCTCCAGCCTAAAAACTTTCCGTTATAGTTGGGCACTATTATGGGTAATTCATAATTCCATGGCGATAACTCATATTCAAAATACATCACCGATTTTTCATCCGGCCAAAAAAAGGCTTCCACTACATCTTCGTTATATAAATCGGCAAAATCTTCCCTTAGCGTTGAAGTAATAAGAGAATCCTCACATATATATAAACAATAAATGCCTGAGTCGGAATATAAAATTTTAAACTGAGTAGTATAATTTACTCCAGTCGTTAATTTCTTTTGAAGTTTGGTGAAGGAAGTAGTTTTCCATGCAGCAGCGTCTGCTAAACCATTTAAAGAAAAATCTTTTGTTTTTTTTACAGTAATGGTGGAAACATCATCGGCTTGTGCCTTAACATTTGTTGCCAATACCATAGAAAAAACAAAAGATAATAATAATGTTTTATTCCAATTAGCCATTCTATTTAATTAACATTGGAAATAATCTTCTTATTTCTGCTTCATTAGGTTGTGCACCATATTCACAAATTTCAAATGCTTCTGCGTGTTTGGCTTCAGCAGCTCTTGCTGCACCATACCATTTCACCATAGCCTCTCTGATATTGGCCTTCATAGGACGATCATATAATTTCATCATCCATTGTAAGCGTTCTTCTTTTCCAGCAGGCACCTCTTTTTCATATCTTCCTATCCAGGGCATCCACTCATAAAATTGTGAGACATGCGCATCAAAGGCAGAAATCTTTTTTGCATAAGTAGTAGTAATATCTACAACAATATCGGGTCTGAAAGGGTTCGGTCTTTGAAAATGATCTTCTGCATATAAAAACACAGGCGTTTTTCTAAGCGCTGGTGCTTCAGGTGCTACATTAGGTACTTCTACCATATAGGCTGCATCTTGCACGAGCACTCCAGTATAACGATGGTCGGGATGATAATCATTGGGTCTTGGTGCAATTACTACATCTGCATTCCATTCTCTAATTTTTTTAATAATTTGTAATCTTACCTCTAATGTAGGTAATAAAGCGCCATCGTGATTATCTAATACATCATATGTGATACCTAATCTTTTAGCCACTTCCTGTGTTTCTAAATATCTACGCGCAGCTAATTCTTTTCCTTTCATAGTTTGATGGCCTGCATCACCATTGGTGACTGCTACAAATTTTACTGCATGACCCATGCTTGCTAGTAAGGCAGCCGTAGCGCCCGCTTCATTATCACAATCATCGGGATGTGCACCAATAACAATGATTCTACTTTTTTCTTTGATAGTTTGTGCTATCACCCATTGACATTGCATTAATAGTATAATGCCTAAGAGCCATTTTATATTTTTCATTTTATTATTTTTAATCAACCGTACTATAGAAACTTTTTAATTCCTTTTTATTTTTTAATTTAATTATTATGGTTTCAACAAACCTTCAAACCACTCCACATTGGTTTGCATTGTTTTTAAAACCATTCTTGGTTCACTAGGTCCATGTGGTTGTCTTGGTAATACTAAAAGTTTCACAGGAATATTTCTTCTTCTTAATGCATTGTAAAACATAATAGAATTTCCCAAAGGAACTCTTTGATCGGCTTCTCCATGTTGTAACATTACAGGTGTTTGTACATTTTGAACATATCTTAATGGAGAATGCTCGTTAAACATAGACCAATTATTCCATGGATCTGATTTAAAGTAAGAGGGTAAAAATCCTTCAATATCATCGGTCAAGTTTTGAAAACCAAGATCTACTACTGGGGCACCAATGGAAGCTGCTTTAAAACGATTGGTATGTCCAACAATCCAACTACTCATAAAACCACCATAACTCCAACCCATCACCCCTAGCATAGTTTCATCGGTAACACCCATTTTAATCACCTGATCAACACCATTCATTAAGTCTATATAATCTTTGCCGCCCCAATCTTGTCTATTAGCCATTCTAAAGTTATTACCATAACCGCTTGAACCTCTTGGGTTTGGTCTTAAAATAGCATAACCATCCTCACTTAAAGCAGCTATAGGATAAGTACCTTGATTCGTAGCAATACAAGTTTGAGCAAAATTACCAGCAGGGCCACCATGTACATTTAATAGTAAGGGTACTTTTTTGCCAGCAGTATAGTGTAAGGGATAAGTTAATAAACCTTCAATTTCTAAACCATCGGCTCCTTTCCATTTAATAATTTCGGTTTTAGCTAAAGGCAATGAAGCCATACTTGCATTGATAGAAGTAATTTTCACAGGAGCATACTCGCTTAATTTGCTTACATATAATTCAGGTAGCTGTGAAGTGTTTTGTAAAGTGAATGAAATATAACTATGTGTTGAATTAATTTTAGCAGCACCTATATAATTTTTTTCCCCTTTACTTAATTCACTCATACTTTTTCCATCTATACTTAATGTATAAATAGTTGTCATAGTTTTATTCATCTCTGACCATAGAATATTTTTTCCATCCGCTGTCCATCCTAGAATAGCTCCATCTTCATTAGGGGTTGCTTTTAATCGCCATGTTTTTCCATCGGCTACAGTATAAATCTGGGCATGTTTTGCACCAGGCCAATCGTTCGGGTTCTCAGTACAATAATAACTAATCAAAGTTCCATCAGGACTAAACTGAGGAGCAGATTCTCCCGCAGGGGTATTCGCAATATTTTTAATTACACCAGTTTCAATATTGATTAATGCTATATCACTATAGGTATTATCATTGGCCTTGGTAGATTTGCCATAGCTGTATACAATGCTTGTTCCATCTGCATTCCAATCAAATGCATACACAGAAACATTTTCTTTTGTCAAAACTTTTTGAATATATTTTTGAGCAGAATCTTTATGATGGATCCAGTATACTTGTAATCGGTTTTGCTTTAATTCTGCCTCATATATATACCAATCGTTTTTTGCTTTTTTATTTTTTTCTTCTTTATCTGTTGCGGCATCTGCTACTATCACTGCAATTTTATTTCCATCATTGCTCCATTCAAATTCACTTACGCCTCCTTTGGTATCTGTAATTTTTTCTGCTTCTCCGCCTGCCACTGGCAAAATGTAAACATTATTTTTTCCATCACGAGAAGAAGTGAAGGCAATAGATTTATTATCAGGGCTCCATTTGGGGTTTGAATTATTTTTATCTCCAGTTGTTAATTGTTTAGCATTTGATCCATCTATTGCGCTTATCCATATTTGATTTACATATTCGCTTCTATCATCTGTCATCATAGCTTCTCTAATGGTATACACTACCTTGGTTCCATCACCAGAAACCTGTGCACTACTTACATTTTTAATTTTTAATACTTGCTCAGGGCTCCAATTTTTTTGTGCTAGCAAAATAAAGGGCAATAGGATGACAATTAATAGTAATTGATACTTTTTCATACAATATGTTTTGGTTAAAAATTCTGTACTTCAATTTAAATCATTTTGTTGGTTTATGGGTGCAAAAAGCTGCTCCGATTTTTGTAACTTTATTTTCAACTTATTAAGCGCTATTTATGAATGTTTATCAGAAAACCTTGGTTTTAATTGCCTGCCCTTTTGTATTATTTGCTCAAAAAAAAGCAGTTAAGAAAAAGCCTGTTCCAGCTGCTACTGCCACTTTGGCTCCAGCTTCTATTCAGCAGCCACTTAAGCTTTGGTATGCCAATCCAGCTCAATATTTTGAAGAGGCATTGGTATTAGGCAATGGGCATCAAGGCGCTACTGTTTTTGGAGGCATTTCTACCGATAAAATTTATTTAAATGACCTTAGTTTATGGTCGGGTGAACCAGTGAATGCGAATATGAATCCGCAGGCTTATAAAAATTTACCTGCCGTGCGCAAAGCCCTGCAAGAAAACAATTATAAAAAAGCTGGAGAGCTACTCAAAAAATTACAAGGCAAGTTTTCTGAATCTTATGCGCCATTGGGTACTTTATTAATGGATATTAATGACGACCCTTATATTACCGATTATTATAGAGAACTAGATATTGATAAGGCCATTGCAAAAGTGCAAACCTTTTCCAATAACAATACTATTGAAAGAGAATATTTGGTGTCTAATCCCGATAAAATTTTTACCATTCACCTAACGAGTAAAAAAGTAGGAGCACTTGGTTTTACCATTCGTTTTGAATCGTTATTAAAACATACCACCACCACTAATAATAATATAATACAAGTAAATGGAGTGGCACCCGTAAAGGCCGATCCTAACTATGTTCAAAAATCGCGTAATGCTATTTTATTTGATTCGAAAAGAGGCACGCGTTTTTCTGCTAACATAGAAATACAATCTAGTACTGGAAAAATTACTAAAACCGATTCTACTATAACATTAGCAGATGCTACAGAAGCCACTGTGTATGTTTCTATGGCCACTAGCTTTAACGGTTTTGATAAAGACCCTGCTACTAAGGGATTGAATAATGTAGCGACTGCTTCTACACAGCTAACGAATGCGAAACAAACAGGTTGGGCAGAAATAAAAAAACGACATGTAAAAGATTATCAATCTTTTTTTAATCGTGTTGAATTAAAATTAGGCGGAAAAGACTTGGTGAATTTACCTACCGATGATCGTTTAAAAAGATACGCCAAAGGAGAAGCCGATCCTTATTTAGAAACTTTATATTTTCAGTACGGTCGTTATTTATTAATTTCTAGTTCTCGTACAACAGGCGTCCCTGCTAACTTACAGGGCTTGTGGAATCCTTACATACAACCACCTTGGTCAAGTAATTATACTATTAATATTAATGCAGAAGAAAATTATTGGTTAGCAGAAAACACCAATTTATCTGAAATGCATTTACCTTTTTTACAATTCATAGCTAACCTAGCCACTACAGGAAAGCCCACTGCAAAAACATTTTATAATATGCCAGGTTGGGTAGCACATCATAATTCAGATATATGGGCCATGTCTAATCCGGTGGGTAATTTTGGAAATGGAGATCCTGTTTGGGCGAATTGGGCCATGGGTGGCACTTGGGCCTCGACTCATTTATGGGAACATTATTTATTTACCAAGGACCAAAATTTCTTAGAAAAAAATGCCTATCCATTAATGCGTGGTGCAGCAGAATTTTGTTTAGCCTGGTTAGTAACAGATAGTAGTGGACAATTCATTACCTCACCTTCTACTTCTCCAGAAAATACTTTTAAAATGCCGAATGGCTTTGTGGGATCTACTTTTTATGGCGGCACTGCCGACCTTGCTATGATTAGAGAATTATTTTTAGATATACTTGCTGCACAAAAAGTTTTAAAGAACGATAATGATTTTGCAAATAAAATAAATACGGCTTTAAATAATTTACATCCTTATAAAGTAGGTAAGGCAGGTAATTTACAAGAATGGTATTATGATTGGCAAGACAGTGATCCTAAACATCGTCATCAATCTCATTTATTTGGATTGTATCCTGGTACACATGTAACGGTTGATAAAACACCAGAGATTGCAGCGGCTGCTAAAAAAACTTTAGAAGTAAAAGGAGATGAAACTACGGGTTGGTCCAAAGGATGGAGAATTAATTTATGGGCAAGATTAAAAGATGGAGACCATGCTTATAAAATGTATCGTGAATTATTAAAATATGTTCCCCCAGACGAAACCAAAGAAAATTATACCAATGCAGGGGGCACTTATCCTAATTTATTAGATGCACATCCTCCTTTTCAAATAGATGGCAATTTTGGCGGAGCTGCCGCAGTAGCTGAAATGCTGGTGCAATCAAACGACGAGATGATTACGCTTTTACCAGCATTACCTAAGGCTTGGGCTACAGGGGCGGTGAAAGGATTAAAGGCAAGAGGCAATTATGAAATTGAAATGAGCTGGGCCGATGGCCAGGTGACGAATCTAAAAATAAAATCGAGTACAGAACCTACTGCTAAAGTATGGATGAACGGGAAAATTCAAATTGTAAAAACAAGTAAATAATTCCCTAGTATTATTAACTTTAGCAAAACAAGAATATGTCTTTGAACTTGGGTAGAACTGAATTTGGTGATCCAGCTAATAAGGGTCGTGTATTATCGGTAGATGAAGCCAATGATTTATTCAATGCTTGGGTTTTGAATCCCAAGTTACAGCTACATATGAAGCAAGTAGCACATTTAATGAAGTGCTGGGCGAAAGAAAAAGAAAATTTAAACGAAGCCGATCAATGGCGTTGGGAAATGGCTGGCCTATTACATGATGCCGATTGGGATCAGTGGCCCGAACTACATTGTAAAAAAATAATTGAATATTTAGAGGAAAAACAAATAGACCCTGAAATTATTAGAGCCATTGCATCACATGGTCCTATTCATTTTGGTGTAGAACCCATTACTCAAATGGACAAAATGTTATTTGCCTTTGATGAACTTTCTGGTTTAATGCACGCTTATTCTTTAATGCGACCAGAAGGGTATAAGGGTATGGAATTAAAAGGCGCTAAAAAAAGAATTAAAGATAAAGCCTTTGCGGCCAACGTTTCTAGAGATGATATTGATGACGCTTGTAAAAGAGCTAATATAGAATTAGATATGCTCATTCAATTTATAATAGATAGACAAGCAAATGCTATAGTTTAAACAAATAAAAAAATTCTCCAAATAATACAGATATACAAAAACAAATTAAATAGTTATAACATGCGCAAAATTATTTTAGTTCTCATCGTTGCCTTACTCTCACAGAGTTTTCTAATGGCACAAACAGTGCCTAGTCCGAAATCGCATTTTGGATTTAATATTGGCGACAATTATCAATTGGCTACTTTCACACAAACAGAAGCCTACTTAAAAAAATTAGCAGCCGTTTCTAAAAAAGTAAAATTACAAGTGATTGGAAAAACTGAAGAAGGACGCAATCACTATATGGTCATTGTTTCCGATCCAAGTAACTTAGCCAATTTGGAAAAGTATAAATCTATTTCACAAAAATTAGCACATGCCGAAGACTTAAGTGTAGCAGAAGCTACGCAAATGGCAAATGAAGGAAAGGCTGTAGTGTGGATTGATGGCGGCTTACACGCAACGGAAGTAACCGGTATACACCAATGGATAGAGTCCTTGTATCAATTAATTACAAGAACAGATGAAGAAACAAAACGCATATTAAAGTCTACTATTATTTTATTTGTACATGCGAATCCTGATGGACAAGAATTAGTCTCTAATTGGTATATGCGCAATAGTGATACTTTAAAAAGATCTACTTCTAGTTTACCTCGTTTATATCAAAAATATATTGGCCATGATAATAATCGTGATTTCTATATGACCAATATGCAGGAATCAAAAAATATGAGTCGTCAACAATATATTGAATGGATGCCTCAGGTTTTATATAATCATCATCAAACAGGACCTCCAGGTAGCGTAGTAGCGGGCCCTCCCTATCGTGACCCATTTAATTATGTGTATGATCCCTTATTAGTAACAGGTATTGATGCATTGGGCGCTGCCATGAGTAGTCGTTTAAATGCAGAATCTAAACCAGGTTATACAATGAAATCAGGTTCAGTCTATTCTACTTGGTGGAATGGTGGATTAAGAACTACTGCCTACTATCATAATATCATTGGACTACTTACAGAAATTATTGGCAACCCAACTCCTTCCAATATTCCACTCGTACCACAAAGATTAATTCCGAATAGCGCTACCCCTTATCCTATTACACCACAAAAATGGTATTTTAGAAACTCCATCGATTATTCTGTTTCTTTAAACTATGCAGTATTAAATTATGCCGCTAGATATAGAGAGGAATTGCTTTTGAATATTTATAAAATGGGTCGTCATAGTATAGAAGCAGGCAGCAAAGACAACTGGACCTTGTATTCTAAAAGATCAGATGCAGTAGCTGAATTATTAAAAACAGAAAAACTAACTGGCAATATTGATTCTTTTCAAACAACGTTATTTAATAAAGTATATAAAAACCCAGCGAATAGAGATGCACGTGGTTATATTGTAACAGCGAATCAAACCACTACCGCCATTGATTTTATTAATATTTTAATACAAAGTGGCATTAAGGTGGAAAAAGCAAATGCTAATTTTTCAGTCGCTGGAAAAAATTATCCAGCGGGCTCTTATATTGTAAAAACCAATCAAGCATTCAGACCACATGTAATAGATATGTTTGAACCACAGGATCACCCTAACGATTTTCAATATCCAGGTGGCCCCCCAGTAAGACCTTATGATGCTGCGGGTTGGACACCTGCATTTACCATGGGCATTGAGTTTGATCGCGTCTTAGATGATTTTAATGGTCCCTTTGAAACTATTCCTTATGGACTTATTCAAAAACCAATGGGTAAAATAAATGCAAGTGCTACAGTAGCCGGCTATATTTTTTCTACAAAAGAGAATGCTGCTTATTATGCTATTAATACACTACTTGCCATGGGCGTAGAGGTATATAAAAATAAAGACCAATATTATGTAGCAGCGAATACTGCTAATAAAAAATTACAAGAAACTATTGAATCATTGAGTGCAGAGAAAGGCATAATTTTTAATGGTGTAACTGCGAAGCCTACAAACATGAACGATAAAGTTATGCCACAAAGAATTGCTTTATGGGATAAGTATGGTGGCTCTATGTCTTCAGGTTGGGTAAGATGGATTTTTGAAAAGTATAATTTCCCTTTCCAATTAATTTTTGCCAAAGAAATTGATGCTAGTAATTTAAAAGATAAATATGACGTAATTCTTTTTGTAGAAGGTGCGATTCCTTCTTTAAAACCAGAAGCAGGCAATGGCTATGAAGAAAAAGAACCTAAGGCAGAAGATGTGCCTGAAATATACCAAGCTACTTTAGGAAAAATTACGGCAGAAAAATCGATCCCTGCTTTAAATAAATTTTTACAAGAGGGGGGAACTATTATTACCATTGGTTCTAGTGCGAACTTGGCCTACCATTTAAATGTTCCCGTTCGCAATGCTTTAGTAGAAATGGTAGCGGGTAAAGAGAAATCATTACCTGGTGAAAAATTTTATATTCCAGGTTCAGTAATGCAAATTACTTTAGACAATGAGTATAAAGCCAACTGGGGTATGAATAAAAATGCCGATGTATATTTTAGTGCTAGCCCTGTATTTAAATTATTACCAGATGCCATTGCAAGAAAAGAGGTGGTGCCATTAGCTTGGTATGCGTCAGATAAAACATTAAGAAGTGGATGGGCCTTTGGTCAATCTTATTTACAAGATGGTATTGCTGCATTTGAAGCGAAAGTAGGTAATGGTAAATTATTTGTCTATGGTCCTGAAATTACTTTTAGAGGTCAAACACACAGTAATTATAAAATGCTTTTCAATCAGTTGTACAAATAAAGCATGCAAAAAAATATTGCCATTGTTTTAATGGGTGTGGCCGGTGTGGGTAAAACTACTATTGGCCTAGCGCTATCAAAAGCAAGCGGGCTACCCTTTTTTGATGGTGATGATTATCACGCAGACGCTAATCGTGATAAAATGGCTGCAGGCATTGCGCTGAGTGATGAGGATAGAACCGCCTGGCTGCTTGAATTACAAGCTGTCATAGAGAAGGCGCTTGTTAAGGGTAATTGTATTTTAGCTTGTTCTGCTTTAAAAAAAGCGCACCGTGCTATTTTAGAAAATAATAGTAAGTCATTACATTTTGTTTATTTAGAAGGCAATAAAAATTTAATAGAGCAAAGATTAGAGGGCAGAAAAGGACATTATTTTCCTGCTAGTTTATTAGCTTCACAATTAGAAACTTTAGAGCCACCAGAAAATGCCTTTACTATTTCTATTACACAATCGCCTACTGCTATTGTTGAAATGATTATGAAAAAATTATTAAATCAAAATACTAGCAAAGCTGCAATAGGCCTCATGGGCTTGGGCGTGATGGGTAAGGCCTTAACTCAAAATTTTCTTAGAAACGGCATTACTGTATCGGTGTATAATAGAGAATTGAAAGGGGCAGAAGAATCGGTGGCTAAAAATTTTGTAGAAAGCTTAGCTCAATTAAAAGACACGCAAGCTTTTTCTGACTATAGTTCTTTTGTTCATTCGCTTCAAAGTCCTAAAAAAATATTTTTAATGATTGAGGCGGGAGAGGCCACCGAAAAGGTTTTGGATGAATTAGCGCTTCTATTAGAGAAGGGCGATGTACTAGTTGATTTAGGTAATACCTATTATAAAGAAACAGAAACCCGTATTCATAATTTTGCAAAAAAAGGCATTCATTTTATAGGTGCAGGAATTTCTGGAGGAGAGCAAGGTGCTTTGAATGGTGCAAGTATAATGCCAAGTGGTAATAAGGAAGCCTATGAGTTAGTCGCCCCTTATTTAAATAGTATTGCTGCAAAAGATAAGCATAACCAAGCCTGCTCTACCTATATTGGTGAAGGAGGTAGCGGCCATTTTGTAAAAATGGTACACAATGGAATTGAATATGCCCAAATGCAATTACTTGCAGAAGTATATGGGCTAGCAAGGGCTGCAGGAAAGAATCCTACCGAAATTGCAAATATGCTTAGTTCTTGGAAGGCAGATAAGCTTGACAGCTTTTTATTAAATACAACTATAAGTATTTTAAATACCAAAGAAGGTTCCGATTGGTTAATTGATAAAATACATGACGCTTCCCAAAGCAAGGGCACAGGTACCTGGGCTACCAATACTTTAACTAACGCCGCCATACCGGCTACCTTAATTGCGAATGCATTATTTGCAAGACAAATTTCAAGCTATAAAAATTTACGCGTTCAATTAGAGAAAAATTATCCTCGTCCAAAAAATACCCTAACCATAAATGAAGCCTCTTTAAAAAATGCTTACTATTTTACAAAAATGATTATTCATTTTCAAGGCTTTTGGCTATTGGAAGAATTTTCTAGAAATAATCATTGGAGCTTGAATTTACCTGAGATTGCTAGAATTTGGACCAAGGGTTGTATTATACAATCGGATTTTATGGAAACCTTAGTTCCTATTTTGAAATTGAATGCGCATATTATTCTAGAGGCTAGTATTACTGAACAAATAAAACAAACGGCGCCTGCTGCTACTGAAATAGTCATAACTGCTTTAGAAAATAAAATAGCCACACCTATTATGTCAGATGCTATACAATTTTTTAATGCAATAAGCACAGCGTATTCAACAGCTAATGTAATTCAAGCACAAAGAGATTTCTTTGGTGCTCATACATTTTTAAGAATAGGGGCAACGGCTACAGAGCACTATGCATGGGAGTCCTAGCGCAAAATAAATAAATAGTGTAACCTAGAACTTTAAAGTCTCTGGTAAATATTTTTTAACCAAGGCTTTATAATAAGGTTGTAATTCTGCCCAACTTTTTTGATTCGGATTTTTTGAATACAAATCATAAGGGTTAAATAATTTTACCCATTTGAACATTTCATGATCATGCTCGTCCATTAAATGTGCATAAGCATTCTCACGGTGTTGTGCATAAAAAGAATGGTAACGCAACATATATAAACCCTCTTCTGGTAAATAATCTTTCATCATATGATATACATATTCATCATGTCCCCATGACATATGTACATTCTTTAAACCACAGTTAGGTTTATACACGCCAAATTTTTGACTGTACACTTCGTGGTTATAATCGGGATTGTTTTTAAAAAATTCTGGGTATACAATTTTATCTGAATACGCGCAACCCACAGGGAAGGTATCGCCTACTACCGACCATTGTGGTTCACCGAATAAACATAATACCTTTCCCATATCATGAATTAAACCTACTAGTACCATCCAATCCGGATGACCATCATTTCTAATGGCTTCAGAAGTTTGCAATAAATGTTGCATTTGATCTAAGTCTGTATCAGGATCAGAATCGTCTACTAATTCATTTAAAAAATCAAAGGCATTCCAAATAGGCATTTCCTTTTTATTGAATTGTAAAAAGTCGGTCTTTTTGCGAAGTACAAAATCATAAGACTGATAAGTATGATTCAATCTATAAAATTCTTTTACGGTATCTCTTTCTTCAGCTGCATAATTCCTAAATGCTTCTGTTTCTTTATTAGTCGCAATAGCAGAAGGGTCTGGGTATCTATTTAAAATATCCATTTCCCATTCATCTAAATTGGTAAGTGGGTTATTGGCATCCACTACTTTTTTATTTGTATTGTTATTTGACATTAGAATGATTGTTTTACTATGATTGATTTGGCCTACTAAAAATCGTCTTTTTTTATAAATATTACAATTTTTTAAAGGCAAAATTACAGCCAACCCAAGTATAGCCTACCAGAACACAGTATATAAGGCCGCTAAAACTCCCGTTATAATCACAGAGGCCACTATAAAACCATTGGAAACTTTAAACATAGAGGTATTCACCTCAATAGCAGCTGCATTATTTTGTTTGGATGGTTTTGATATACTTATAATAACCATCATCACCACTACAAAGAAAAAAGTAATGGTCATTCTATCTAAAAATGGATAGTTCGGAAATGCATTATGGGTCCAGCTAGGTAAAAACTTTAAAATAGTAGAAGTGGGAATAGTAATGAGTGCACCTGTTAATGCTGCAGCAGATGTTGTTTTTTTCCAAAAAAAGCCAAGTAAGAAAATAGCGAGTACTCCCGGTGAAACAAAACCTACATACTCTTGAATAAATTGATAGGCTTGATCCAAAGAACGAAGAGCTGGTGCAACAATAGCAGCAATTAACATACTTATAATCACTACCCAACTACCAATGCTTACTAATTTTTTTTCGCTGGCTTCTTTATTAATATATTTTTTATAAATGTCTAATGAAAAAATAGTAGAGATACTATTGGCTTTTCCTGCCAAGGAAGCGACAATGGCTGCAGTGAGTGCTGCAAAGGCCACCCCTTTTAATCCTGCAGGAAGTAAGTTCATTAAAGTAGGATAAGCATGATCGGGTTTAAGTACACCCGCTACATCTGTCATTTCTGTTTGAAACATTCCGTTCTGATATAAAACATACATGGCAATACCAGGAAGTACCGCAATAATAGGAATGAGTAATTTTAAAAATGCAGCAAATAAAATTCCTTTACGCGCTGTTTTTAAATCTGCACCCAATGCTCTTTGCACGATATATTGATTACATCCCCAATAGGCTAAATTATTAATCATCATACCTCCAATTAAAACAGAAAGCCCAGGTAGTTCCGGATAATATTTATTGGACTTATCAAATATCATATGAAAATGAGTAGGCGCTTCTCTTTTCAACACTGCCAGTCCTTTTAAAATATTTCCTCCATAGCCATAATGTTCCGATAATAAAGAAATGGCTAAATAGGTAGTGACTAAGCCACCAATAATTAATACGATCACTTGTATGACATCGGTATAGCCAATTACTTTCATGCCGCCCAGTGTTACAAATACAGCAAAAACACTGAGACCCACAATACTTAATTCAAAACTTATATTGGAGATAGAGGAGATGGCTAAGGCACCTAAATAAATAATGGAAGTTAAATTTACAAACACATAGACCAATAACCAAAACACTGCCATCACCGTGCTTACAGTATCGTTATATCTTTTAGATAAAAACTGCGGCATGGTGAAAATCTTATTCTTTAAATAAATGGGTAGTATAAAAACGGCCACCAGTATTAAAGTAAAGGCCGACATCCATTCATAAGTTGAAATAGCGAGTCCCAATGCAAAGCCAGAGCCCGACATACCAATAAAATGTTCTGCTGAAATATTAGAGGCAATTAAAGAAGCGCCAATAGCCCACCAGGTAAGAGAACCTTCTGCCAAGAAAAAATCGGTAGAACTAGTAGTGGCCGATTTCTTTTTTTGATATATATAATAACCATAAGAAATAATAATAATAAAATACAGAAAAAAAACAATGTAATCGGCTGTTTGTAGTTGATGCATTCAATAATATTTAATAGACAAAATTTACTGTCTACTAATTTAGTTTATTTTATGCCAAATTCAGGACGAATTACCCAAGATTATTTGGGTGATAGATAAATGATATACTAAGGGTAGTTTAAATTTACTATTTTTGATCTGTCTTATTTTATTGCTACATTTTAAATGCACCAAGTTTTGAAACCTATTTATTGCTTTGCCCAAAATGAAATTTGTTTATTAGAAAATGCAGGGGTACCTGTGGGCGATTTATTGGTTCAAAGAGGCTATGGTATTTTTGATTATTTAAGAGTAGCGAATAACAAACCACTTTTTATAGAATCGCATTTAGATCGTTTATTTAATTCTGCAGAGATCATGCGCTTATCTATTGCCTTATCTAAAGAGGCATTAAAAAAAATTGTAGCGGACTTAATTGAAAAAAATAATATTCCTTTTTCTGGTATTCGATTAATTATTGCGGGTGGCGATGCGCCTGATGGCTATACTATCACTAAGCCTCATTTAATTATTATTCAACAACCATTGGACGCACCTCCTACTCAAATTTCTACTAAAGGCATTGCATTAGCCAGTCATTTTTATCAAAGACAATTAGCAGAAGTAAAAACAACCGACTACTTAATGGCCATTCATTTACAACTTTGGATGAAAAGTCAAGGGGCGGATGATATTTTATATTATACAAATGATAGTATTAGCGAATGTCCTAGGTCTAATATTTTTATGGTTACGCAGGACAATATTATTGTAACACCTGCTCGTAATATGTTAAAAGGGATTACTCGAAAAAATATTATTGCAGTAGCTGAGGCCCATCATTTAAAACTAGAACAACGAGATATTAGTCTATCGGAAATGAAAAAAGCCAAGGAGGTTTTTATCACTAGTTCGACCAAAAGAATCATCCCCGTTCACCGCCTAGATGACCAAAATTTTAGCCTAGAAGGGGCTAATTCCATGAGCGCCCAAATTTTCAACCATTTATTGGCCTTAGAAAACTAAAAAATACCCCTTATTTTTTAGTTTATTTACAAGATTTTGCGATTTTGAAAATTAAGCTGATTTTTTACTTAATAATTTGATAATCATTGTATTATATCAATTTAACTGATTATACCAGTTGATTTATAAATTTCTTATATTATTGATTTTCAATTATTTATATAGTACATACTATTTTTATAATTTACCTACCCCAGGAGCAGCAAAAAACAGATCATTTTTCGTTAACGGAATGTTAATGAGAACTGTTCGTAATTCACAAGTTTTAGTTTAATTTTGCCTCCATAAACAATAATCCCTTACAAAATGAAAAGTGTTTTAAAACAAGCGTTATCCTTGATGTTAGTAATTTTAATATCAATTATTAAAGTAAACGCACAAGAGACTACAGCCGAAATACAAGGTACAGTTACAAATGGTGCTGCTGGATTAGCTGGCGTATCAATTACAGCAACTCACCAACCCACAGGAACTAAGTACGTAACTACTAGTCGTAACGATGGTAGATACAACTTGACCAACTTAAAAATTGGTGGTCCTTACTTAATTGAAGTTTCTTATGTAGGCTTCAAAAAAGACAAGCAAGACGATGTTACCTTATTATTAGGACAATCTTATAAAGCAAACTTTAAACTAGTAGAAGCCTCTAATACTTTACAAGAAGTAGTAGTAAAATCTTCTAGCCAAGATAAAATTTTCAACAACGCAAGAACAGGTTCTCAAGAAACCTTTAATAGAAATCAAATCACAAGTTTGCCAACTATTTCTCGTTCTTACAAAGACATCATTAAATTAACTCCTACCTACAACGGTATGTCTTTTGGTGGTCAAAGTTCTCAATTGAATAATATCACTGTAGATGGTGCGAACTTTAATAACTCTTTTGGATTAGCGGGTGATATCGGTGGTCAAACTGGTGCACAAGCGGTTTCATTAGATGCGATTGAGCAAATTCAAGTAAACACTTCTCCATTTGATGTACGTCAAGGTGGTTTCGTAGGTGGTAATGTGAACTCTGTTTCTCGTTCTGGTGCGAACACTGCAACTGGATCAGTTTATCAATATATGAAGAGTAAAGATTGGCAAGGATATGATGTAAATGCTGCGCCTTATACAATCACTGTTCCAAAGCAAGATTTCAATTATGATTTAAAAGGCTTCACAGTAGGTGGTGCTTTAATTAAAAATAAATTGTTCTACTTTATCAATGGTGAGCAAGAAGAAAAGTCTTTCCCTGCAACAACTTGGACAGCTTCTACTTCTTCTTCTCCTGCTAACGGTACTACTATTTCTGCTGCTAACGCTGCCGACTTAGATGCTTTAGCTGCTTTCTTAAAATCAAAGTACAATTACGATCCAGGTGCTTACCAAAATTATTCTTATGCTGCTAAATCTAAACGTTTAACTGCTAAGATTGATTGGAACATTGACGAGAACAATACTTTTACTTTAAAGTATAGCTATTTAAAATCTTCTAGTGATCAACCTCCTTCTAATAGTGGTTCAGTAGGCTCTAGAGCTGCTGGTGCAACAGCCTTACCTTTCTATGGTGCAGGTTATCAAATCAACAATAACGCCAATGTGTTTATTGCTGAGTTGAATACAAAGCTCTCTAACAGAATGAGTAATAAATTACAAGTAGGATATACTGCATTAAGAGATTACAGAAATGCATTATCTGAAAAAGAATTTCCAATGGTGGATATCTTAGATGGTACAGGTACTATTTCAAGTAGTAAGCCTTTCACTTCTTTTGGATATGAGTTATATACTTATGGTAATAAATTAAATACAGATGTATTCCAATTCAACGATATCTTATCTCTATATGCAGGTAACCACGAGATTACAGTTGGAACACAATCTTCTTATAAAAAATATTTAAACGGTTTCTCTCCTAACTATTCTGGAACATACCGTTTTAATAGTTTAGCCGATTTCTATGCAGCAGCAGCTGGAACAAAACCTGCTGGTAGATATGATTTATCTTATACATTAGGCGGCGGATCTTTCCCATTAGTAGGTCCTAAGGATTTTGAAGCTGGTTTCTTCATTCAAGATAAATACAGAGCTACAGATAAGTTAACTATTACTTATGGTGTAAGAGCTGACTATACAAATTTCTACAACACTTTCTTGTATAACCCAGTAGTAGATACATTAACACATTTCTATCAAGGAACGCATGCGAATACAGGTTCTCAACCAAGTACAGCTATTCAAGTTTCTCCAAGAATTGGATTTAACTATGATGTATATGGTGACCAAACTTTACAAATTCGTGGTGGTGCTGGTTTATTCCAAGGCGCTCCTCCTTTTGTATGGCTTTCTAACCAAGCTTCTAACTCAGGTATGGCATTATTTGGAAGTATTTCTAACGGAACTACTTACAATTTCTCACCAGATATCAATGCTAATCGTCCTCAAGCAACTGCAGGTTTATCTAGTTCTTATTCAATTAACGTAACCGATCCTAACTATAAATTCCCTCAAGTATTTAAATCTACTTTAGCGGCTGATAAAAAATTAGGCAATGGTTGGACAGTAACTGCAGAAGGAACTTATACTAAGCAATTACATGCTTCAGTATTCGAAAATATTGCACTGCCTTCTACTGGTTTAGTACGTTTAACAGATGGTCGTTGGAGATTCCCTTATACAACTTCTTATCCTTATGGTGGATCTCAAATGGTTTCTGGTAGTAAGGTAACAGCAAGTGCTGCTAACCCATCAATTGGTAATGCTATTTACATGACCAACTCAAATGCTGGTTATGCTGCAACTGGAACTTTACAAATTCAAAAAGTAACTAAAAACTTTATCGCTACTGCAGCGTATACAAGACAAGTTGCTTATGATGCAGCGGTGACTGGTTCTACTGCAGCCACTATGTGGGGTTCAAAAACAACACATGACAATCCTAATGAATTTGTTGCTGGTTTATCTAATAACTATTTACCACACAGAATTATTGCGAGCATGGTTTATAAGAAAGAATTTTCTAAAAACTTATTATCTTCTATTGGTTTAGTATATGAAGGCGCTCCTAACTACGCTACTTCTTATTATGTAAGTGGTGACGTTAACGGAGATGGTATTACTTATAACGACTTAATGTTTATTCCTAAAGATCCTTCACAAATTAAATTAGCTAACTCTAATACAGTTACTATTAATGGTGTTGCTTATCCTGATCAAAGAGATCAAACTACCTTATGGAATCAATTAAATACTTTTATTTCTAACAACCCTTATTTATCTAAACATAGAGGTGAATTTGCTGAAAGAAATGCTTACGTATTACCTTGGACCCATAAATTAGATTTAAACTTTACGCAAGACATTAGATTTACTGCTGGTAAAAACAAGCACACGATTCGTTTAACTGCTGATATTTACAACTTAACAAACTTGTTAAATAAAGATTGGGGCGTGTTCTATGTACCAACAACAACTTCACCTTTATCATTTAGCAAAATCGATACTGATGGAAAAACACCAATTTATCTTTTCCCTTTCTTAGATCAAACTAAGCAAGCGCCTCAAACAAGAGCTTATACGCCATCTTCAAGTATTGGTTCTCGTTGGCAGTTACAAATTGGAGTTAGATACTTATTTAACTAATCAGTTTAATAATTTCTTTAGCTAGTAATAGCTATAAAAAAACCCTCCCGATTTTCGGGAGGGTTTTTTTATTATATAGTAGGCTTTAAAAAAATAAGCCTACTATTTTATCTCTTCTTTTTCTTAGCTTTTTTATCTTCTTCTAAAACCTTTACACGCATATTTTTAAATCTAAGTACATCGCCATGGCCTAGAAAACCAAGATGACCAGTGGTTCTCAATAAACCTGGATGCTCTCTGTGGTCAACGGTTCCGTTCTTAGAAGCTTCTGCATAATCACCCTCTGTAATGACTGTACCATTTAAGGTTACTTTAATCTGCGTTCCTTTTACCATAATTTCTTCCTGATTCCACTCCCCAGTAGGCTTTAAAAAACCTCTTTTCGCAGGAATCACACCATATAAAGAGCCGTGGGCTTGATAGGGCTGTATGGGTGGGTTTTTATATTTTTCATCTTCAGTATCTAAAACTTGTATTTCCATACCCACATAGGCAGCATCTCCTTCTAAGGGAGCATGCACGCCAATACCATTATTTGCACCTGGTGTTAATTGAAACTCGAATCTATAAATAAAATTAGCGTACTCTTCCTTTGTATATAAATTACCTCCGCTTCCTTTATCAGGGTTCACTACTACTGCTCCTTCTTCTACTAAATAACCTGCAGTATTACCTGTCCAGCTATCTAAATTAGTACCATCAAATAAAGAAACAAAACCATCATTTTTTTCTTCTTCAGATAAACTTATTTTTTCGTCAGAAGGAATTTCTCTTATATAAATATTACGATAAGCTACATAAGTACCATGGGCTTGTAATTCAATTTGCTCTTTAGGAAAAATAGGTGATTTGCGATCCCAAAAATTTTCTAAAGTTATATTATCTGTAACCAGTACTCCATTCAAATAAACGGTTACTTGCGCGCCCTTCATGATAATATGAAAATTATTCCAGTCCCCAATTTTGTTATCGGCCACTACCAAGGGTTTGCTCTGATTTTTTATATTGTTGTATAATCCACCTGAACCTACTTGGGCACCTACTTCTCTTCTACTGGTGTCCCAAATTTGTACCTGTGGGCTACCTCTTAAATATATACCCGCATCACCTTTCTCTGTAATTTTCCAATCTACATACATTTCAAAATCGGCATATTTTTTTTCTGTCGCTAAATTATCACCGTGACCTGTAAATACTAAAAGACCATCTTTCGCGATCCAATCATTTTTCATTTTCTCATTGGCTTTTTGTTCTGCTGCTTTCAATGCAGAGTCGCTCATCTTAGCCCTAGCAATAGGGTTCATTACTAAGCCTTTCCATCCTGTTAAATCTTTGCCATTGAATAAATTGATAAACCCATTGTCATAAGGCAAGTTTATTAAATGTTGTTTAAGTTTAGATACTAATAAGGGACTATCCACTCCCACTATATCCGACATCTTCGCCGATGCGCCTAGACCATGTGCAGGATAATTCACTCCATGTATAAGCCCTATTGCCTTTTCTAAGCTAGCTCTTACTTCTGGTCCTCTTATATTTTTATCGCTCAAGGCTAAGCGTGCTAGAATTAGAGCAGCTTCTTTATTAATAGTTTCATCCTCTAATGATTTACTCACCAACATAAAACTTGCAAAACCTGGAATAAAGGAGGCCTCATAGAGTATATTTCTTTTTTCCAATCGGGTACTTGCTTTTTCCATTCTATCTTGTAAATCCAATAATTTTTGTGCGTTGGTTTTTGCAACTTGTTTTTCAGTGCTAGCTATTTTTATTGCTGGTAATTTAAAATTGAAATTATCTAAAGCTGCTTGTATATGTTTTGCATTTTCTCCAGATGCTGTTTTTAAAGCCTTTGTTAAGGCTTGCTTTGAAGCGGCACTGTGAATACTCGCTAAAGCCCTTGCTGCATTGCCCCCAAAGCTTTCATTTTTTAATAAACTGCTTAATAATTTTACTGCTGCATCATCGCCTAATAAGGCTAGTTGTTTAATTATAAATTCACGCGCATAAAAAGTTTTAGCAGATCCATACACGGCAGCTAAATTTTCAGCAAGCTGTTGTTTTAGCGCAGCATTTAAACTGGCATCATTTACATAAGCATTTAAAGCATAAGTAGGTTTTAGCTTTAAAGAATCGTTATCTAATAAATGCACTAATTCTTTCCATTGTCCATTCCCCCAAGTGTGCATAGAAGTGATAGCAGATTGAGCTTCAGCAGCGTGTTGGTAAGGAAAGCTATTGATTGTATTTTTTACAGATCCTACTTGTGCTAGAAGTTGAGTTGCAAATATCAAGAAGATAAGTAAATAAGAAATTTTATTTTTCATTGTACAAAATTTTTTTTAAATGATTAAATGGTCCAAGGAGAACGCATTGCTGGGTTAATTAATCGGTTAGCCTCCTCGTCATTAATAAATTCTTGGGTAACCGGATTAAACTTTAAATTTCTTCCTAATTGTAATGCCATTTTCCCCATATTAATAATAGTACAAGATCTAAAACCATTAGATTCATTGAGTGCAAAAGGTGTTCTCTCTCTTACCGATTCTAAAAAATTAGTCACCTGTGGTGCAGGGTCTGGCATCATGGCTAATTTTTCTGTTAAATTTGGAATGTCCGATTTAAAGCCTGCAAAAAGTTTTCCTTTAGGCCCTTCAATATAGGCTGCACCTGGATCTTTGTCTTCTCCATCTAAAATAATCTTACATCCATCTTCATAAGTGAAAGTTAATTTTCTAAAAGTTCCGCAAGCATCAGGATGTTGTTGTTCTGCATCTACTTCAACAGAAATAGGACTAGTTTCATCTTTGCCTAGAAAATATTGAATAGGATCGATATAATGTTGTCCCATATCCCCTAAACCACCACCATCATAATCCCAATAGCCTCTAAATGTTTGGTGTACTCTATGTGCATTATAAGGTTTAAAGGGTGCAGGGCCCAACCATCTTTCATAATCTAATTCTTCAGGTACGGGTTGTGCTTCTAGTTTTGTTTTTCCAACCCAATAAAATTTCCAATCAAAACCAGTGGTTTTGCTTACTGTCACCGTTAATGGCCAACCTAATAAACCAGATTCCACTAATTTTTTTATGGGCTTCACGGTTGAATTCATACCATAAAAATTATCTTCAAAACGGAACCAAGTATTTAAACGAAACATACGCTTATACTGCTGAACGGCTTCTACCACTCGTTTTCCTTCGCCGATAGTTCTAGTCATTGGTTTTTCACACCAAATATCTTTACCCGCTTTAGCTGCTTCAATGGCCATAATACCATGCCAATGAGGAGGTGTAGCAATATGTACTATATCCACTTCGGGTAGTGCAATTAATTCTCTATGGTCATGAAAAGTTTTTACATTTCCTCCCACTAGTTCTGCTGCAGATTGTAAATGTTTTTTATCTACATCACAAATGGCTACTACTCGAGTGCCCGCATAGGGAATATGCCCTCTACCCATACCACCTAAACCAATGATACCCTTAGTGAGTTGATCACTAGGCGCTAAAAAGCCTCTACCTAAAACCTGTCTTGGAACAATTGAAAAACCTGCTACTACAGCGGCTGAGTTTTTTAAAAATCGACGACGGCTATTTTTTTCCGGTGTTTTCATATTTTGTTATTAAAGTAAAAAATAATTTTATGGTTATTATAGGTCTAAGAAAAATAAAAAATGATATAACTCAGTTTTCTATGAATGCTTAGTTTTCCTTAGCTAAATTTATTCTTTTTTGCTTAAATTTGGTACAATCCAATTACATTAAAATTGCTTTTATGAATGATACCCATTTACACCTTGAAGAACATTTAAAAAGCAGCGATATGCTTACCGATATTGTTATTGGAATGAGCGACGGACTAACCGTTCCTTTTGCCTTAGCCGCTGGCTTGAGTGGGGCAGTAAACGGAAATGTGAACCTTATATGGATAGCAGGTATAGCCGAGATTGCAGCAGGCTCTATTGCCATGGGCCTAGGGGGTTTTTTAGCAGGTAAAACCGAGCAAGACCATTATGCTAGCGAATTAAAAAATGAATATTGGGAATTAAAACATAAAAGAGAGGTGGAGATAGAAGAAGTTCGTAAAGTTTTTTTAGAATGGGGCTTAAGTGCTAGCACAGCCGAGGAAGCTACTCAAGAAATTATTAAAGATGATAAGCGTTGGGTAGAATTTATGATGAAACATGAGTTAGGCTTAGAAGAGCCCGATCCTAAAAGAGCTAGAAAAAGTGCTTTTAATATTGGTACCAGTTATATTGCAGGTGGTTTAGTCCCTTTAACACCTTATTTTTTTGTAACAGATGCCATTGAGGGTTTAAAAATTTCAGCAGCCATTACATTAATTTGCTTATATATTTTTGGTTTCTTTAAGAGTAAAATGACTGGAGTGAATCCTTGGTGGGGTGGCGTAAAAGTAATGATGACGGGGGCTATAGCTGCGGCTGCTGCCTTTAGCATTGCTAAATTAATTCAAGGATAAACAGCACTAATCTTAAGCTAGGGTATACTCATTTTAAAAAATACCTAAAAAAAAATAAAATTATTTTGCTGTCCCTAAGCTATTATAATAATTTAGCAGTGCAATAATATCTTCCTCGGACTTTAATTTATTTTTTGAATTTTTTATCCAAGGCTCCACGGCTGCATTAAATGGGATCACAGATAAAACACTATTTCTATCTAATGCTTTTAATGGAATGGTTTTTCCATTATTATAAATGCCATAATAAGATTTTGTAAAAAAGCTGGTTGCATTTTTTCCCGTTAAAGGATCAAAGGGACTCACTTTCACTAAATTCTTTTGTAATAATATTAATTGGTAAGCTCCATCATTAAATACCCTGAAAAATCCTGCAGGTTTATTGTCAATATAATCGGGTAGTACTGCAAAGGCTGCTAATACTTTATTTGCATCTTTCGGATTCAAAAAAACAATTTTATCAATCAAACTTGTTTCCGCCACTAATTCACCTTCTTTCTCATTTTCATAATGTACTTCAGTAGTATATAAATTTAATTTAGCCTTAGGTAATTTATATATAGCGCCCGATTTAAAATATAATATGGCACTATTCCAATGTTCATCCCAGAAAGGAGTTCCTTCTACATCTTCATATGTTAAACCTTTCGCTTTTTTATCTCCAATAGCGGAACTGTTAGTAATCATTATCATTCCGGGGTTAGGTCCCTTGCTTGCTTCATTAATGTCTATAGTAAGGGTTTGGGCTTTTAGGTGTATAGTACTAATAAATACAACTACTGCCATTAATAAGATGCGAAGTATAGCTATTTTCTTTTTCATATATATTTTTTATGTTACTAATTAGTCCTATTTAATAACTAGATAAAATTACTTTGTAAAATTTTAATTTTTATTTCTAATAGCCATTCCTTTTCTAGTACCATTGTGCTGGCCTTCATTAATAGTTAATGCACCATTCACCCATATGTACTTAAACCCTTTTGCATATTGATGCGGATCGGTATAATTCGCCATATCGGTTACTTCATTTTCATCAAAAATGACAATGTCTGCTATATAATCTTCTTTAATCAAGCCTCTATTTTTTATATTAAATTTTTCAGCAGGCAAAGAAGTCATTCTTCTAATGGCATCTTCTAAACTAATCACACCCATTTCTCTAACATATTTTCCTAACACTCTTGCATTGGTCCCATAGGCTCTTGGATGAGGCTTGCCAGCGCCCATTACAGCAATACCTGCATCACTTGCAATCATGTTAAAAGGATATTTCATAATAGCTACTACATCATTGTCACCCATACCATGGTAAACCATTTGTGCACCGCCTTTTTCAATCATTTGAATAATGGTTTCCGCTTCTGCTTTTTGATTATGTTTATTACCTAATAATAAATTTATTTCTTCAATACTTTTTCCGTTGAAACTTGTATCGGCTCTATAACTTGCTACTACTGCATAACTAAAATGTTTTAATCCTCTTTTCTTAATAATGCCTATACTATGTTCAGCCACTCTTTTTCTAATCTCAGGTTTTTTTAATCTAGCCATAATAGAATCTTGACCATCGGATAAAACCCAGTCTGGTAACAATACGCTTAACTGTGTACTACTTGCTGTGTATGGGTATTGATCAATGGTAACATCTATGCCTTCTTTTCTTGCATTGATCACTAATGGAATGGTTTCTTTACTTCTTCCCCAATTGTTTTGACCACTTACTTTAAAATGTGAAATTTCTACAGGTATATGCGCATCGCGTCCAACTTGTATCGCTTCATTGATTGCATCTGCTACTCTATCTTCTTCATATCTAATATGAGAAGAGTATACACCACCATTCGCGCTAATTACTTTTGCGAGTGCTACAATTTCTTCCGTAGGTGCATACGCACCAGGTATATAAATTAAGCCAGTAGACATACCCACTGCACCATCTTGCATTGCCTGTGCTGCTAATTTTTCCATGGTTTGCATTTCAGCTGCAGTAGCATTACGATTAGCGGTACCCATGGCTTGCTTTCTAATGGTATTATGCCCAATCAAAGAAGCTACATTTATAGAAGTGCCTATTGAATCAATGGTATTGAAATAAGTTTTTAAATTTTCAGCAGAACCTCCGCAGTTTCCAGTAATGACTGTCGTCACTCCATCGTAAATAAAATTAGTGGCTAATGGGTTTCTTGTTTCACCTCCTTCAATATGCGCATGTACATCTATAAATCCAGGCGCAATTACCAAGCCTTTTGCATCAATTTCTTTACTAGCCTTCCAATTCTTTAAATTGCCTACTGCTACGATTTTATTATTTTGAATGGCCACATCTTTATACTGCCAGTTATTA
Source organism: Chitinophagaceae bacterium (assembly GCA_947380435.1). Taxonomy (GTDB): domain Bacteria; phylum Bacteroidota; class Bacteroidia; order Chitinophagales; family Chitinophagaceae; genus Sediminibacterium. Next base: position 30,634 of record CANCRC010000001.1, read on the forward strand.
CCTGAACCATCAATGAGTTTACCGTTTCTAATAATATAGTCGGCTTGTTGTGCATTGAGTGTTAATAGGGAAACTAAACATACAGAAAGTAAAATTGTCTTTTTCATAGTTAATGGTTGTTCTATAAATTTACTAAATCCCCTTTATATTATGGATATTAAAATGGCGATAAGCTTAAAAATTAGTAATTTTAAAGAGCTACTAATACTTATCAAATGGTCTATTTATACTTTATTTTATAAAAACCTATATTTTAAATACGCTAATGCTAGTCTTATGAAAAAATTAATTACGTCATTGTTCTGTTTGATGCTTTTAACGCAAAGCTTAGAGGCTCAAAAAACAAAAAGTTTAAAAACAGCAACTGATACCGCTGCTGCCTTTGATGCCTATGTGCAAAAATCAATTAAGGAATGGGAAATTCCGGGACTAGCCATTGTAGTGGTTAAAAATAATAAAGTTGTTTTTAAAAATTCTTATGGTACCACTGAACTTGGAACAGGCAATAAAGTAAATAACCAAACATTATTTGCTTGCGCTTCTACTACGAAGGCCATGACTGCAACGGCCATGGGTATTTTAGTAGACCAAGGCAAAGTGAATTGGGACGATCCGGTTATAAAATATTTACCCAGCTTCAGATTATACGACCCCTATGTGACTACACAAATGCATGTGCGCGATTTATTCTTACATAATTCTGGTGTGGGCAATACCGATTATTTATGGGCAATGAATATACTTACGAGCGATGAAATTATGGAACGCATGCAATTGGTAAAACCTTCTTATTCTTTTAGAGCGGGCTTTATTTATCAAAATATATTTTATGGTATTGCAGGAAAGGTAATTGAAAAAGTATCTGGTATGCCATGGGAAAATTTTATTACAAAAAATATTTTCCAACCCCTAGGTATGGTAAATACACGCGCTAAATTAGCTTTAGTAACCAACCCCAATATTTCTAAACCGCATCAAAGAGTGGAGGGAAAAATTCAAGTCATAGAAAGAGATTCTGCCGATAGAATTGCTGCTGCAGGTTCTGTGTATTCCAATATTGATGAGATTGCTCTATGGATGCAATGTATGTTGGATAGTAGTAAATATGAAGGTGGCCGATTAGTATCACCTACTACATGGACTACTTTATTGAAGCCACAAACTTTTGTGACTGAGTCAGAATTTTATCCTACTAAACAATTAACGAAACCTAATTTCACTACTTATGCCTTAGGTTGGTTTCAACAAGATTATAAAGGCAGAAAATTAAATTTTCATACAGGAAGTTTGTCTGGAGAAATTGCGATTCATGGACAAATGCCTGAAGAAAAAACGGGGGTCTATGTTTTTGCGAACTTAGATCATGCAGAAGCAAGACATGCTTTAATGTTTAAAGCCTTTGACCAATATGCATTAGGGGGTAATACCGATTGGAGTGCCGACTTCCTAAGCTTATATGGAAACATAAGAGCTAAAGCGGCTGAGGCTAATGCAGCTGAAGAGGCAACCAGAGTGCTGAACACCAAGCCCTCACTGCCTTTGCAAGCCTATGTAGGTACCTATACCGATCCACTATTTGGAAGTATTATTATTAGACTTGAAAATGAAACATTAGTTGCTGAAAATATTAAATTAGGCAAAGGCATTGTTTCGCATTGGAATTATGATACATTCCAATTAGCATGGAATAAAAAATGGTATGGTAAAACTGGACTTAATTTTAGATTGAACGAGCAAGGAAAAGTAACGACAGTTGAAATGGATGGAGTCTCATTAGCAAAAAATTAATAGCTATACATTTTATAAAAAATTATAAAATAGAAAACTAAAAAAATGGAAAGTCAACCTTTATAAAAAATAACTAACTAAAAAATAGCTAATTAAATAACTAATTAAATAAGAGTCAATGGATTTTTCTAAGTTTAAAAAAAGTACCACATCGGTTTGGGGGGGAGAAAGTGATTTAAAGGTAAGTGGTGCGGTAACTTCACCAATAGTAAACAGTGTGGCCTTTGCTTATAATGATGTAGATCATTGGCATGAAGTTTCTTTAGGCAAAGCCGAAGGTTATATTTATAGCAGAAACACCAATCCAACGGTGGCTGTTTTAGAAGAAAAAATTCGTTTGTTAGAAGGCGCTGAAGCAGCGACCTCTTTTGCAACGGGCATGGCGGCTATTAGTAATACACTCTATACTTTTTTAACTGCGGGTAAAAGAGTAGTATCTCAAAAAGATAATTATGGCGGAACGAGTAAAATATTTTTAGATTTTCTACCACTGTATAATGTGGAAGTGCAATTGTGTGACACTACCGATTTTGATTTATTCGAAAAAGAAATTGCGAAAGGTTGTGACCTAGTGTATTTAGAAACACCCACAAATCCTACTTTAAAAGTAGTAGACATTAAAAGATTAGCCGCTGCTGCTAAAAAAGTAGGTGCCATTGTAGTGGTTGATAATACTTTTGCTACCCCTATTAATCAAAACCCTTTAGCATTGGGTGCCGATTTAGTGATACATAGTGCTACTAAATTTTTATGTGGTCACTCCGACGCCATGGGAGGAGTTGTGGCAGGTAAAAAAGAATTGGTGCAAAAAATTTATCAGTACAGAGAAATTAACGGCGCTAGTTTACAAGCCGATCCTGCTTATATGATTGCTAGAGGCATGAAAACTTTAGAATTAAGAATTGAAAGACAAAATGCTTCTGCTTTAAAAATTGCAAACTATTTAAAAGCCCATTCAAAGGTATCCGATGTGTTTTATCCTGGCCTTCCTACCCATCCAGGACATGCTATAGCAAAACAACAAATGTCGGGCTTTGGAGGTATTATGAGTTTTGCCTTAGATGGCGGTTATGAGCATGTAAAAAAACTATTAACTACGCTTAAATTAGTACACTTAGCGGCAAGTTTAGGCTCGGTAAGTACATTAGCAGGTCCCCCAAGAACCACTAGCCATGTGGAATTAACCGAGGCCCAAAGAAAACTATTGGGTATACCTGAAAGCTTAATTCGTTATTCTGTGGGCATAGAAAATGTAGATGACTTATTGCAAGATTTAGAGACGGCCTTAGCTAGTTTGTAATAGCTAATGGCTTCGCTAAATTTTTGCTCCAGCACCTTTTACAAATTTTCCAGGTTTAGCATTGGTATGTTCTCCGTCTTTTAATACTTGCACACCATTTACCCAAACATGTGACATACCCGTTGCGTATTGTCTTGGTTTTTCAAAGGTGGCATGGTCTTTAATTTTACTAGGATCAAAAACTAATATGTCGGCATAGTTGCCCAGTTTTAATTCACCACGTTTTGGAATGTTTAAACTAGTAGCAGCCACTTTAGAAAGTTTATTGATGGCTTTTTCTACAGTCATTACTTTTTCTTCATTTACATAATGTCCAATGACACGTGCAAAATTTCCATAAGCACGAGGATGTGTGCTTTGTTTCATAAAAATAGGATCGGTTGATGCCGACTCTGCATCAGATCCAAAACTTACCCAAGGAAGTACGATTTGTTTTTTTATATTTTCTTCGCTCATTAAAAAATAAGCTACTTCTACACGACTACTATCTTGAATAATTAAATCAATAGCGCAATCTTCTGGCGTGGTGTTTCTTATTTTAGCAACCTCTTCTAAAGTTTTTCCAGAATATTTTATTAATGAATCTCTTCTAAATCCAAGTAATAAAACTTTGCTTGCACCACCTGTTCCATAGTATAAATTTTCCCAATCCTTCGCATCGGTCTTCATGGCAATTTTCATCTCTGCTCTAATTTTTGGGTCTTGTAAACGCAACCATAATTTTCCAAAACCACCATCTTGTAAAGAAGGAGGCATAGCGGCTGTCATACCAGTAGCACCAGCAGGATAAGTATACATATTGGCTGCAACATCAATACCAGCAGCTCTTGCAGCTTCTACTAATTTTATAACTGAATCCATTTTAGGCCAATTGTTTACACCCCCTGCTTTTAAATGATAAATTTCTCCATGCACTTTAGCTTCTTTAGCAATGGTTATTAATTCATTCACTGCTTGAATAAAATTATTACCCTCACTGCGCATATGTGAAATATATCCACCACCATAAGGGGCAGCGGCTTTACATAATTCAATGAGCTCTTCTGTCTTTGCAAAAAAAGCTGGCGGATAAATTAATGAACTACCCACACCCAAGGCACCTTCTTCCATGGCTTGTTTAACTAAAGCCTTCATGCTTTCTAATTCAGCAGCTGATGGAGCACGGTTGTCTTCTCCAATAATATTTTCACGAATAGTAGTAGCACCCACAAAAGAGGCAATATTACAACTGATCCCCTTTTTTTCCATATAGTGCATGTACTCTCCTAAAGTATTCCAAGGAATAGGAAGTTTATCTGGTCCTGTTTGATCATCTTCCATAGATTTTTTCATCTTCGCATTCAAAGGGCCCATACTTCCGCCTTCTCCAAATACTTCTAGAGTAACCCCTTGTCTAATATCCCCTTGAGAATTACCATCTATAATAAGAGAGGTTGGTGCCCAGCTTAACATATTAATAAAGCCAGGTGCAATGGCCATACCTTTTGCATCAACTATATTGTTGGCAGTCTCCTTAGATAAATCGCCAATAAAAGCAATGGTATCATTTTTAATAGCAAGGTCGGCTTTATAAGGAGCGCCTCCATTTCCATCATACACTAATCCGTTTTTTATAATGGTGTCATATTTACTATTCGTAGTACAAGCAAATAAAAAACTAATCAAACAGATGGATAGGAATTGTTTCATGGCTTTAATTTTAAGTAAAAAGGGATTTTATTTCTTACAAGTTATCTGTAATTTAATGTTTTTTCAATAAATTTTTTTATATTCAAGTTCGCTTTTTAAGACCAAACCAAAAAACTAACGATTATGTCAAAAAACATTCAAACCAACAGACTATTTGTTGCAAGCTGTCTGGCTTTATTAGTCACTTCTCTTTCCTTTGGAATTAGAGCTGGGGTACTAAGTCAACAAGGCATTGATTTTCATTTAACTAACGGTCAACTGGGTACCATTGCGTCTACTGCCTTCTTGGGTTTCCCACTTGCCATGTTAGTAGGGGGTACCATTGTAGATATTATTGGCATGAAGCGCTTATTAGTGCTTGCCTTTATATTTCATCTAGCAGGTATTGTACTTACTATTTATGCTACAGGCTATTGGAGTTTATTTTTCTCTACTTTATTAATTGGTATTGCCAATGGTACAGTAGAAGCTTCTTGTAATCCTTTAGTAACTGCTTTATTCCCTACCAACAAAACTACTAAATTGAACCACTTTCACTTATGGTTCCCTGGAGGTATTGTGATTGGTACTTTAATTGTATTCTTATTTAATAAAATAGGATTAGGTATGAATTTACAAGTAGGTATGATGTTAATTCCTACAATTTTATATGGTTATTTCTTTTCTAAATTAGAATTTCCTGAAACAGAGCGTGTATCTAGCGGAGTTTCTTCATCAGAAATGTATAAGAGTTTATTAAGTCCTCTTTTTATTTTTATGATTATATGTATGTTCGGAACTGCCATCACGGAATTGTTTACTGGACAATGGATTGATATACTATTGAAAAATGTGAGTGACAATGCTATTTTGTTATTAACTATTGAAACAGGAATTATGGTGATTGGCCGTGCCTTTGCAGGTCCGGTGGTCCATAAATTTTCTCCTTCAGGTGTATTATTAATATCGGCTATTTTAGCTGCTGCTGGTTTATACTTATTAGGGCACAGTACTGGCAATATGTTATTTGCAGGCGCTATTCTTTTCGGCATTGGCGTATGTTATTTCTGGCCAACCATGTTAGGCTTTGTTTCTGAAAACTTACCTAAGACAGGTGCTGTAGGCATTAACTTAATGGGTGGTGCGGGTATGTTCGCTGTATCTGTTTATATGATATTTATGAGCGATTTCTATGATAAATTAGTGAATGCTAAAATACCAGTAGGAACTGCAGATGCAGACTTAGCAGCAGTTACCAACGAGGCTAAAAAATTAGCAGGTCCTGAAGTCATCAACGCCACTTTAATGATTCCATTAATTTTAATTGTTGCCTTTATTGGATTAAATATATACATGAAAAATAGAAAAGCAGCCACTGCTTAATAAATTATATGTATTATTAAAAATAACCCTTGTAGTCTCTGTATTACAAGGGTTATTTTTTAAATTAGTAGTATTAAAATACGATTGAATAAAGAATTCAATATGCGAACTTTTGTTTTACATTTTACTTTTTCATTATGCTTACTATTTTTGATAGGTGCTTGCGCTTCAGCACCTAGCTATTTAAAAAATAAAGAAAAAATTGGGCAGCTGATAGATTCTACTAAAACCACTTATGTGCTTTATGCTTATGATGAGCAGTACGCTATTGAATCTCATTATTACGACAAAGAAGGAACCTTACTCAAAGTGGTGAAATACGACGAACTAGCACGTTCTGTTATTTATAATGTGAGGTCTAAAAAGGCAAGCGAATTAAAAACTTTGGAACAATAGTAAAAAGGGCATTTTTTATAAAGACCTAAGTCATTTTTATAAAGAAGCTAATACAGTATCTAAATTAGTAAGTAGGTCTTTTGCATTTTGCATAGAGAAAATAATAGGAGGTTTAATTTTAAACACATTATTATAAGGTCCATCTACGCCCATTAAAAAACCTTTTTCTTTCATTCTTTCAACCGCTAGCTTAATAGCCTCAGAGGCTGGCTCTTTGGCCACTCTGTCTTTTACTAATTCTACTCCAATAAATAAACCTGCACCTCTTACATCTCCAATAATGGAATGTGTATGCATAAGTGCTCTCATACCTTCCAATAAATAATTACCTACCTGCAATGCATTTTCTTGTAAACCCTCTTGCTCAATTACTTCTAAAACAGCCAACCCCGTTGCCATTGAAACGGGGTTACCTCCATAGGTATTAAAATACTCAATACCATTATTAAAGCTATTGGCTATTTCATCGGTCACGATGACTGCAGCTAGTGGATGACCATTACCAATGGGTTTACCCATCACGACCATATCGGGTACTACATTTTGTAATTCAAATCCCCAAAAATGAAAACCCACTCTTCCAAAGCCCACTTGTACTTCATCTGCAATACATATGCCACCTGCGGCTCTTACATACTTATATACTTCTTTTAAATAATGGGGAGGCAGGGGCATTTGTCCACCAACACCTAAAAGTGTTTCGCAAATATAGGCAGCAGGTTTTTTATTTTCTTTTGCTAATCTGTCAATGATATTTTTTACATCCATTGCGTATTTACCTCCTGCACTAGTATCGTCATAGGTATAAGGGCCTCTATATAAATCGGGATTCATGGCCTTATGTATCCAAGGCATTTGACCCATGCCACCTTCTCTATCAAATTTATAAGGACTCATTTCAATGGTAGCCGTTGAAGTACCATGATAAGCATGGTCTAAAACAATGATATCTTTTTGTTTTGTGCAGTGCCTACTTATTCTAATGGCTAAATCATTGGCCTCGCTTCCACTATTGGTAAAATAACAAACATTTAAACCAGCAGGTAAACTAGCCGTTAATTTTTCTGCATACTGAATTAAATGCTCATTTAAATAACGGGTATTGGTATTTAAACTAGCAATTTGTTTTTGCATCACCCTTACTACACTAGGATGACAATGCCCTATATGGCTTACATTATTGACACAATCAATATAGGTATTGCCTTTGTCGTCATATAAATATTGTAAGGCAGCTTTATCAATTTTTAAATGCTTTTCATAACTAATACTTAGGTTTCTTCCAATATGCGCGTTTCTTTTTGCTTCTAAATTTTTATAATTTTCTTTTTCATTAATGATGGAACTAAAATCACAAGCCAGTCTAAAAGCATTTTCTGCTTTAATAGGATTTAGTGTAATTAAATAAGAGAGTAAATTCCAAGCAGGCTGCTCTGTTATAAAATGATGTTCGTTATTCGTTGCTAAAGAACCATTGTAGGCAGACTGTGTTACACTAATACATAATCTTGCAGCAATTAAATAATATAAAATACTTAATTCTTTTTCTTCTAAGGCATAAGCACTATGGTATCCCTTTACTACTAAAACGGCTGCAGCTAGCGGGTCTGACTGGTGCAGCATTGCATAAGTACAGGCCACTGCTACATTATTAATTAATGCAGTGTATACCATATCACCAAAATCAATTAGTCCTGCAATGGCATCCCCTTCCACTAATACATTATAATCATTGGCGTCATTATGCGTATAGGCCTGTCTATAAGAAGAAAGGGTGGGTAGAACCTCAGTTTCAAATTGCAGCATAAAATAATCGGCAATTCTTTTTTTAGCAGCATCCTTTATATAGCTCATTTTATAATTCGCATCGCGTGCAGTACTTATATCCCAAGTATAATGCCTATGCATGCCCGGATGCTTAAAACTTTCAAGGCTTTTATCCATCTTGCCTAAGAAGGTTCCTAAGTTTTGAAATAAAGCTTTGTTTTTTGTTGGCGCTTCTACCCAAAAGCTACCTTCTAGAAAACTTAATATTCTAATATAATAAGTTTGTTCATCAACAATTATTTCTGTTAAGGTTTCTCCTTTTTTATTTAAGGTATACACTTGAAATTGTGCAGCTAAATCCGATTTTGCTAAATGTTGTAGAATTTTTACTTGTGCCTCTAAGAAAAAATAGTCGTGAGCACTATTAGAAACTTTTAAAATATTTTTCTTGCCCGATTTTTTAACTAATAAAAAATTAAGTTCATCATAGCCATTCAGCACAGATGCTTTTACTTCTATGCCATAATAATTTGCTACCCAATTTTCAATGGTACCAATGGTAAAATTCATGCCAACAAGTTAGTTAATTATTCAGAAAGCTTTCCATAGAGGCTGCTACCAATTTCGGCGCTTCTTCCATGGGCGTATGGCCTATATTTTTATAAACAGTGAGTAGACTTCCTTTTATATCTTTTTGAAATAGGTAGGCATTATCAACTGCAATGAGATGATCATATTCTCCCCATAATATTAAAGTAGGCTGGCTAATGGTTTTAATGGGTTCGGAAGAAGTGGCTATTCTATTTTTAAACAAAGACAAAGTTGCTGCGCGATTACCTTCTCTTAATAACATTTCATGATACCTGGTTACAATGGCATCGCTAATAAGGCTATTATCGTAAAATACTGTTTCTAAACTTTTTCTTATTAAAAATTTGGGCGTAATAAATAAGAGTAAATTATTAATAACAGGGGTACTGGCTAATTTAAAACCTAAACTTCCTTTTTCATTTTTCATAGGATAACCACCTGCATCCAATAAAATTAGCTTCGCTATTTTATTAGGATGCGCCACTGTATACTGCCATGCAATAGCACCTCCTAAGGAATTGCCCGCTAAAGCACATTTATTAATATGCATTGCATTTAAAAAGGAGTCTAGAAAACGAACATAATAATCACCTGCATAATAATTCTCCGGATTAGGACCTGTGATACCAAAGGCAGGTAGGTCAAATCTTATAATTCTTCTATTATTAGAACTAGCAAGCATAATGGAGACCAAGCTATCCCAGGTATGTAAAGAAGAGGACGTACCATGAATAAGTACCAAGGGTGTTGAATCGGATGGGTTGCCTTCATCTCTATAATGCACCTGCATCCCCATGAGTGGCATATACTTAGAAGCTGCATTACCATATTTAGCTTTAATTTTTTCAACTGGAATGTCTCTTTGTCCATACACTGTAAATACAAGCACTAAGAATACCAATATGCTTATCAAACTATAGCCAAGGTTGCGTTTTATCTTATTCATATATTATTTTCTTATTGCGATTTTTCTAATTGTCAATTTATACCCTTTTTTTATATTAATGAATTCTTGTTCAATGACTTAAAATGAATATTACTATATAGTTTACTAAATATAAATGTTAAAGAAAACATAAAATTGCATTTTGAGCAAAAAAAATATTTATGACTTATAACTTGACCGTCAGTGCTTTAGACGCGAGTTAAAAAAACTACCATTTTGCTTCTTTTTTAGATTGCTGTGTTATATAAGTATTTTTTGTAATTTTTATTAACCGAATTGCTTATTAATAACCAAACCAAAACCAAAAATGAAAAAAATCTATCAACAAATTCTTGATTTTCCCCAGATGGTGAATCAAAAAGTTTTGAATGCGCAGTTAAACGCTGCAGTAGATAATTTCGATTCTCAAAATGGAGTAAGATCCTACACTAAGTCAATCTATCAGATTCTGTCTATTGTAGTATTTATCTCCATGGAAGTGGCTATCATTCATGGTGCTATGGGGTACTTCACCGATACCGCTAGCACGGGTCTAGGAAAAGCAGGTAGTGTTTTAACTACTTTATTGCTTATTTATTCAGCCTTCCCTATTGCGCATATCATTAAAGCTAGAGGGGAAAGCCTGGGTGGTTCACATAACGGTATGGTAACTTTTCTTTTTAAAGACTTTGTTACAACCAATATCAAAATACTTGGAGAAGTAGCTGCAGTAGGTGCTTTTATAGGCGCTTGTTGCTTAACCTTATCTTTTGTATTTGATACCAATTTATTCAACGCAACTACGGGCACTGCTTTCAGTACCATTAGTGGTTTAAGTAGTTTACCTATGCAGGGCTTAACTAATTTATTCGCTGCATTAAGATTAGATTATTTAACATCTGTATTAAGTTCTTTTGCCTCTTTCACTATGCCAAGTGGTCAAAGCTTTACAGGTGATATGCTTTGGAATATTAATGATTTGTTCTTAGTAGCTGGTGCCTTTGTGAATGTGGCACTTGGATTAACTGTTTTGTATGTGAATCTTGCTATTTATCATTTCTTATACACTATGGTTTCTAATTTCATTAAGTGGATTCAAAGCCCCTCTATTCCTATTGCAATGAAAACTAAATAGGAAAAAACTTTTGTCATTTACAATCGTTTCGAATAAAAAAGCCCCCTCCTTAATTGGAGGGGGCTTTTCTTTTAAATAAGCGCCTAGCTTATTAGTAATTTTTTTTAATTATTAGAGACTGCATTAATTATTAGGCTCTACAAAATAATCCACTACAAAAACTTTATCCATATGTGGTTTTAATACAGCTTGGAAGGCTATATGTGCAGGGTTTAATTGATAGTCAGCTAAATCTTTCTCAGAATTAAAAGTAAGTGTAAAGCAATGTGTAAAGCCTTGGTCTAAATGTTCAGGACTCATATTAATACCCCACTGCATATTTTTTACCTGAGGCACTTTGCCATATAGTTTTGCAAATGTATGTGCTACATTTTCTACTTCTTTTGCAGAAGAACTTGCTTTAAAAGTAAATAATACAATATGTTTTAACTCTCCTGTTCTATTTTGAGCATGCGTAGTTAAAAAACTAGTTGCTAAAAGGGCGAATAAAATAAATTTTTTCATTTTGATTGGGTTAATTAAGTTTAAAATTATAAATAAGTTTGAGGATCGTCACAAATTCTAAAATTTTCATTAAAGCTATTCATTATTTTGATATCCTCGTTAGAGAGCGTAAACTTAGTAGCTTCAAAATTTTCGACTAATCTTTCCTTTTTGGAGGATTTAGGTATAGTTGAAATGCCATGCTGTAAATGCCAGTTCAATACAATTTGTGCAGGTGTTCTATTATATTTATTACAAAGAACTACTAGTCGCTCATCTGAAAATTTGAGCCCTCTAGTAATGGGTGAATAAGACTGCACTTGAATACCTGCTACTTTAGAGTAGTTTAGTAAGTCTTCTTGAAACAACCAAGGTGAGAATTCTATTTGATTGACTGCAGGAACAATATTAGCGGTTGATTTTAATTCTTCTAATAAGGCAATATTATAATTAGCCACCCCAATGGCCTTCACTCTTTTATCTGCATATAATTTTTCTAAAGCCTTCCAAGAAGCAGCACGACCTTCTTTAATAGGCCAATGTATTAAATATAAATCAACATAGTCTTGACCTAGCTTTTTTAAACTATCGTCAAAAGCTTTAAGGGCTTGATCATAACCATGGTCGGTATTGTTTAATTTAGTCGTTAAGAAAATTTCTTCTCTATTAATACCCGATCTTTTTATAGCATTGCCAATTTCTATTTCATTTTCATACATGCTAGCAGTGTCTATCAAACGATAGCCAATGGTCAAAGCATCTTCCACCGCCTGCTCTGCGGCTTCTTTGTACATATCATAAACACCTAAGCCCAATAAGGGCATAGTAATACCATTATTGAGCTTAGTGCTATTATTCATTTGATTAGACAGAGCGTTGTTTACCATTTCTCTAGGCCTAATAATTTTTTGCCTAAATCATTTAAAACTGCAGTTTCATATTTTGTTTGCTCCCAGTTTCTTGGATCGCCAGGGAAGGCATAACCTTCTGGTGCAATTCTATGTTTCCAAGAATTCACTCTCCACTCTGTTAAAGCTGGATTATTTTCTTCTGCAGGCATCATTGATAAATATTGTGCAATACGCACTTTGTCTGTACTATTATTGGCTCTTATACCATGTGGTTCTAAACTATTAAAAATTAATAAGTCGCCTGCTTCCAATTTTACTTTAGTAGGCGTGAATGCAGAAGTATCTGGTTTAAATCTATCTCTGTCTTCCGGTTGTGTTAATTTCCAAGTATCATAAGTTCTATATAATTCCGGAATACATTGAAAGCCTCCCATGTTTTCATCGTTTTGGTCGGCTAAGGCTAATACACCTTGCACATTCACAGGTTTTGTTTCTGGATCGTAATCCCAATGTATAAATGCTTTGTATTCATGTCCTGGTCGAATAGGAAAATTTAAATTGGCTCTATCAATAGATACCCATAATTTTTCTGTTCCCCATATATCAACAAAGGCGTCATAAACTTTTTGCATTTGACGATTGTTCCATAAATGTTGATTATTATAACATTCTACCATGCCTGTACCTGCAAGCTCTTTCATTTTCATTTCAGCTCTTGGTGCAGTGTACCATGTTTCTTTATTATTAGGGTCCTTCTCTTCAAACTCCCATAAGAAAGCCGCAGTCGCTAGTGCTTGTTCACGAGGTACTGCATTTTTAACAACAATATATCCATTGTGTTTCCAGAAGGTCCAATCTTCTTCACTTAATACACGTAGTGGTTTGCCATTAGAGCGGTCATTTAAACTAGTGGCACTACTTTTTGCAGTAGAAGGGTTTCCGGGAATGTCTTTGTGTGCATTATTAGGCACCATGGTAGGTACCATATTGGGCACCATTGATTTATTTTCCATAGCAATTCTATTTAGTTTGATGAAGTAAATGTACAGTTTCTAAGGGGCTAAGCATTTTCCCTAAATTGGCCATTTTTTGCTCTATTTTGATAAATTATGGTTAATTTGGTATCCAAGTCAGTTATTTTAGTAGTAATTATAGGAATTCAACGATTGAATGAAATTAAGTTTAGAAAATATAAAACCAGACGAAGGAAGCTCCTTTAAAATTCTTTTAACGCCGAACTTGAATGAAATTTATTACTGGCATTTTCATCCAGAGATAGAACTTGTTTATGTAGAAGCGGATAAAGGCATAAGACATATTGGTGATCATATTTGTACTTATGAAGGAAGTGACTTAGCCTTAATTGGTTCTTATATTCCACATTTAAATTTTGATTATGGTGTAAAAACAACTGTTGAAACAGTAGTTGTTCAGTTTAGACAAAATTTTTATGAAGATGCATTTTATAAACAACCCGAAATGCAAGCTATTTATGATTTATTTGAAAGAGCCAAAACAGGTATTGCTTTTTTTGGTGAAACAAAAAAGAAAGCAGGTGAATTATTAAAAAAATTATCGGGGCGTTCTGCCTTTGATCAGTTATTATTATTAATTCAAGTTTTTCAACAATTAGCTATAAGTAAAGAATTCACCTCACTAAATACGCGCCCCATTGCTTCTCATGCGGTTATCAAGGAACAAGAAAGAATGCATCAAATATATAAGTTTGTTGAAGCTAATTTCCAAAAGCCTATAAAAATTAGTGAAATTGCCTCTGTAGTCAATTTATCTGAAGCAGCATTTTGTAGGTACTTTAAAAAATCAACTAAACTTACTTATACCGATTTCGTAAATCAATACAGAGTTAATCATGCTAAAAAATTATTAATGCAGGATGCTAATGTAACAGAAGCCTGTTATGATACAGGTTTTGAAAGTCTATCTTATTTTAATAAAATATTTAAAAAAATAACTGGAGAAAATCCCTCGGCTTATCGAAAACGAAAAATGAGTTTCTAATATATTATTTAATAACCCCATCTTCCATATGTATAATACGGTGGGTGCGCTCTGCAAAGCTAGGGTCGTGGGTAACAATTAATAAGGTTTGATTAAACTCAGCACTTAAGCGATTGAATATATCAAAAACCATATCGCTATTTTTTTTATCTAAATTACCAGTAGGTTCATCGCCCATAATAATATGTGGGTCATTAATAAGGGCACGTGCTATGGCTACTCTTTGCTTTTCTCCACCCGATACATGATTGGCTTTTTTCAAGGCCAAATGCTCGATACCTAAAATTTTTAATTTTTCCATGGCACGGTGTTCCACTTCTTCATTTGAATACTTATTCAACTTCAAGCCAGGCAACATCACATTTTTAAGCACATTGAATTCATTTAACAAATAATGAAACTGAAATACAAAGCCAATTTTTTCATTTCTAATTTTTGCTAAGAAGCCTTCATCTTTTTTAGGCATTTCTTCCTGGTCAATAAAAATTTGCCCTTCGTAATCGGTATCCATGGTAGATAATAAATACAGTAAGGTTGATTTACCACAACCCGATTTGCCCGTTAAAGAAACAAACTCACCTTTATTAATACTGAAATTTATATTATTCAGTACCTGCACTCGAATAGGATCGTGAAAGTATTTATTAATATTTTTAGCTTCTAAAATGGGTGTATTCATATTATTTTCCTCTTATAATTATAACCGGATCAATCTTACTTGCTTTACGCGCAGGAAACCATCCGGCTAAATAGGTGGTGATAAATGAAAACACAATACCAATTAAATAGAACCTTGGATTATAATTGATAGGATAGGTTTTAATGGTTGGGAGTGATGCAGTATTAAAAGGAATTTGATCAATAGTGGCAGACAAGCCGAAACCGAATAGGAGCCCCATTAGTCCACCAAATATACCAATGCTAATAGCGATATAAATAAAAATATTTTTAACATCATTACCTGAAAAACCAGTGGCTTTTAAAATGGCAATGGAATCCATTTTTTCAAAAATCATCATGTTTAAAATATTATAAATACCAAAACCTGCTACTATTAATAGAGTAATACCCACTGCATAAGAAATTAAAGTTCTAATAGAACTACCTGTTTCAAATTGCGAATTAGCAGTTTGCACATCCTCTGCATCAATTTGATAGAGTTGTTCATATTCCTTAGCTAAAGAAGGAGCCAAGGAAATATCTTTCAACTTTACTTGAATGGCGGATATATAATTACTAGGTTGTGATAATATTTTTTGAACCGTACTTACCGATGCATAACTCTGAACATCATCAAAGTCACGAATACCAGATTGAAATAAGCCTACTACCTTTAATTGAAATCTTTCTCCTTTGGAAGTAGTTACTTGTACAACATCTCCAATATTTACTAATAGTTTTCCAGCAAGTCCCTTACCTAAAATAACACTATTGCTAATTTTGGTTAAATCGGCAGCATTTCCTGCAGTTACATATTCATTGAAATGAAATAATCTAGCTTCTTCCACAGGGTCAATGCCATTCATAGCGCCAGTGATATCAATACTACCATCATTGAAAAATATTTGAGCAGTTAGTTTAGGGGAGAATCCTAAAACACGCTTATCCTTTTTTAAAGATTCCATGATAGCCCCACTATTATAAATAGCTTGTCTATTGGCATCAGATTTGATAGACTCTATAAAATGGTGGGCATTTCCATATTCGGTTGCTAATTTAACGGGCTGATTTTGATTGGGCTTGATATCATTGAATAGTCTAACATGTGGCGTTCTATTTAAGATAAGCCCGTCTAGTAAATCGTTCAAACCACTCATAAAGCTAAGTAGTGTAATGAACATGGTAATACTAAAGGTGACGCCAATAGCCGCAACCAGCGTCTGTTTCCACCTTGCAAAGAGTAAAGATTTTGCAATATCTATGAGCAGCTTTCTTTTCATGATTAAGGTTTGAAAAGAGCATCTTTTGCTGTTATACCAGAGATAATTTCTACTTTTTCGTAATCTTTTAAACCGGTCACTACTTTTCTTTTTTCCTTGTTGTCTAATAAAACATATTCATTGTCGATTAAGTAGTTTCTAGGAATGGTTAACACATTTTCTTTTACTTCAATGACAATATTGGCCTCGGTCGTTAAATTAGGATATAAGTGATCGGGCTTTTTTGTAAATACGGCTTCTACTTTAAAGGACTTAGATTTTTCATTCATGATAGGGTATAACCTACTCACTACTGCTTCAAATACTTCTCCTTTATAACTATCTAAAGTTAAAAATACTTTTTGCCCAATTTTTAATTTTGAAATATCATATTCATCTGCTTGTAATTCTACATAAAATTGATTGGCGTCTCCTATAATAGCAATAGGCGATTGTGAATTCACCATTTCCCCTTTTTCTTTTGATAAACTATAGAGCTTACCATTGATTTCGCTTTTTACGACAAAGTCGTTCATTGAACTTGAAGAGATATTAGCTGTTCTTTGAGTTTGCTCGGATTGAAAATTGATTTGTTTTTGTAAATCGTTGCTGCGCAATTTTGCCGCATTAAAAGTACTTACTGCATTTTTATAAGAAAGCTCTCTTTGGTCTAATTCATTTTTAGAACCAATTTCCTGTGCCCATAATTTTTTTTGTTTCTCATATAAAGAAGCCTCGTTATCCATTTTTAATTTGGCTACTTCTAATTCTGTTTGGGCTTGTATTAATTTTTCTTTATTCTCATTGGTAGAAGAAAAATTCGCCAATAATTTTGCATTCTCATAACTTAATTTTTGGGCAGCATCTGATAACTTTAAAATGACCTGTCCTTTTTTAACTAAGTCGCCATCTTTTACAAAAATAGCTGTAACAATGCCTGTAGCTTTTGCATATACTTGATATTGATTATTACTTTTAATAATGCCTGAAGCATATACAGAATAGGTGATCTTTTCTATACTTGGATGGATGGATTCTACTTTTTTATTACAAGCAGTTATAGCCAGTAGCAAAAGCAGGCCAGGCAGTAGTTTAGCCATAAAATTATTATTAAAATTCATAACCAAAGCTATGGATTATTTCGTAAATTTCTATTCATAAAATCGTGATAACGATCATATAATTTAAAAAAAGTAAAGATGTTCAAATTCAAATGTATACTACCCGTACAACTATTTATTTTATCATTTTTAGTATGCGCAATGGCTGCAGCCCAAAAGCCTGATTGGCTTATAAAACCTATTGAAAAAAAGGCTAGCATTTTCATTAAAAACAAGCAACTCATTTTAGATAATGGCTTAGTGCAGCGTGTTTTTTTACTAGACCCCAATGCAAGCTGTATTAGTTATACCAACTTAAGTAGTGGCCAAGAACTACTAAGAAGTATTGAGCCTGAAGCAAGGCTGGTATTTAACGGAACATCTTATAATGTAGGTGGACTTAGTGGTCAAAAAGAGAAAGCCTATTTAAAAATGGATGTAGAAAAATCTCTACAAAAAAAAGATTCCGATTTTGTTTTTACGAACTACAGTATTTCTGAAATTAAACCTTTTATTAATTGGAAGCCTAATACTTGGTTAACCAATCCTAATCAAGCAAAGGGTAAAACCCTGACACTTCATTTTATTTCTAATTTACCTGCTTTAAAAAATATATTGGTAGAGGTGCATTATGAATTATATGATGGCCTTCCTTTAATTACGAAATGGGTATCTATTGAAAATAAATCGAATGCATCTATTAAAATTAATAGAGTAGTGAATGAAGTTTTGGGTTTAGTAGAAGAAGAAAGCGCGGTGGTAGGCAAGCCTGAAGAAATGAAAAAACAACATGGTATTTATTTTGAAACCAATTATGCATTTAACAATGCTATGCGCTACGACATTAGTGATCAAACCACACATTGGAAAACCGATTTGAGCTATACTTCCCAAGTGAATTATAATTTTGAAACACCTTGCTTATTAGAAATATACCCTGAAAAGGCTCCTGGCATTGCTTTAGCGCCGAATGAAGTTTTTAAGTCGGTGCGCACCAATGAATTATTAATGGATAGCTATGATAGACAAAGAAGAGGCTTGATTTTAAAAAAGATGTACAGAACCATTGCGCCTTGGACCACACAGAATCCTATTTTTATGCACTTGGTAAGTAAAAACGACCAAGAAGTAAAAAACGCCATTGACCAGTGCGTGGCCACAGGGTATGAAGCAGTTATTTTAAGTTTTGGAAGTCATTTAGAAATGGAAGATACTACGCGCGCGAATTTAAATAGATGGAAAGATTTAGCTACCTATGCACATGACCATAAAATTTTATTAGGAGGTTATTCTTTATTTAGTAGTAGACGTATTAGCGATGAAGATGATGTTGTGGATATAAAAACAGGAAAACCAGGAGGTGCATTTTTTGGTAATGCGCCATGCTTTGGAAGTAAATGGGGGCTTGCCTATAGAGATAAAATACAAAACTTTTTCTCTTATACTGGTTTTGACATTTGGGAAAATGATGGACCTTATCCTGGAGATGTTTGTGCTTCTACCAAACATCCTGGTCATTTAGGGTATGATGATTCTCAGTGGAGACAAATGGAAATTCAAAAAGGTTTATACCATTGGTTGAATGAACATGGTGTATATATTAATGCGCCCGATTGGTATTTTTTAGATGGTACTCATAAAATTGCTTTGGGCTATAGAGAAGTGAATTTTTCTTTGCCTCGTCCTCAACAAAAAATTATTAATCGTCAAAATATTCACGACGGCACTTTAGAGAAAATTCCTTCAATGGCCTGGGGTTTTGTGCCTCTTGCCAAATACCAAGGAGGTGGGCCAGAAGCTGTGCTAGAGCCACTAAGCGAGCACTTGAACGATTATGAACAGTTAATGATGCAATACTATGGCGCAGGGGTGCAGGCCTGTTATAGAGGTCCTCGATTATACGATACAGAAACCACCAAACAAATGGTTGCTAAAACTATTCAGTGGTATAAAAAATATCGTACTATTTTAAACGCCGATATGATTCAACTTCGTCGAGCCGATGGGCGTGATTGGGATGGATGGATGCATGTAAATCCTGCACTTGCTCAAAAAGGGCTTATGCTATTATTTAATCCTACACAGCAAGCCATTACAAGAACCATTGCTTTGCCTTTATATTATACAGGGCTAAGTAAATCAGCCATTATTAAAGATGCAAAAGGAGTTTCAAAAACCTATACATTAAATAGAGACTATACCATTGATTTTACTTTTACCATTCCAGCCGATTCCTATAGCTGGTATCTAATAGAGTAAATTACTAATTTAAAAATAATTCATCTACAAAAATCCAGGCTGGGGTTCCTTTGCCAGGATGCCATTTAGGTAATTTTTTAAGATTCAATAAAGTAAACCTATAATATTTATAGGCAGCTTCTCCTGGTATAGTGCAGCTAAATGATTTATTTTCTCTTACTACTTCTGTTTTTTCTAAGGAAGGAAATTTGGCTTCATTTAATTTTTTAAATTGTTTACCATCATTACTTCCTTCAATCATGATAGATAAAATAGGGAAGATATATGCTCCATTATCTACAAAGGCATTAAAATGTGCTTCATGTAAAGGTCTAGCTTGTTTAAAACCAATCACAAATTTCATAGTGGTGTCTCTGTAAGCTAACCACTTGCCATTGGAGAAATTTTGTTCCCCTAACTCATAATCGGTAAGGGTTTTAGCCCCTGTACCCGGATATTTTTTATCGGGATTAGTCACAAAATAAATAGTATCGGGATGAATTTCAGATTTATAAAATGTTTTTTGCACTATATCACTACTTAACCAACCTGGCTTGAAAGCCTTTGTCTTTAAAACAGTATTTTTAGTAAAATGTAATTTTTTGGAATAGATAGGACTTGAAAGACTATCTGGCTCTGTACCATCTATTGTATATCTCACCACCGTGCCTTTTAGAAAATGTTTTACTCCTATCTCCAAGCTAGTCACTATAATAGAGGAATCTTGTTCAATGATGGGGCTAGTTAATTTTATAATTTCTGTATCTAAATTATCGCCAATAATTATTTTTACCTTTTTATGCTTAGCTGTTAATTGTTCAAATTCTTTTTCATTTGAATGATTGGTCCAAATATGAATTTCTGTAAAAGGGGATTTGTCTAATAATGTAGTTAAAGAGTTTTGATTGACTTCAATACCACAAATAGACAAGTTGATTAAACTAGGAATATTTTTAAGTGGTTCTAAGTCGACTAAAGCTAATTTTGTATAATTTAAGTTTAGTTTTTTTAGATGAGTGAATTGTACAATACTAGCAAGGTCTTCTTTAGTCACAGGCATACCCTGCATATTAAGGCTTACAATTTTATCTTTAATTTTCAACAAATTTGTTAACTGCTCTTTTTTATAAAAAGAACCTTGAAAAAAGTTAACGGCTATTTCTTCTGATCCATTGAATAAATAATTTACTGTGAGGTAGCTTGAATTATACTCTTTTAAATCGGGAGCGGTATTTTTAGTATCGCCATTTCCTTTTGCAGGTGCTTTATAAGCCATAGCAAGTATGGCTAGGCTATCGGTTTTAGCGAGCTCACTTATTTTTTTAGTAAAATTACCTCCAGCCTTTACCCATTTATTAAGTAGGGTTAATTCCTCTAAAGTCAATTGGAGCTTGCCATCTGGAGGCATATGTTTTTCATCTGCATTAGGCAAATGAATTCTTTGTAATAGTAATGCCTCTCCATTATGAAAGCTTGTTAATATATTTCCATCCTTACCTCCCTTCAGAATAAGTTCGGGACTTTGTAATTGTAATTTACCCTTTACCTTCTCAGGTCCATGACAACCTACACATTTTTGTGTGAGTATGGGAGCAACTGCTTTTTCATAAACACTTAAACTAGAATCAACTGTTTTCACTTCTTCTGCTTTGACAATTGCTGGTGCTGGAATAGAGAGTGCATTTTCTCCATGTGTTAATAAGGCGCCTTGATGTGTAAAAAATAATAGCACCAATAAATAGCCAAGGCCCATTATTTTTTTATAACCAGTAGAAATATTTTTTGTGTAAATAAGTAACCAACTTATTAAGGCAATGGAAAGGCCTCCCCATTTATGTAAATTTAAAGTAGCTGTATCATAAGCATCTTGCTTTGACAATAATAAACCTAGTATGGCTACAATGGATGCTATTAAAGCATTCCCTACTAAAATTAATTTCTCAGTATTTTCTTCTAATTTATTCTTTTGAAAGAAAATAAAATAAATAACGATAGCAATACCGATAACAATTGGAAAATGTAAAACCAATGGGTGCAATTTTCCAAACCATAATAAAACATCATTGGTTTTACTGGTTTCACTATAAATGGCTAGAAGTAGTAGTAGTGGATTTAAAAACCAAACAGACCATTCTCCCCATTGACTTAGTTTTTTAATATCCATACTTAACTTATAATTTCATTGACCACTTTGCCTGCTACATCTGTTAAGCGGTAACGTCTTCCTTGGTGTTTAAATGTAAATCTTTCATGATCGATACCCATTAAATGCATAACGGTTGCATGAAAATCATGCACGTGCACGGGTAAGGAATTAATATTGTATCCAAAATCATCTGTTTCTCCAAAGACGCCTGGCTTCACACCACCACCTGCCATCCAGATAGTAAAGGCTCTTGGATGATGGTCTCTACCATAATTATCCTTGGTAAGTGCCCCTTGACAATAATTCGTTCTACCAAATTCGCCACCCCAGATAATCAAGGTCTCATCTAATAATCCTCTTTGTTTTAAATCTTTAATTAAAGCAGCAGAAGGTCTGTCTACATCTTTACATTGTCCTACAATCTCGGCAGGTAAATTACCATGTGAGTCCCAACCTTGATGATACAATTGCACAAAGCGTACTCCATTTTCAGAAAGTTTTCTTGCTAATAAACAATTGGCTGCATAGGTACCTGGCGCCAAACATTCTGGTCCATACATTTTTACAATAGACTCTGGTTCGTTTTGTAAAGAAGTAATTTCAGGAACTGCCATTTGCATTCGATAGGCTAGTTCATATTGCTGAATCTTGGTTACAATTTCAGGATCTCCAATATTATTATAAGCTTCTTGATTTAGCGATGCAATCTCATCTAAAATTTTTCTCTTGTCACCTCTGTCAATAAATTCAGGGTCGCTTAAATATTTTACAGGTTCTTCACCACTACTAAACTGCACACCTTGATGTATAGAATCTAAAAATCCATTATTCCATAATTTAGAATACACCCCTTGTCCATTGCCCTTGCCTTTACTTAATAATACACAGAATGCAGGCAGGTTTTTATTTTCACTTCCCAAGCCATAACTTACCCAAGAACCCATGCTGGGGCGGTTTCCCACTTGTGCACCGGTTTGAAAAAAGGTAAGGGCAGGATCGTGGTTGATAGCCTCGGTATACATACTTCTAATGATACATAATTCATCACTCATGCTGGCAATATGCGGAATAGACTCACTAAACCATCCACCATTCGCTCCATGTTGCGCAAAATTAAATTTGGTACCCGCTAGTGGAAATTTAGCTTGATTCGCTGTCATGCCCGTTAATCTTTGTCCATTACGAATACTTGCAGGTAAATCTTGGCCATGCATTTTTTGTAGCATCGGCTTATAATCATATAAGTCTAATTGTGAAGGAGCACCATTTTGAAATAAATAAATAACGCGTTTTGCTTTGGGTGCAAAATGCGGAAGTACATTGGCAAATAATTCTTCTTCATTGCTTGCATCAAAAAGTCCTGGTACCATTAGCGATCCCAAAGCAAGTCCACCAATACCTAAACTCATTTTAGATAAAAATTTTCTTCTATTTTGATTTAAGCCATGTTCTAAAAATTCATTCATACTAATTATTTATGATTTTGTAATGGTCTCTTCTAAATTATATAATATCAATATTGTTTTCATTAAGGCAGCCGCTTCTGCCTCATTGTATTTTTTAGTAGGATGTTTATATTCTCCTACTGCCAATGTATTTTTTAATAAAGGCGCATTGCCATTAAAAAATGTTACTTGTTTTTCACAGTAGTCAATTAATTTATTACGCTCAAACCTTGAAGGTTTTCTAATGACAATGGTTTCAAATGCCTGCTCCAATTTATCTACTAATGATTTATTCGTGATGGAGATATTTTCAGCTAGTACGCGTGAGGCTTCTAATACAGCAGGATCGTTTAACATGGTTAATGCTTGAAGTGGTGTATTGGTGCTCGCTCTTTTGGCCTCGCACTGGTCTCTATTGCTTGCATCAAAAATCATCATACTTGGAGGTGGCGCTGTTAATTTTATAAAAGTGTATAAACCTCTACGATAAATAGCTGGTCCATGGTCTTGTTTGTAGGAAGCCAAAACACCTCTTCCTGATGTAGTACTTTCCCAAACCCCTTTAGGTTGATAAGGCTTTACGCTAGGCCCTCCAATCATAGGATTTAAAATACCACTGGTACCCAATACCCAATCTCTTACTATTTCTGCTTTGAATCGAATACGAGGTGATCTGGTATAATATACATTATCAGGATCTTGTTCCAATTGTTTTTTACTCACCACACTTGATTGTTGATAGGTATTACTAGACAATATTTTTTTTACTAAATATTTTACATCCCAGTTATGTTCCATAAAATCAACAGCCAACCAATCTAACAATGCAGGATGAGAAGGTAATTGACCTTGTAAACCATAATCACTTGATGTTTTTACAATGCCTTTGCCAAAAATTTCTTGCCAAATAAAATTCACAAATACACGAGCCGTTAATGGGTTCTTTTTTTCTACCGTCCATTTTGCTAAACCCAATCTGTTTCTTTCGTATTTCAAAGTATCAAAAGGCATGATGGACTCAAGTGCAGTTGGTTTGACTTCCACCGTAGTAGGTGCATCATAACTCCCTCTGCTTAAAATATAAGTAGGCCTTGCTTTTACAGTATCCCCTATTTTCCAATCGCCCATGACAGAGACTTCTAATTTATTAGTGTCGGGATGATTAATAAAAGACAATAATTTTGTTTGCTCTTCTTTAGTAATAAATAATTTTGGATTTTTTGCAGGGGTTGAAATACTTACATCTCCTTCATATCCTTTTTCTTTACTCATATTAAAGAAAGCGTATAGTTGGTAATAATCTTTATTAGAGAAGGGGTCGTACTTATGATCGTGACACTGCGCACATTCAATGGTTACGCCTAAGATAGCCTTGCCATAGGTTCTTGTTTTATCTATATTATAAGATACGCGGTACTCTTCTTCAATCACTCCACCTTCTTCTGTGTATTTATGATTTCTAAAAAAGGCAGTGGCTAAAATAGTAGACTTGCTTGCACTGGGCATTAAGTCCCCTGCTATTTGTTCTGTTAAGAATTGATCATAATGCATATTGGTATTAAAAGCATTAATCACCCAGTCTCTCCAAGGCCATTGAGATCTAATATTATCATCTTGAAAGCCATAAGAGTCGGCATAGCGCGCTAAGTCCATCCACAATAAAGCCATCTTTTCTCCATAAGCTGGCTTTTGTAATAATTTATCTAGCAATTGCGTATACCAGTTATCGCTTGTATTATTTCTCCATTCATTTAATTCTTCATAACTAGGGGCCAATCCGGTGATATCTGCATAAGCTCTTTTAATAAGTGCTTCTCTACTAGCCGTTTCATTGGGTTCAAACCCTTTTGATTCCATTTTTTCTAATATAAATGGATCGATTTCATTTTTAACCCATTTACTATGATCCACTTCAGGAAGGGCTTCTTTAACTGGTGCTACAAAGGCCCAATGCTTTTCATATTTAGCACCTTGCTCTATCCACTTTGTAAATAATTTAATTTCATCTGTGGTTAATCTGGCTAAGTGACTTTCTGGAAGAGGCATCATGATAGCAGGATCATTAGACGAAACTCTTTTTATTAATTCACTTTTATCAGGCTTACCTGCTACAATAGCGAAGTGTCCTTTATTTTTTTCTAGTTCTGCAAAGGCACTTGCTGGCAAGTCCAATCTTAAACCCGCTTTTACTTTTGATACATCAGGACCATGACAAGAAAAACATTTATCGGATAATACAGGACGTATATCTCTATTATAAGAAATAAGGTTTTCTTTTTCTTTTTTTGCCTTTGCAAAATAAGTTACTCCATAAAGCAAACCAGCTACTAATACTATAATACCAATAATTGTATACTTCTTCATTATCTATACTCTTGTAAATTTATAAGGATATACTTTTCCTGAAGCCCATTGTGCCACATAAATACTTCCCTCATCATCTACACATACATCATGTGGGTGTACAAATATTTTTTCCGTTTGAGACATAGGCTGTAACACGTTATCAGCGTATACTGGCGCAGAACCTCCTAAATTAGAAACTACTTTATTGTTTTTATCTAAAATGGTTACAAATCCTGAATTCACTGTATCTAAATTCGGGGAACGTAAAACGGCAGCATATAAGTAATCCCCTTTGATCACTGGTCTACAAACACAGGCCCCTGGTAATTGAATCACTTCTAATAATTTTCCATCCATAGAAAAACGCTTGAATGCATTGCGCGTGCGATCCGTAATAATTAAGGTAGGTGTTGCATTTCTAGTGTCTACACAAATGCCATGGGCATTATCTAAATATTCATCGCCTGTTCCTCTTCCTCCAAATGCATTTTTTAATTTCCCTTTTTCATCATAGTGTAAAATATGTTGTGCACCATATCCATCTGCAATATAAAATTCGCCATTCGCAAGTACTGTAGTTTCAGTAGGAACGAAGGCTTCTTTTTTTTGATAAGCAGGTAAATCGGCTGGCGGGTCAATGGTCAATAAAATTTTACCATCTAGGGTAGTTTTATATACTTGATGTTTATTGGTATCGGTTATAAATAAAAAATCTTCTTTGCCATTATGTTGCACTGTTAAGCCATGCGCTCCAGGAAATTCAGTACCCCAGGTATCTATTAAGCGACCAGATTTATTATAAATGATAACATTGTTTTTTGTCTCATTGGTTAAGAGTAAAATACGCCCCTTGCCATCTTGAATCATTTCATGGCAATCGTTCACGGGTGTTTTTGCTGGATTTAGCTCTCCCCATTTTGTATTTAATTGATAGGTCATTCCATTTTGTCCATAAATAGGACCGCTATTGGCAGACATTAAATCTTTTGTTAGCAGTAATCCGGTACTTGACATAATAGTAGTTTTTACAAAGGCTCTTCTTTTCATAGGAACTGTTTTAAATAATCGTTCTCTAAGATACCTTTTTTGGCATAAAAAAAGAGCAGGTTTCTACTTGGAAACCTGCTCTTTTATATAAAAACTGATTGGGTATTAATCGTCCGTGTCTTTTTTCGTGTTCGTCTTTAAAAAAGCAGCTCTTTTGGGAGCGGGTACCATGGCGCTTTCTCCTCTTAAACCCTTCCAAAGCACTTCATTAAAATCGTGGTCATTGATACTGTCTTCTTTTTTGAAATTAAAGGTTTCACTTTTTCTTTGCATGGCAGAACGAACCGTGTTTTTTTCATTGATGTCGAATTGTAAAGGCTTAGTAGTGAAGCCTTTAGCATTAGGTGTTTTGTCAAAACATCTCCATAAAGAACTGGCCCCTGCATCATATTGACTCATAGGAGGCATACCTAA
>CANCRC010000002.1 GCA_947380435.1 Chitinophagaceae bacterium
ATTATTCAATTAACTAATGGCGGAGACAATGCCGAAGCTTATTGGAGTTTTGATAGTAAGCGTGTTACTTTTCAAAGAACCAATCCTAAAGAAGGTATTAATTGTGATCAAATTTTTATGGGCATAGTACCTACTAAGGTCTCAGAAAATTTTACGTATAAATCTATTAGTGGTGGAAAGGGAAGAACTACTTGTTCTTATTTTACCAAGGATGGTGCGCATATTATTTATGCTTCTACAAAAAATGGGGGAGAGGATTGTCCGCCTGCAGTAGACCGCGCAAAATATGGTAACAAATATATTTGGCCTTTATATGCTAGCTATGATATTTTCATTGCCGACACGAACGGAAAAAATGAAAAGCAAATTACTCATAGCCAAGGCTATGATGCAGAAGGCACTTTATCTTATGATGGTAAAAAAATGATTTACTGTAGTGTGAAAGATGGCGACTTAGATTTATATGTAATGGATTTAGAAACTAAAAAAGAAATTAGAGTAACGAATACTTTAGGATATGATGGAGGTGCATGGTTTAGTCCTGATGGTAAAAAAATTGTTTGGAGAGCAAGCCGTCCTTCTACTCCAGCAGATATTGAAGAGTATACATCTTTATTGAAAGAAGGATTAGTAGCACCTACACAAATGGAAGTGTGGATTGCGAATGCCGATGGAACCGATGCCAAACAAATTACCCATTTAGGTCAAGCCAATTGGGCCCCTAATTTCACACCCGATGGAAAACATATAATTTTCTGTAGCAACCATGAATACAAACGCGGATTTCCTTTCAACATGTATTTAATAGACCTAGAAGGAAATCATTTGGAAAAAATTAGTCGCGACAAAGGCTTTGATGCCTTCCCTATGTTTAGCCCAGATGGTAAAAGAATTTTATTTTCTTCCAATAGAAATAATGGAGGGACTAGAGATACCAACTTATTTGTTGCAGATTGGGTAGACTAGTTCGCTTAATTTTTATATATTAGCTAATTGAATCTTCAATTGCTCACAATATTAAAAATTATAATATGAACACTGGACTACTGCATTTACATAATTTACTAAGATGGGTGGTCCTAATTTCCCTTCTTTTATCCATTGTGAAACTTATAAGTGGAGGCAATGCGCTAAAAACAAGCAAAATTTTGCTCATTAGTGCCCATTCAACCCTTGTTTTAGGTTTGTATCAGTATTTCTTCGGAGCGCTCGGATATAAGCTAATAAGTACTGCCGCAGGGGGTATGAAAGAGGTGATGAAGGATGCAACTGCTCGTTTTTGGGCCGTGGAGCATATCAGTTCCATGATTTTAGCCATTGTATTAATCACCATTGGTCATATACGCTTGAAAAGAGGGGCAAAGGCGAACACAACAGCCACTTTTTACCTCATTGCCTTACTCTTAATTTTGTCTGCGATACCTTGGCCTTTTAGGGCTGGCATTGGCCGACCATGGTTTCCTGGGCTATAATTATCTAACTACTTGATTATCAACATATTTTTAAGGAGAACCACTGGTTCTCCTTTTATTTTGCTTATTTCGCAATATTTCGGGGTGAATTTTTCATAATTCCATTCATTTCCATATCTTTGCAACCCCAAAATAAGTATGTCAAAACAACCGCTGATTAAACAAGATGGAGTAATTATTGAAGCTATGAGCAACGCCATGTTCAGAGTGAAATTAGAAAACGGACATGAAATTTTGGCGACAATCTCTGGTAAAATGCGCATGCACTATATCAGAATTTTGCCTGGGGATAAAGTGGGTTTGGAAATGAGTCCTTACGATTTAACAAGAGGAAGAATCAATTTCAGACACAAATAAAAAGTAGATAAGTAACTAGGAAATAAATATTTAAAAATAAAAAGATGAAAGTTAGAGCATCCATTAAGAAACGTAGTGCCGATTGCAAGATCGTGAAGCGTAAAGGTAAATTATACGTTATCAACAAAAAGAATCCTCGCTTTAAGCAAAGACAAGGATAATCCAAACAAAACAACAATAACAAAAAACCAGTTTTAAAATATGGCTCGTATTGCCGGTATAGACTTACCAAAAAACAAAAGAGGAGAGATAGGACTACAGTACATCTTCGGTATTGGACATTCTACAGCTCAGTACATCTTAGACAAAGCAAACATCAGTTACGATAAAAAAGTAAATGAGTGGAATGACGATGAGCAAACTGCTATTCGTAATATCATCAATGCTGAATTTAAAGTAGAAGGTGCTTTACGTAGTGAAGTGTCTATGAGTATTAAGCGTTTATTAGATATCGCTTGTTACCGTGGATTACGCCACAGAAAAGGTTTACCTGTTCGTGGTCAACGTACTAAGACTAACTCACGTACTCGTAAGGGTAAGCGTAAGACAGTTGCTGGTAAGAAGAAAGTAGCTAAGAAATAATTTTAGTTTCGCATAAAAAATCGGATCCTACAAAATGTAGGGGAGATTTAAATTAAAAACCCGTTTCTATTACAAGTAACAACAAGTAATAAAAACACACCTCAAAAAAAATGGCAAAACCAATCAAAGCACAAAACAGTGCAAAAGCGGCTTCTAAGAAAAGAGTCGTGAAAATTGATGCATCTGGAGAAGTTCGTATCAGTGCAACATTCAACAATTTAATTATTGCTTTCACTAATAAGGCAGGTCAAGTGATCAGCTGGAGCAGTGCTGGTAAAATGGGATTCAGAGGTTCTAAGAAGAACACTCCCTATGCAGCTCAAATGGCAGCAGCAGATGCAGCGAAAGTAGCATCAGACGCTGGTGTTAAAAGAGTAGAAGTATTTGTAAAAGGTCCAGGTTCTGGTCGTGAAGGAGCTATTCGTTCTATTTCACAATCTGGGATTGAAGTAACTTCTATTCGCGACGTAACTCCAATGCCACACAACGGCTGTCGTCCTCCAAAACAAAGAAGAGTTTAATTACATTATATAACCAACAAGGGTGTATCATTCATTTTAGATTTTTACCGATGATACATCGACACTAAAAAATCACAAACAAGAATTATGGCACGTTACACAGGACCCAAAACCAAAATTTGTCGCATTTTCGGCGAACCTATTTTAGGAAACGCAAAATGGTTAGGCAAAAACAGCAACCCTCCCGGTCAGCATGGCGCACAACGTAAGCGCAAGCAATTAGGTGAGTACGCTTTACAATTAAGAGAAAAACAAAAAGCCAAATACACTTATGGTGTATTAGAGCGTCAATTCCGCAAAACATTTGAGGAAGCTGCACGTATCAAAGGCGTTACAGGTGAAAACTTAATCAAATTATTAGAATCTCGTTTAGACAATACCATTTTTAGAATGGGTTTAGCAGCTAGTCGTCCAGAAGCACGTCAGTTAGTAGCGCATAAGCATATCACTGTAAATGGTGATGTGACAAATGTACCTTCTTATACATGTCGTCCAGGTGATGTGATTGCTTACCGTCCTAAGAGTGCACACAATACTTCTATCGTTGCCAAGCAACGTGGTAGAAATACGAAGTTCAGCTGGGTAGATTGGAATGAAACTACCAACACGGGTACTTTTATTACAATGCCAGAGCGTGAAGCAGTTCCTGAAAACATTAAGGAGCAACTAATCGTCGAATTGTATTCTAAGTAGTAGTATATAATAGTATTATAGCAATAGTACTTTATAATAAAAGCAACTAACAAAATTTCTTCCTCACGGAAGATTCAAATAAAAAATAAATTGACATGGCTATATTAAGTTTTCAAAAACCAGACAAAATTGTTTTACAAAAAGCAAATGACTTTGAAGGACAATTCGAATTCCGTCCATTAGAGCCAGGTTTTGGTTTAACATTAGGCAACTCTTTAAGAAGAGTTTTATTAAGCTCTTTAGAAGGTTTTGCAATTATAGGTATCAAAATTGAAGGAGTAGACCACGAGTTTGCTACTTTAAAAGGTATCACAGAAGACGTTACTGAATTAATCTTAAACTTAAAGCAAGTTCGTTTTAAGCGTAAGGCCGATCAAGATGTTTCTTCTGAAAAAATTACTTTATCTATTAAAGGTAGCAGCGAATTTAATGCAGGTCATATTGGTGATGCTTCTCAGCAGTTCCAAGTAATGAACCCTGAATTAGTTATTTGCACAATGGATTCTACTTCTAAATTAGAAATAGAATTAACTATTAGCAAAGGACGTGGTTACATTCCTGCTGAAGAGAATAAATTAAAAGAAATGCCATTTGGCTATATCGCTATCGATTCTATTCACACACCTATCAAGAACGTTAAATACGCAATTGAGAACTACCGTGTTGAACAAAGAACAGATTACGAGAAATTAATTTTAGACGTAGCTACAGATGGTACTATTCATCCTGAAGATGCGGTGAAGCAAGCTTCTAGAATTTTAATTCAACATTTGATGATCATCACAGATGAGAACATCACTTTTGATAATAAAGAAGACAAGAAAGAAGATGTAGTGGATGAGCAAGTATTGCAATTAAGAAAAGTATTAAAAACTCCATTAGAGGATTTAGACCTTTCTGTTCGTGCATTCAATTGCTTGAAAGCTGCTAAAATTAATAGCTTAAGTGAGCTTGTTCAATATGAGCAAGAAGACTTAATGAAATTTAGAAACTTTGGTCAAAAGTCTTTATCTGAAATCGAGCAAGTATTAATCGAAAGAGGATTGAGCTTTGGAATGGACCTTGGTAAATTAGGATTAGACAAATTAGATTTACAATAGTCGAAACACTAAAAGTAAATCACTATTTATAACGAGCGAAAGCTCAAACCTTACAATTCCTGACACGGTGTAAGGATAAAACTTAAAAGTCATGCGTCACGGAGACAAACAAAACAACCTAGGTAGAAAGAAAGCACATAGAGATGCTTTATTAATGAATTTAGCTTGTCAAGTCATTACGCACAAGCGTATTGTTACTACATTAGCTAAAGCAAAAGCTTTAAGAACTTATGTAGAGCCATTAATTACCAAAACAAAGAAAACAGCTACTAAAGAAGAAATTAGCCATAACCACAGAGTGGTGTTTAGCTATTTGAACGACAAAGCTGCTGTAAAAGAATTATTTACAGTGGTAGCACCTAAAATTGCTGCTCGTCCAGGTGGTTACACACGTATCATTAAATTAGGCATTCGTCCAGGTGACAATGCTGAAAAAGCAATGATTGAGTTAGTCGATTTCAACGAAGTGTACGGTAATTCAATAGCTACGGCTGCTGAACCTGCTAAGAAAACACGTCGTAGTAAATCAACTACTACAGCTACTAAAAAAGCTCCAAAAGCAAAGGCGGAAGCTCCAGCGACTGAAGCTGAAACTGCAACAGATTCACCTGAAACTGCTGCTGAATAATGATTTTAGTGAATTAACATATAAGGCAAGACTAACCGTCTTGCCTTTTTTATGCCATTTTTTCGTCATTTCTTTTAATTCGGACAGATTGTTTAAAAGTTATTATGGAAAAGTAAAAAATAGTTTCTTTTTTTGCATAACCAATACAAGTACCCAATGAGCGCACAACCAGCAATTTTAGTTCTAGCCGATGGCCATGTATTTCACGGACAAGCCTTTGGTAAAATTGGCACTACCACCGGTGAAATATGTTTTAATACGGGTATGACAGGTTATCAAGAGGTATTTACCGATCCTAGTTATACAGGTCAAATTATTATCATGAACAATGTGCACGTAGGTAACTATGGTGTAAGAAAAACCGATGTAGAAAGTAAGTCGGTAAAAATTCATGGTTTAATTGGACGCAACTTAGAAGAAAAATATAGCCGTCTATTAGCCGATGGCAATTTGAATGAATACTTAATTGAAAATAATATTGTTTCTATAGAAGGACTAGATACGAGAGCCTTAGTAATTCATGTGCGCAATTCAGGTGCTATGAACTGTATTATTTCTTCAGACAATTTAGATGTAGATGCTTTAAAAGCGCAACTTGCAAAAGTGCCTAGCATGGATGGATTAGAATTAGCGAGCACAGTGAGCACTAAAGAAATATATGAACTAGGCGATACCAGTTCAAAAATTAAAGTATCTGTTTTAGATTTTGGCGTGAAGCAGCATATATTACAATGCTTAGTAGATAGAGGAGCGCATGTAAGAGTACATCCAGCAAAAACCGATTATGCCACTTTAAAAGCATTTAATCCAACAGGTTATTTTTTATCCAATGGTCCTGGAGACCCCGCCCCAATGGATTATGCCATTAAAACCATTAAAGAAGTTTTAAAAGAAAAGAAACCTGTATTTGGTATTTGTTTAGGACATCAATTACTTGCTTTAGCCAATGATATTCCCACTTTTAAAATGCACCATGGTCACCGTGGTTTAAACCATCCGGTTAAAAATGTAATTACAGGCTTATGTGAAATTACGACACAGAACCATGGCTTCGGCGTAGATCCTGATGCAGTGCGTAAACATCCCAATGTAATTGTATCGCATGTGAACTTAAATGACGACTCAATAGAAGGTATTAAATTAAAAGACCGTCCTGCCTTCAGCGTACAATACCATCCTGAAGCAACACCGGGTCCGCATGATAGCAGATACTTATTTGATGATTTCGTATCTTTAATGAAGGCCAACTAATATACTATTACAAAATCAATACCATGCTTAATATTACCATCATCAACGGGCCTAATTTAAATTTATTGGGCAAGCGTGAACCAGGTGTGTATGGTAATGAAAGTTTTGATGATTGCTTATTGCAATTAAAAGAAGCTTTTCCTCAAGTCAATTTCACTTATTTCCAATCTAATGTAGAAGGAGAGATTGTGAATGCTATTCAACAATATGGCTTTAACCAAGATGGGATGATCTTAAATCCTGCTGCCTATACACATACATCCATTGCTATTGGCGATGCAGTGGCGGCTATTAAAACACCGGTGATAGAAGTTCATATTAGTAATGTACATGCTAGAGAGGATTTTAGAAAAATATCTCATGTTTCTGCTAAATCGGTGGGTTCTATCGTAGGCCTTGGTTTAAAGGGCTATGCACTTGCTACTGAATGGTTTATAGCCAAGGCAAACGCTATTCAATAAGTTTTCTTACATTTATTGGGTCGTAGTATATTGCTTAGTAGTATTCTATACTAAAAAAACAATTTATGCCCCCAAGTACAATTAATTATCAGAAAAAACTTTGGTGGCTTATTGGAATTTCAGTCCTTGCTAAAATTCTAATTTCTTTTTTTCTTGAACTAGGAAACGACGAGGTCTATTATTATACCTATGCATTGCAACCAGACTGGAATCATTTCGACCATCCTCCCATGGTGGGTTGGTTAATTCGTATATTCACTTTTAATTTACATTGGCTTTCTGCTTTAAGTATGCGCTTGGGTAGTATTTTTTGTGCAGCAGTTTCAACCATTATTATTTTTGAATCGGGTACTTTATTGAAAAATGAAAAAGCAGGTTGGATAGCTGCTTTGTTATATACTTTATCTATTTACACCAGTATAATTGCGGGCTTATTTATTATGCCCGATAGTCCGCAGCTTTTGTTTTTTACTTTAAGTATTTATGTGATGTTGAATTGGGTAATGAAGCCACATATATTTACTTTATTTGGTTGGATTTTACTTGGCTTGTTTATTGGGTTAGCCACCTTAAGTAAAATACATGGACTTTACCTTTGGATAGGTTTTGGTTTATTTATTATTTTCAATCAAGTAGAAAATTTGAAAGAAAAGAATGGATACATTGCTATTCTAGTAACTTTATTATGTATTGTTCCCATTGTGTATTGGAACTATCAGAACGATTTTATTACCTACCGCTTTCACTCTAAAAGAGTCATGCATACAGGTATTTCTTTTTCTAATTTTATAACACAAATAGGAGGGGAGTTCTTTTATCAAAACCCATTAGTATATATTGCTGTATTCATTGCTTTATTGCGTGTTAGTAAAGTAAAGTTTCAAGCAAAAAGTGCTAAAGCCATTAATTTATTACTTTGGTTAAGCCTTCCTTTAATTTTTATATTCTGGGGGGTCTCTTTATTCAATGCCACACTGCCTCATTGGACTGGTCCTGCCTTTATACCCTTATTTTTAATAGCAGGGGTTTACTGGGCTTCTTATTCTAGGAAGGTTATCCCCGTACTGCTTAAATTTGCCATTGGATTTATGATATTTTTGGTACTGGGCTTTGTGGTCCTAGTAAAATTCTATCCAAAGCAATTGGGTTCAGAAAAATTGGAAAATTTAGGAGAATATAATCCTATTAACGATGTTACTGGCTGGGCTTATTTCACTGAGGTATTTAAGGGCATAGTAGAAAAGGATCAAACAACAGGTAGAATGTCTAAGCAAGCGCCCATAGTAGTGCATAAATGGTTCCCTGCCGGGCATTTGTTATTTTATACAGCGCCAAAAGTAAATGCTAGGTTGATAGCTATTGGGGCCTTAGAAGATTTACATAAGTTTGCTTGGTTGAATCAAACTACAGAGGAAATTAAAATTGGGGAAGATGCTTATTGTATTGTGCCTTCTAGTTTGCCTGCGAATCCTTCAGCATTATATGGTGCTTATTTTACCAGTATTGAAAAGCCCGATACCATACCCTATATTACCAAGGGAGTATTACTCAGAAATTTTTATGTATATAGGTTAAAAGGGTGTAAGCTCATTCCGACGGCAATATTAAAGCCTAAGCAATAGGTGATTTGTAGAAGCTAATCTTGATCTATGGAAGAGGGTAAAGTAAAGTAAAGTAAAGTATAGTAAAGTATAGTAAAGTAAAGAAATCGTTTTAGGCTACTAGAAAGTAAATTCGTCAAAATCTTTACGGTAAGAAATACTCAAGCCCTGTCTGTTTCTTCTACCTAAGCTAGTTCCACTAATGTCTAAGCTATTTCTATTAAATACAATGGCTCTTAATTTACGGTCTCTGGTTAATATAAATTCAATGTTTAAATCGGGTAACCATTGAAAAGTTCCATTTTGTATACTAGTGGTATTACGAACATTAAAATCTAAGTCACCTCCTACATTCACAATAATATTATCGTTTAAAAAGCTTCTGCCTAATTTTAAATTTACTCTTTGACGGTCTATCTTATTAGCGTTAATGGCAATACCTGCGCCAGAAGGGTCTAGTAAATTGGCACTATTGTAAACTGAAGATCCAATATCAAATCTTAAACTTTTATCACCGGTAACTTTGTCTAATATATTCGTAACAGACTTATTAATTTCCTTAGTCAATAAATGAGAAATAGTATTGATACCAATGGTGGTAACTGTATAGGCATTACTATTGTTACTATTGCTAAAGCTTACAGGCGCGAATGAATTAAATACAATTAAAAAAGAAACCTGTTTCAATATTTCATTGTCATCTCTTTCTAAGCGGGTAATAAATTGAGAGAACTCGTTGTCTGTACTAATAGGGTTACCAGAAGGGAAGGCCAGACTGAATTTAATTTCGGGATGCGATAGCTTATTTCTAAGGGCTGCAATTACAAAAACACTACCTCTATAAGTTCTAACGGCATTACTAAAGTTGCTACTGCCTACCAATTCATTCAAACTTACTCTATCTGCAGTATACCTAGCATCGATATGCATATCGGCTTCATAAGGGTCGCCGTTCCATTCAATATAATTACCTGCTTCTGGAATTAAATCAAAAGGTTTTTTAATAAAAGATTGAAAATTGAAATCATATTTACCCGATTCAATATTGTACTTACCTCTAATAGTTAATGGCTCTATATTGCCTGCTCGTATTTTTAATCTACCATTACCTACCGCTTTAATCACATCCCCCGTAAGATCGTCCATGATTAAATCAATCTTGGTTTTATTATTCGCGGTCACTTCTAAGTCTACTACTAAATTATAGGCAGGAATATCGGCATTTTTGATAGCCGTTTTTCCATACTTTTTAAATACTATATAATCCGATTTACCGCTCTCTTTACTAGTGGAGTTGGGAAGGTAAATATGGGCGCTATCATTTACATCGGCATTAATAAACATTTTAATGTTTTCTTCCGGCCCTTTAATAGTCATACTGGCTTTTCCTACTGCCGTACCATAGAAATTTGCATTGTCCAAGGCCTCCGTATTCAGCATTTCAATTTTTGGACTACTCATTTCCATATCATACACAAGATGCTTAAAGCCTTGATTCAGTATTTTTCCTTTGAAATTAGCCTGTCTTCTTTTGCTATCTCTTAAGACCACATTGCCAAAGTCTATTCCTTCGTTATTGAATTCTATTTTACTACTATCTATAAAGTAACGCACTTTGGTATAATCTACAAGGAATGAAGCTTTGTCTAATGTTGCACTGCCTAGCAAATAGGGGTTCTCAATTCTGCCAGCAAAATGAATCGCTCCATTGGCCTTGCCGTCTAAATGGGTAAGTACGCCGCCAATAAATTGTTGTACCATGCTAATTTTGGAGTGGCGTAAGTAAAGCATAGCATCTAAGGGGCTCGTATCGTTTTTAATTGAATAACTACCTACGGCAGCTAAATTATATTCTGTATTGGGGCAATTTAAATTAAAAGGAATTTTGCCTGTCGATTTTTGATAACCTATTTTCAGTTGAGCTAAACCTATAGAATCGGCATTGAACTGGAATTGCGCAAGATTTAAGTTGGCATCAAACTCAAAGTCGCTTAATATATTTTTAAATAAAATTTTACCATTGGTAAGACCTTCTAATTTAGGGTAGCTAAAAAATATTTTAGTAAAATCACCTAATATGATATTCTTTAATTCAAGTTGTAAAGCATTCTCTGAGTTAGTGGCATTAGAGAAAACGAATTCTTGAATACCTTGTTTAATGGTAAGATTAGAAGCGTTGATATTATTTTTTCTTAAAATAAGACTACCTAAATTATTAATCTCCCATTTTTTCTGGTTCAATATAAAGTAGGAGGGTTGCCATTTAATAGCAATACCATCATTATAGGTTTGTACCATACCTTTCAGCATAATTTCTTCTAAGGCCGACTTGCTAAAAGCAGCTACGGAGATCATAGATCGGTCATTGCTACTATGTATACTAATATTGGCTTGTAAAAACTGCGTGCTGTCTGTTATATTAATAGCCCCTGCATTTATATTTACTTGCAGTGAATCCTTGGTGCCTGTGCTGGTAATTCTACCATTTTTTATAGCATAAGTATCCCAGCTGGCAAAGGGTATACTAGATTGTACACTTATGTTTTGCTTAACTGTATTAATATTGCCATCCAATACTATATTATTAAAACCAGCTATATCCTTTTTAAATAATCTTAAATAAGGTTCGAAATAATTGGTTTTAATTTGAATGCTAAAATCCTGATTCGCCGGTGTACTCTTAGGAGCATTAATATAGGTAGGGAAGTAGCGTTGCATGAAGTATTGTACGCTGGCAGGCAAGTGGTTAATATTAAATTTACCAATAATTGACGCTTTAATATCATCACTAGCTATAAGTATTTTCTTAATACCATTTTGTATACTTGAACTTAATGTTAAGGAGTCGAAATGTAAGCTGCTAGCTTCCCCTTTTAAATTTCCTTTATAAAATTTAGCATAGCCTATAAAATTATCAATACTATCACCTTCGAAATTGAGGTCTAATTTTCCAGCTAGTTGAATATCATTATTGGAAATATTCAATGCTTTTAAATTGGCATAATTCAAATTGCTCAAGGCTACTATTTTAGGTTTCTTTTGATTGAAGTCTATATTAACATTGCTAGTGAAATTAACATTCTCATCTTTGATGCCAACTAGTCCATTAAAGGCTTTCTTTTGTAAGAAACCATTGGTGCTAATATGCGTGTAGATATATTTATTCACTTCAATGGAATCAATATTGCCTTGTATTTTAGTTTTGACCTTGTCTAAATTAAAAGAGCTGCCTGCAATACTTCCATTAAAATTAACAAAGCCAATCATATCGTTGTTGAGTAATTTGCCAATTTTAAAACCTTTAGTTTGCAAAAGTCCTTCATAACTAGGCTCGGCTTTTTCAGGAAACTTTAATCGAATCTCTGTATTGGCTAAACCTAATTGCGTATTAATTTGACCCTTTGTTACAAAATCATATAAAGTGCCATGAAAATCTCCTTTAAAATCCATTGCTCCCAAACTACTTACATTTAAGTCAGTAGCTGCTTTTAAAGGAGCTATCCAATTAGCTAAATCGGTATAATTCGATTGCGCATTTACATTGGTAAAATTTATCTGCGTACTTCTCATCTCAGGAATGCCCTTCATTGAAAAATTTCCGCTTAGCGTAGATTCATTGTACCTGGCTTTTAAATCTTTGGTTTCAAATGCTGCCACAGTGCCTAGAAAATGAAAGCTAGTATTTACTTTTTGATGGATGTTCTTTAATGCAGGTGCGAAATAGGCTATATCATCGAAAGCTACATTGGCATTGGCTAAATGCGCCTTCATGGTGACCTTATTTATATAGTCAGGAAAGTCATGCGTTAAGTCCTTGTATTGCATGGCATAATAATTCCCTATAAGGCTATTATTTGTTTTCAATAAAAAATTACTAAACTCCATAATTTCAGGAGTCATTCTAAATTGAGTAGTTAATTTTTTTATTTCAAATCCCGACTGTTCTTTGACGCGTAAACTAGCATTGGCTTTAATCGTATCCTCTATGAAACTTGCCCTACGAATAGTAGCATTAATCTCTTTCATTCTAATATGTTCTCCATCAAAATAGGTACTAGCTTGGTTAAATCCATTTTCAATCCACATCTTGCCATTAATAACCTGAATTTCATTTGCAAAAATTTGCAGGTGACTATTGTTAAAAAACAGTTCTCCTTTTTTCCTTTTATTAATTTTATCAATAGTCTTTGCAGTATTCAGACCATTTTTATTTTGAATTAAATAGTAAGGCTTATTGGCAATGATTTGATCTATATTAATATTCTTGCCATTAATAGACTTTACATTAATAAGTAAATTGTTAGAGGAGAAAATTGTTTTACTACCCATCCACTCATCATTACTTATAAATTCAATTTGAGCAATATCTATTTTTTTAATATCAAAAGGGCTAGTTTTTTTATTGCTGTCTGTTTCTTTTTGAAGCTTGTCAAGAATAAATTGATAATTCCAGTTCTCCGTTTTACGATGCAAATAAATTTTAGTATTTTCTAGACCCAAGTATTTGATGATGGGTGTATTTTTCGAAAAAAATAAGTCGCTTAATCTTAATTTTAAAGAGGCCGTATAAGCAAGGGTGTCTTTGTTTTCGTCTCTAATAAGAATTCCTTGTACA
Organism: Chitinophagaceae bacterium; assembly: GCA_947380435.1. Classification (GTDB taxonomy): domain Bacteria; phylum Bacteroidota; class Bacteroidia; order Chitinophagales; family Chitinophagaceae; genus Sediminibacterium. The sequence continues at coordinate 13,282 of CANCRC010000002.1, forward strand.
TCTAATTTATCGAATAGAGAAAAGCGAACCTGACCTAGTTCTACAGGGGCTCCAATAGTTTTACTAAAGGAGTCGGCAATACTATGGGCCACTTTGTTTTGTACCCAGGGCAGTAGAAATAGTAAATAGGTAAATAAAAATATACCTACCACAGCAGCTGCAATAATTCTAAGTATGGTAAACTTCTTATTTAACAAAGGAGGGGTTTTTGTAAAAATACAAAAATTAATAGCCAGCTACGCTATCGTCACCTCTTTTATCTCCGGCAGCCATACGTTTGCCATCGCCTGAAATAAGAATACCATCCATTCTGCCAAATTTTCCTCTTCTGATGGTTTTATAGCCCATGTTTTTCAAGCCATTTTCTATATCCTCTGGGAAATCAGATTCTAAAGCCAACACATCTGGAATCCATTGATGATGGAATCTTGTGGCATCAATAGCTTGCTTAATAGTCATTTTATGGTCGATGATATTAACCAATCCTTCATATACTTGATTAGGAATGGTAGTTCCACCTGGAGTGCCAATACTTATATAAGGTTTGCCTTTCACTGTGACAAGGGTAGGTGTCATAGAACTTAACATTCTTTTACCTGGTTGAATGGAATTTGCTTCTCCACCTAATGCTCCATACATATTAGGAACACCTGGTTTCACACTAAAATCGTCCATTTCATTATTTAATAAAAAGCCTGCACCCGCTACAATTGTTTTATTACCATAGGTATCATTTAAAGTAGTGGTAATAGCCACCATATTTCCTTCTTTATCTATTACGCTCAAGTGAGTGGTTTGCTCACTCTCATGAACTTGACCTGCCTCTGTAACTTTACTACTACCAGCTACACCTTCTTTATAATCGCTCATTCTTGCTTGCGCATAACTATTACTAATTAATGTTTTAGTAGGTACTTTCCAGTAATCAGGGTCACCCATATGTTCTGCACGATCTGCATAGGCTCTTCTTTGTGCCTCTACCATTAAGTTTACAGAAGCAAGTGTATTCAATCCCATTTTCTCAACATTGAAAGGAGCAATCATTTGCATCATTTCTGCAATTAAAATTCCACCACTAGAAGGGGGTGCAAAACTTATTACATGATGGCCTCTATAATCAAACTCTAATGGTTTTCTAAATTTAGGTTTATAGTTTTTTAAATCTTCTGCACTAACATAACCGCCACTATGCTGCATTTCTTTTACGATATATTCAGCAGTTGGCCCTTCGTAAAAACCTGCCAAACCTTTTGCTTGAATGCGTTTTAAGGTGGCTGCAAGTTCTGGTTGTATAAGGGTATCACCTGCCTTCCAAACTTCTTTTTGCGTAAAAGCACTTGGGGCGGAACTAAACTTTAAGAAATTGGCACGATCTGCATTTAAACCCTTGGCCTCTCTATCCGATATTACATATCCAAATTCTGCAAACTCAATAGCGGGTTCAATTAATTTTGCAAATGGTAATTTTGCATAAGCATGTGTACTTATCATGCCCGCAATACTTCCTGGAATACCTGAAGCAGAGGCACCTCTTGTAGATTTTCCAGCAATTGGATTTCCTTGCTCATCTAAATACATATCTCTACTTGCTTTTGAAGGAGCTGCTTCACGGTAATCAATACCTATTAATTCACCATTTACTTTTCTAGCTAACATAAAACCTCCACCACCTATATTACCAGCACCCGGAAATACCACGGCTAAACTTAATTGAGTAGCAATGGCTGCATCAAATGCATTGCCTCCATCTTGCATCATGGCTGCACCCACCAGACTTGCTAGGGGATGTGCGGAAGTTACTGCTCCATGGTCAAACGATTTTTCTTTCACTATTTCATATTGATATGGATTAATATGTGGATGTGCTTTTAAAAAGGGTTGGGCCATTAATTTGCCTGAAAAAACAAGGGCAATAAATAAGATTTTTTTCATAGGTGTTGAATTGAGCTAGTAATTTACTTAATTATTTAGTATTCAACAAAATAGCGCCTACCATTTGTGTAAAACTATCCCTGGTATGCCTCATTTTAAGCCTAAACTTCCTTATTTTTAGGGGGTATAAATACGCCCTTTATTCTATAAAATTTAAGTATAAAAAAATGAAAATTTTTAAATTCCAAGTTGTCCTTATTGTTATTCTTTGTTTTGCATCCACTATGCAAGCTCAAGTAATTCCTAGCCCGGCTTCTTACCTAGGGTATACCGTAGGAACTCGATTTACTAGACACCATAATATAGTATCCTATTTTAATACTATTGCAGAAGCTGTGCCTGATAGAGTTAAAATTATAAATTATGGTAAGACCAATGAAGGCCGTGATTTATTAGTGGCAGCCATTGGACTTCCAGAAAATATTGCACAATTAGAAAAAATTAGAAAACACAATAATGGATTAGTAGACGGTTCGGTGGAAGACTTAAACCAGCCAGGCATTGTTTGGCTAAATTATAATGTACATGGTAATGAGCCTGCCTCTTCAGAAGCGGCCATGTTAACTTTATTTGCATTAGTAGATCCTGCCAATACAAAAACAAAAGAGTGGTTGAAAAATACCATTGTAATGATTGACCCTTGTATTAATCCAGATGGAAGAGATAGATATGTGAATTGGTATAATAATGCGGTGGGTAATTCAATGAATGTAGACCCTCAAGCTAGAGAGCATATGGAGCCTTGGCCTGCAGGTAGAAGCAATCATTATAATTTTGATTTGAATCGCGATTGGGCTTGGCAAACACAAATTGAAAGCAAACAAAGAGTGGCTTTATACCAACAATGGTATCCTCAAGTGGTAGTCGATTTTCATGAGCAAAGTTATAATCAACCTTATTTCTTTACACCTACTTCAGAGCCTATTCATGATGCTATCACTAGTTGGCAAAAAGAATTTCAAATAAAGATTGGTAAAAACAATGCTAAATATTTTGATCAAAATCATTGGTTGTTTTTTACCAAGGAAAGATTCGATATGCTATATCCTTCTTACGGCGATTCTTACCCAATGTACAACGGTGCAATTGGTATGACTTATGAGCAAGGAGGTATTAGTGCGGGCTTGGGTGTAATAGACAATCAATTAGATACAGTTACTTTAGTAGCAAGAGCTACACATCATTATACCACAGGACTTTCAACTATTGAGATAAGTTCTCAAAATAGAGAAAATTTATTATCGGCTTTTAAAAAGTATTACGATAATAGTAGAGCAGGTAGCATTTCAACTTATAAGACTTTTGTAATGACAGCGCCCAATGCCAATGCCTTAGAGGCCTTAGCCGGCTTACTTCAAAAAAACAATATTCAATATGGTGTATTAGCTGCGGGCACTAGCTTTAAAGGCTTTGATTATGTTTCTAAAAAAGAAGCAGACTTTGTGAATGAAGGCTATACTTTAGCAGTCAATGCGGCCCAAGCGCATGGTGTACTAGCACGTGTTTTATTAGAACCTATTACCCAAGTAAATGATTCTAATACTTATGATATCACTACTTGGTCTTTACCTTATGCTTATGGAGTGCATGGTTATGCAAGCAAAGATAAATTAGCCATTACAGCTGGTTTTACTGCACCCAAGGTAGAAGTAGCCGCCACTGAGTATGGCTATGTAATACCTTATAATTCTTTTAAATCGGCAAGAGTATTAGCGCAGCTTTTACAAAAAAATATTAAAGTAAGATATGCAGAGAAAGCCTTTGTAGTGAATGGTAAAAAAATGGATGCGGGTTCTTTAATTGTTTTAAAAACAAGCAATTTAGATAATTGGGCTAGGGATACGAAACAAGTCTGTGATCAATTACAATTAGAAGCCATTTCTGTGAATTCTGGTTGGGTAGAAGCGGGCGCTGATTTTGGATCACCTTCAGATAAAATAATTAACCATGCACCTAAAGTAGGTTTATTTACTGGAGAGAATGTATCGGCCCTTGCTGCAGGAGAAGTATGGAGTTATTTTGAGCAACAATTAAATTATCCAATTACACAATTGAATTATTCATTCATTAGTAGAATGGATATTAATAAGTATGATGTTATTATTGCACCAGAAGGTACTTACAAGGATTTAAATAGCAAGCCCATCGCTGAAAAATTACAAGCCTTTGTAAGAAAAGGAGGTGTGCTCATTGCATTTGAAACAGCGGCTCAACAATTAGCGGCTAATGCCGACTGGGGATTTAAAATGAAAGAGCTAGCTAAAAATGATAAAGCAGATATTAATAAAACAAGCAAATACGGAGACAAAGTAGTAGATGCATTAGAAAGCTCTATACCAGGTGCTATCTATAAAGTGTATTTAGATGCAACACATCCCATTGGTTTTGGTACCAATGGCATTTTCTTCGATTTAAAACAAGACATGGTTTCCTTTGAACCCAATAATGATGCATGGAATGTAGGTGTCATTAAAAAAGATAGCTACATGACAGGCTTTGCAGGTATTAAAGCGAAGAATGCTTTGCAAGAAGGTGTTGTGATTGGTACAAAAGAAATGGGCTCTGGTAAAATTGTATATATGGCCGACGATCCTATTTTCAGAAATTTCTGGGAGGGTGGAAAATTAATTTTAGCTAATGCAGTTTTTTTTAATGGTAAATAATTTTTTAACCATGCGTAAAATAGTTCTATTCATTGCTACTTGCTTCTTAAGGACAAGTTCATTAGTGGCGCAAAAGACAAGTGCCGATATTTATGCTCAAATAAAAAAAATGGGTGTAATGGGCAGTGTCTTATATATAGCGGCTCATCCCGATGATGAAAACAATAGCTTTCTTCCTTTTTTAACCAAGGATAGAATGTATAGAACTGCTTATTTAAGTTTAACCCGAGGAGACGGAGGTCAAAACTTAATTGGCAAAGAGCAGGGAGTAGAATTAGGATTAATTAGAACACAGGAATTATTAGCCGCCCGTGCGCAAGATGGAGCGGAACAATATTTTTCAAGAGCCTATGAATTTGGCTTTAGTAAATCTTCAGAGGAGGCATTAACTATTTGGAATCATGAACAAGTTTTAAGTGATGCGGTTTGGGTAATAAGAAAATTTCAACCCGATATTATTATTACCCGTTTCCCTAGAGATGCAAGAGCAGGACATGGTCACCATTCAGCATCGGCCATTATTGCCAATGAGGCTTATATAGCTGCAGCCGATAGCACAAAATTTATAGAACAGTTTACATATGGTGTAAAGCCTTGGAAAGCAAAACGCATACTTTGGAATACATTTAATTTTGGAACTGTTAATACCACTAATAGCAGTCAATTAAATATTGAAGTAGGTGGCTATAATGCTACCATTGGAAAAAGTTATGGTGAAATTGGAGCTGAAGCTAGAACCATGCATAAAAGTCAAGGTGAAGGTAGACCAAGAAGAAGAGGATCTAGTTTTGAATTTTTTGAAACCACCGGTGGCGATATACCCAAGTCGGATATTATGGAAGGCGTTGCAACGAATTGGGAAAGATTGCAAGCGCCGGCCATTCAATCAGCTATTAATAATATTGTTCAGCATTATGAAATAGAGCATCCGGAAAATTCGGTTCCTGCTTTAGTCAATGTATATAAACAAATTGCAGCACTTCCTAATTCACTTTGGAGAAATTATAAGCTTTCTGAATTGCAGACTATTATTAAAGACGCAGCGGGTATTTATATGGAAGCCAGTACACAGCAACAAGAAGTATTTCCTGGTAGCTCTTTGCAAGTGCAATTGTTTTTAAATCAAAGATCAAGTACTTCTTCTGTTTTAGAAAAACTCACAGTTCCTGGCAAAGATTCTATTTTTGGTAAAACACTTGTGAGTAATCAAAATATTAGCTGGGACTATACATTCAAAGTATCCAATACCCAAGCTATATCACAACCTTATTGGTTAGCGCAAGCTAAAACCGAGGGTATGTTTGTGGTGAATGATCAAATGCTTATTGGTAAAGCAGAAAACGATCCAGTATTTACAGCCAATTGTAATTTGCTTATTGAAGGGCAGCTTTTTAATTTCACTATTCCCATTCAATATAAATATGTCGACCCTACTAAGGGCGATGTATTTCAGCCCATTGTAGTAGTGCCCCTTCAAGAAATTAAATACGACAAAGAAGTAGTGGTCATTAATGCTGCTAAATCCGTTCAATTAGGCTATCAAGAAATTAATCATCTGGGAAGTTCAGTGCACCATGCAGTAGAAATAAAATCGGCTACTGACGCTTTACCTACCGCTAAAGAACAATTGTATAAAAGAACTATTCAATACGATCATATTCCTACCATCACTTATTTTGCGCCAGCCAGTACTAAATTGGTAGCGCTAAATATAAAAACAAAAGGAACTAAACTGGGCTATATTGATGGAGCAGGAGATAAACTACCTGAAGCGCTTGTTGAATTAGGTTATCAGGTAACTGTATTAAAAGAGAGCGATATTGAATTAAGTAAATTAAAAAGCTTTGACGCTATTGTGGTAGGTATTAGGGCCTATAATATGTTTGATTATTTAACGCTGAAAAATGAAATATTGAATGCCTATATCGAACAAGGGGGAAATTTAATAGTTCAATATTTAAAGAGTAATCAAGTGGGTATTAATAAAGTGAAAGTAGGGCCTTATGCTTTTACAGTAAATTCAAGTAAAAGAGTTACTCAAGAAAATGTACCTGTAGATTTTGTTTTGCCTTCACATTCGGTACTTAATTTTCCTAATAAAATAGAGAAGTCCGATTTTGATAACTGGGTGCAAGAAAGAAGTACCTATATGGCTGAAAATGTAGACCCTCATTTTGAAGCACCGCTTTCAATGAATGATAAAGGAGAGACTCCTTCAACGGGTAGTTTATTAATTGCTCCTTATGGAAAAGGGAATATGGTGTATTTGAGTTTGGTTTTATTTAGACAACTTCCAGCAGGAAATCCGGGAGCTTATAAATTATTAGCCAATCTTATCTCATTGCCCAAGCATTAATTTAATTAATTCAAGCCTATGAGACGCAATATGAGCATTTTTACTTTACTAATTATTGGCCTGGGGGTAGGCTATTTAATTAAGAATGTAAAAATTGGATTAATTATTGGTCTTGTTATTGGGCTGCTTATAAGTGGGATAGGTACTAGAAGTAAATAGTTATCCTTGCTCCTATAAAATTTATAACTCTAGTGTAATTTTACACTTCTTTTCCTTGTTCATTATTTACATCAGTACTTAGCGCCCCAATCCATTTAAATTTCTTGGCAACAAAATAAGCAATCAGTCCAAGGCTTATTACAGTGAGCCCGCTTAGCATCATTTTAGTACCCGTTGAAAAGAAGATAGCTCCCCAAATAATTATGGCTAAAAATAATGGAATTGGATATAGGGGCATTTTCCATGGAAAAAAACCTTTGCCTTTTCTTTTAAATAATAATAGTAGTCCAATAGCCTGTCCAATAAATTGTATTAGAATACGCATGGCTAAAATGCCATCAATGACTTCTTTCAGTCTGAAAAGTAAACTAAATACAAAGGCAATGCCTCCTAGTACTAGTAAGGAGCGGTGCGGGAAATGTAGTTTGGGATGTAGTTCTTTAAAAAAAGGAAAGAAGGACCTGTCCTGTGCGGCAGCATAAGGAATTCTGCTATAGCCCAAAGTGGCAGAAAATAAAGAGGCGAAGGCTACCATTAATATGAGTACAGTCGCAAAAGCACCTGCAGTGGGGCCATACAGCGCTTGTATATAATCGCTCACAACAAATTTACTAGTAATAATAGTTTGAAAGGGTAGTACGCTAGCCACAGACACATTCATGGCTAAATATAAAATAGCAATACCTGTAATAGAAATAAACATACTTCTTGGAATATTCCTACTTGGGTTTTTTATTTCCCCTCCTAAATGACAAACATTATAATAGCCTAAATAACTGTATATAGTTTTTACACTGGCAAATCCCAGGGCTGCCACAAAACCATGCTGCAGGGTAAAGCCATCGTTAATATGTTGAATGGGCGCTAAAAAATTACCGTGGGCCACACCTCCAAAAATAATCCAGCCCATGGTACCCAATACACCTACCCATAAAAACACAGAAATTTTTCCAATAGATTCAATTTTTCGGTACAATAATAATATAACCAGTATAACCACTAGTCCACTCACTGCTTTTTCTTGTATAAAGCTTAAATGAAAAAAGTAATTGGCATACTGAGAAAAACCAATGGCTGCGGAAGCAATCACTAGGGGTGCTTGAATCATAGTTTGCCATACAAATAAAAAGCTCATCAGTGATCCAGCTTTTTCTCCATAGCCTTCCTTTAAAAAATGAAAACTTCCACCTGCTCTAGGTAAAGCTGCACCTAATTGACTCCATACCATCGCATCTAAATAAGAAAGTAGGGCACCTGCAATCCATGCATATAAAAAATAAGGGCCTCCCATAATTTGGGCTACCACACTTAAGACCACAAAGGGACCAATGCCCACCATATCAATCATGTTGATGGCTGTTGCATGTAAAAGACTTAATTTGCGCTCTAAAGCTGGCTTACTGTTACTCATGTGTTGGCCAAGTTAATAAAAAATGGTTTAAAAATTGAAATTAAATGGATGCAAGTTTTAAAACAGTAGATTGGATTAAGGATAAAACTATTTATGAAGTTAATCTTAGACAGTATACGGAAGCCGGAACTTTTAAAGCATTCGAATCGCATATTCCAAGGTTAAAAGAAATGGGGGTTGAAGTTTTATGGTTCATGCCTGTAACACCCATTAGTGAAAAAGGGCGCAAGGGTAGTTTAGGCAGCTATTATGCATGTAGTAGTTATACAAAATTGAATGCTGAGTTTGGAACGGAACAAGATTTTCTTTCCCTAATTCAATTAGCCCATAAACATGAAATGAAAGTAATCATTGATTGGGTGGCCAATCATACAGGAAGGCAGCATGAATGGATGGATGAACATCCGAATTGGTTTAGTCAAGATGCAGACGGAAATTTTAAAGAAAGAAATGGTTGGGAGGATGTAGTGGATTTAAATTTTGAAAACCAAGACATGCGCGCTGCATTAATTGGCGCCATGCAGTATTGGGTGCGTACTTTTAATATAGATGGTTTTAGAGCTGATATGGCAGATTTAGTGCCACTTGATTTTTGGATGGCTGCAAGAAAAGCCTGCGAAACTATTAAGCCTTTATTTTGGTTAGCAGAATGCGAGGATATTGCGTATCATTCGGTATTTGATGCAAGTTATGCATGGTCATGGATGCATGCAATAACTAAACTAGTAAATGAGCAGTCGGGGGTGAATGAAATATATAATATACTTCATGACTATGCACAGTATCCTCTGGGGGCCTATAAATTATTTTTCACTTCTAATCATGACGAGAATACTTGGAATGGAACAGAGTATGAAAAATATGGAATAGCTGCAAAGGCCTGGGCCGTATTTACATTTATGTGGAAGGGTATTCCCTTAATCTATAGTGGACAGGAATTACCCAACCATAAAAGATTAGCCTTCTTTGATAAAGATAAAATTGAATGGACGAATCAACCGCTTTTAGGGGCTTTCTATAAAACACTTATTGAGTTAAGAAAAAACTACGCATGTATTATAGAAGGGGATAGTTTTAATTTACCCACCTCGAATAACCAAGTAATGGCTTTTTTAAGGTATGATCATCAGCCTGAAAAAAATGCTGAAAAACAAATCATACTAGTCGTGCTTAATTTTTCCCATCAGGTGCAAAAAGTAGAATTAGAGCATGACTATTTAAAAGGGCAGTTTTTAAATGCCTTCTCAGGGCTGAGCTACTCCTTTAATAAAAAGGAAAGCTTCGAATTAATGCCAGGGGACTATTTAGTGTATGTAAAAAGGGAGTCCTAGTATTTAATGCTGGTATTCAATCTTATTATTCAAACTAGTAGCTTTAACTAGCTTCTCTTAGCCTGTTGAAAGGCCACAAACTCCATCATTTCTTGTAAAGAAAAACTACTTAGGTTTTGTGCAGCGGTCAGTCCAGCTTTTTGTGCCACCAATACTCCATATTTACAATCGGCGAATCCTTCCACGGCATGGGCGTCTGGATTTATAGATATAAGTACTTCTTTTTGGACAGCTTCTGCTATATAACGCCAATCCATATCTAAACGGCGTGGGTGGGCATTTAATTCTATCACTACATTATTATCGGCGCAGGCTTCTATAATGGCTGTATGATTTACGGGGTATCCTTTTCTACTTAAAAGTAATCGGCCTGTAGGATGACCCAATATACTTGTATAGGGGTTATTTATAGCGTTGAGTAAACGCATCATGGCTTTTTCTTCCGTCATTTTTAAATTAGAATGGATAGAAGCAATGACAATATCAAAGCTTTCCAAAACTTCATCAGGGTAATCCAAGCTACCATCATTTAATATATCCGACTCAATACTTTTAAATATAACAAAGGGGGCCAGCTTTTTATTCAGGGCATCAATTTCTTTATGTTGATTCAAAATACGATCGGCTTGCAAGCCATTGGCATAGAAGGCCGATTTAGAGTGGTCGCTTATTACTAAATATTCATAGCCTGCCTCTTTAGCAGCCTTGGCCATTTGTTCAATAGTATGAATGCCATCGCTCCATGTACTATGTGAATGAATAATACCCCTAATATCTTCTACCTGAATACTGCGGGCTAGACTTTTTTTATTGGATAGAAGGCTGGATAAAATAGCAGGATCTTCTCTTTGGGCAGGTGGAATAAAACAAATACCTAATTGCTCAAAAATGGAGGCTTCAGAAATAAATTTAAAATTTTTCTGAAAAAGGGGGTTTTCGACCCATTTTTTAAGAAAATCGGGGGAAGATGCCAGGGAAAAATTGGTCCAATGGAAATGATCGGGGCTAGTAATATGCCACCTAATTTCAAAATTATCTACTCCTTTACTACTTAAAAATTCATCTGATTTTGTAATCGTAAATTCTTTTTCTGTTAACCAATCTATTAATTTATTTTCTGAAAGGGTAGTGACGATGTCTAAAAAATCGATGGTCTCCATTTGTCTTTTAAAGTGACCAGAAATAATATGTTCATCCTTTGGAAATTTCTCATTCAATATAGTTTGCAAATTATGTGCAAGTGTTTCAACTTGTTCATATAAAAAACTTCCTTGATGTTGTAAATAATATTCTAAAGACTCTTGAATATTTTGTTGCGTCTTCGCACCAAATCCTTTGTAGTTTATTAATCTGTTTTCTTGACATGCATACAATAGTTCTCCTACTGTTTCAATTTCTAATTCTTTCCAAATGGTAATAATTTTTTTAGGACCTAGGCCTTTAATTTTTAGCATTTCTAAAATGCCTATTGGTGTTTTTTCAATATAGGTTTCTAGTATTGTAAGTCGCTTATTTTCAATGAGTTGCAATATCTTTTGTCCAATGGCTTCACCTATACCTCTAATAGCAAATAATTCATGCGCTGACATTTCACTTACTGGTTCTGCTAACTTATCTAATGTGTAGGCAGCATTTGTATAAGACTTTATTTTAAATGCATTTTCGCCATGGATGTCCATTAGTTTTCCAAGTAAAGTAAATTGTTCGGCGATCTCGTAATTATGCATGCGTGAATGTATAAAAAATAGTTCAAAAAAAAATCCCCCCCGTAAACGGGGAGGACTTCAAATCTATTTTTGCTGAAAGCAAAAAAGACGATTTAATTATCTTGCGATAATTATTTCTTTTTAGCAGCTTTCTTCTTAGCAGCTTTCTTCTTAGGAGCAGCTTTTTTAGCAGCTTTCTTTTTAGGAGCAGCTTTTTTAGCAGCTTTTTTAGGAGCAGCTTTTTTAGCAGCTTTTTTAGCTTTTGCCATGTTTTTTAGATTTAATGGTTAGTAAATATGTATTAAAAATAGAAAACTTTTTTAATAACTGCAAAATTATTTTTTTTAAGCTACTGTTTCTACCGGTAGGATAGACACTGTGGTACGGTTATTTCTGCCTTTTTTAAACTCCACAATTCCGTTAGAAAGTGCGAATAATGTAAAGTCAGAGCCAACTCCAACGTGTTTACCAGGATGGTATACAGTACCTCTTTGGCGTATAATGATGTTGCCAGATAATGCTGGTTGACCACCATAAATCTTAACACCTAAACGTTTGCTTTGGGAATCACGGCCGTTTTTTACGGAACCTTCCCCTTTTTTGTGTGCCATAGTATATTCTTTTTTCTAGCCTTTTATTAATAATGGATATATCTTCTTTAGTCCTGCCTTAGCTGGATTAAGCGATGTTCTCGATTTTAATTTGTGTGTAATGTGTTCTGTGACCATGTTTCTTGCGGAAACCTTTACGTCTTTTCATTTTAAAGGCGATAACTTTATCACCTTGTACTAAGTCGTTTAGAATTTCAGCCTTCACTTTTACCTTGCTCGTAAAAGAGATGCTTCCATTGTTATCGACAAATAAAACATCGTTGAATTCAACTTTGTCTCCGGTTTTACCTTGCAGGTGAGGTACATACAAGCTATCTCCTGCTTGTACTTTAAATTGTTGTCCTGCGATTTTAACTACTGCTAACATAATGTCCAAAATTAGGACGGCAAAGGTAATTATTTTTATCCCAATTTGCAATTAATTCTCAAAAAATATAATGGGGCCTCCAAATTGCCTTAAAAACCCACATTTATCTGATTTTTAAGGACTAAAGTCATTTGACAATAACTAAATTAGTACCTAATTTCGCCTCGTTCTATCTATAATAATGTATCCGAATATGATTAATGTCAAATCTTTATTGGCCAAACCCTTTGCAGGTGTCATTCATCGTCTAATACAAAAGGATCGCAAAACCGCCCTCAAAGATCAACAAGACATTCTAAATCAATTAATTAAACTAGGAAAAACCACCCTTTTTGGTAAAGAACACCATTTTGACCAAGTTAACGACTACCCAAGCTTTCAAAAAGCAGTGCCTTTAAGAGACTACGAGCAGTTCATTCCCTATATCGACCAAATTAAAAAAGGAACTCAAAATGTGCTTTGGAAGGGCCGACCTATCTATTTTGCTAAAACTAGCGGTACCACCAGCGGGGTTAAATACATACCCATTACCAAGGACTCAATAGACAATCATATTAATGGGGCCAGAAATGCCATACTTGCCTATATGTCTGTAACGGGAAATACCCAGTTTGCAGGGGGTAAAATGATATTTCTAAGCGGTTCTCCCGAACTAGAACGAGTGGGCGGTATTCCCACCGGAAGATTAAGTGGTATAGTGAATCATCATATACCTCAATATTTAAGAGGGAACCAACTACCTAGCTTTGAAACCAATTGTATAGAAGAGTGGGAAGAGAAACTAGATAAGATAGTTGCAGAAACAGTAGGCAAGGACTTGACATTAATTGGAGGCATTCCACCTTGGGTGCAAATGTATTTTGATAGAATAGTAGAAATTACTGGGAAGCCCGTGATTGAAATTTTTCCCAACCTTCAAGTATTAGTGCAGGGGGGTGTGAATTTCGAACCCTATAAAACGAAACTATTTGATACCATCGGAAAACAATTGGATACCATTGAATTATTTCCCGCAAGCGAAGGTTTCTTTGCTTATCAAGATACAAGAACAGAGCCAGGATTATTATTAAATACCAATAGCGGTATTTTTTATGAGTTCATTCCACTTGCTAGTGTGCATGAGGAAGCACCTGAAAGAATTTCACTCGCTGATGTGAAGTTAGGAGAACAGTATGCCTTGGTCATTAATAGCAATGCAGGTTTATGGGGTTATCATTTGGGAGACACCATTAAGTTTGTAAGTATTGACCCCTACAGAGTCATTGTTACCGGAAGAGTAAAACATTTTATATCGGCCTTTGGAGAACATGTGATTGGAGAAGAGGTAGAGCAAGCCTTATTAGAAGTAGCCAAGCATATGGATGTATCGGTGGTTGAATTTACAGTGGCTCCTTTTATTCAGCAAGGGGAAGGGAAAAGTTACCACGAATGGTTTATTGAATTTGAAAAGAAGCCCGCAGATATGGCTTTGTTTAGTAAGAGTTTGAACGAAGCACTTTGTACTAAGAATGTTTATTACGAGGATTTAATGGCTGGGTCTATTTTAGCGCCTTTGCAAATTAAACCAATGCAAAAAAATGCCTTTATCAATTATATGAGAGCAAAAGGTAAACTAGGGGGGCAAAATAAAGTACCTCGTTTAAGCAATGACCGAGTTATTGCCGATGAGTTAATGCAATATATTGCGCCATAAAAAAATAATAGCTTAATTTTAATTTCTAAGAAAACTATTGGATGAGTCAAAAAAGAATTGCCATTTTCGGATCAACAGGGTCAATAGGGAAACAAACCCTTGAGGTAATTGCTGCACATCCTGAATTATTTGTTGCTGAAATATTAACAGCCCATTCCAACGAGTCTTTATTAATTGAGCAAGCATTATTATTTCAACCCAATATGGTCGTAATAGTGGATGTTACAAAATATGCCACTGTTAAAAAAGCATTAGAAGGTAAACCCATCAAAGTTTTTGCAGGAGAGGAAGCATTAGAGCAAGTGGCTGCCATGGATTGTTATGATTTTATGATGGCAGGTATTGTAGGCTTTGCAGGATTAAAACCAACACTAACGGCAGTTGAGAATGGAAAGGCCGTTGGTCTTGCCAATAAAGAAACTTTAGTTGTAGCTGGAGATATAGTTATGCGCAAAGCAAAAGAAAATAGAGCAGCCATTATTCCAGTGGACAGCGAGCACTCCGCTATTTTTCAATGCTTAGTAGGAGAGCAAAATAATCCTATTGAAAAAATAATTCTTACTGCAAGTGGGGGCCCTTTCTTAGGAAAGAAACCTAATTTCTTAGTGAATGTAAAACGCGATCATGCTTTGCAACATCCTAATTGGTCAATGGGGGCTAAAATATCTATAGACTCTGCAACCCTTATGAATAAAGGGCTGGAGATGATTGAAGCTAGATGGTTATTTAATTTAGCACCTCATCAAATTAAGGTAGTGGTGCACGCGCAAAGTATTATTCATAGTATGGTGCAGTTTGAAGATGGTAGTATAAAAGCACAAATGGGGCTGCCCGATATGAAATTGCCTATTCAATATGCCATGGCATTTCCACAAAGATTAAAAAACAATTTCCCAAGGTATACTTTTGATAAGCCGAATCAATTAAGTTTTGACGAGCCCGATACAAGAACATTTAGAAATTTACATTTAGCGAAAGAAGCGATGGAAAAAGGAGGCAATACACCCTGTGTTTTAAATGCAGCGAATGAAATTGCGGTCTATGCTTTTTTAAGAAATAGAATTGGATTTTTAGAGATGACAGAGCTTATTGAAAAAACTTTAGAAAAAATTAACTATATCGCCACTCCAAGTTTGGAAGATTATTTTGAAACCGATGGAGAGGCGCGTAACTTCGCAGCCTCTTTAATACAATTATAATATATGTATATTTTAGCAATGGATTTTGCAGCAGTGGGTGTAAAAACAGCACAGTTTATTTTATCTTTTTCAATAATAGTAGTCTTACATGAATTAGGACATTTTATTCCTGCTCGTTTATTTAAAACACGTGTAGAGAAATTTTATTTATTTTTTAATCCAGGCTTTAGCCTTTGGAAAAAGAAAATAGGAGAAACTGAATACGGTATTGGATGGATTCCTTTTGGAGGCTATGTGAAAATTTCAGGAATGATTGATGAGAGCATGGATAAGGAGCAATTAAATAAAGCACCAGAGGATTGGGAATTAAGATCGAAACCTGCTTACCAAAGATTAATTGTGATGTTAGGAGGGGTAATTGTGAATGTATTATTAGCCATTGTTATATTTATTGGTATTGGTTGGTATTGGGGCGATGATTATTTACCCGCCAAAAATGTAAGCTATGGTGTGCATGTTAGTGATATTGCTAAGCAAATGGGTGTTCAAGATGGAGATATAATTGTTTCTCTTGATCATAAAGAATTAGAAAATTTTGATGCATTAGAATCAAAATTAATTTTAGCCAATCCAAAAACATTGGAAGTGAAAAGAGGAGATAGTTTAGTTTCTTTAGCTATACCAGCGGGATTAGCTACCTCTATTGCAAAATTTAAAAAGACAGCACCCTTTGTAATTCCCCGTGTGCCTGTTATTATTGATTCAGTTGGGAAGTCGGCTGTTATTCTAGAAGGAGCCCTCAATAAAAATGATACTTTATTGAAAATGAATAATACAAGTATTAGGTATCAGTATGAATTTGTAGAGGTGAAAGAAAAGTATGCCGATTCAATTGTTATGATTACCGCTAAGAGAGGAGATGACACTGTGTATATAAAAACATTAGTAAATAATAAAGGGCAGTTGGGTTTGTTTGTAAAACTACCATATGCATTATTTAAAACAGTGCATAAAGAATTTACTTTCTTGCAAGCTATTCCAGCAGGGGCAAATCGTTGCTATACTACATTGGATAATTATATTCAAGGCATCAAACAAATTTTTACGGGCAAGGTAAACCCCAACGATTCTTTGGGTAGCTTAATTAGCATTGGAAATACTTTCCCGTCTGCTTGGGATTGGGAACGTTTTTGGACTTTGACTGCCATATTCTCTATTATACTTGCCTTTATGAACGTGTTACCAATTCCTGCCTTAGATGGGGGTCATGCACTGTTTATTATAGTAGAAATGATTACAGGGAAGAAGCCTAGTGATAAGTTTATGGAATACGCTCAAGTAGTGGGCATGATGCTCATGTTTGGCCTAATGTTATACGCTTTAGGGCTTGACTTTTGGCGATTATTTAAGTAATTCAGCAATTTGTTGTAATTTTGTAGGTTCGAATTAAGTTTTATCTCATAAGATACAATTGGGGTCGTATGGTTTTGACAGCAGTCGTAGCGGTTGGGGTAAGCATGCAGTGCGTTGGGTAATTAGCACTTTAATCTGAATACCAAACAATCAAAAGGCGAAGCAAATTTTGCCATGGCTGCTTAATTCAGTGAATTAACTTCCATTTTGGTCGAGAGAGAAGGCAGGCCTGTTGCCCGCTCCTCAGCCTAATTAAAAACAAAACAGGATGCGATAAAACTAGGCTGTGCCTTTTATTTAAGTACTATCCAGCTAAGCGAATAATTGGTTTGTGTTTTTCCTGCTATTCGCCGACAAGTAATAAAACAATAAGCATGTAGAAGACCAATGGTAACATTGTTTGGACAGGGGTTCGACTCCCCTCGACTCCACAAAAAAACCTCACCCATAATTCGGTGAGGTTTTTTTATTGAATCTTATTTCAATGAACGAAAATTTATTTTTTAAATATACTTTTCTCTTTAGCCATTTTTTCAATAGCCTCCACGGTACGAGGAGCACCTGCCGATAAATTTTTACTACCAGTTTCAGTAATTAAAATATCATCTTCAATTCTTACACCAATGCTCCACCATTTTTTATCACAATTACTTCCTGGTGGAATATAAATTCCTGGCTCCACTGTTAAGACCACACCTGGTAATAATGTACGCGGTCCCATATCGTGCACATCAAGTCCTAAATGATGCGAAGTGCCATGCGGAAAATATTTTCTGGCCTCTGTTTCATTCGCAGCAATGCCTAATTCTATTAAACCATCGTTTACTACTTTTCTTGCTGCAGCATCTGCGGCAGCAAAGGGAGCGCCTGGTATACAAGCGGCAATACCTGCATCTTGTGCTTTTAATACTAATTCATAAATTATTTTTTGAGCGGCTGTGAATTTTCCACCAGCAGGCACTGTTCTTGTAACGTCTGCACTATAGCCATGGTATTCAGCAGCGCAATCACTTAATAACATTTCACCCTCATTGATGGTTTTTAAATTAGTGATATAGTGTAGTACGCATGAATTTTCTGCAGCGCCATTAATACTAGGGTAACCCGGATACTCAGAACCATTGTTTTTAAAATGATATTCCATAATGGCTTGTGCTTGGTATTCAGCCATGCCTGGTTTAATGGCACGCATTACATCGCTATGGCCTTCGCAGCTAATAGCAGCAGCTTTTGCAATTAAAGCAATCTCCTCTGGTTGTTTAATACCACGCAGACTACTTAATATCATTTGTGTGCTTCTTCCTGCAATAGGCTTGTTTTGTGTATTGATAATACTATCTACAATATTCGCCATATGAGAAAGGGGATCTTCTACTCTTTTGTATTTTGAAAAAATTCCCTCGCCGCGATAAGCGGAGTAAATAGAATCAATACTGCTAAAATCAATAGTGTTAGGAGCAAATTGGTCGTTGGTAAAAACATTCTCCATTTTATAACGAGCCTTTACACCTTCCACACCTAAAATTTTACCCGTCCACAATTCTTTTTGTGGGTCACGATTTTTTACAAAAATAAATTCAGTACCTGTTTTATTTAAAATAGTAACGGGTTGTTTAAATAATAATAACATAGCATCCGATTCTTCTAGTCCAGTGAAGTAATAGAAGTTTTTACTTTGTGCATATTGGAAGTCGACATCGTTATTTCTTACGCGTACTTGAGAAGCGAAGAAAATGCCCACACCATTTGCAGATAATTTTTCTTTAAAAGCTGCACGACGGCCTGCGTGAAAAGCAGGGCTTAAATAATCGGTAGGGTACTGACTAGTTTGTTGTGCAATTGTTAATAAAGGGGCTACTATGATGAGTAACCAGGAAAGAAATCTTTTTGTATTCATTGCGTTTAATTTTTGCAGTTTAAAGCTAATTGGTTTTTTTGAGAATAAGAAAAACAAATACCCAGTCCTATTCATCCAAATACCAGTACCATTTATCCTATTTTTATATAAATACCTAGCTTTCTTAGCCATATTTTCTTACATTTAGTACGTGATTTTTTACATTATATATTTAATTTAAACAGATATGAAAAAGTATTGCATCTTAGTATTAGTAGGGCTTTTAGCCTTTGTTTCAAATAATAAAGTATTGGCAGAAGAGATTAAAGCAGCACCTATTGAAGGCAGATGGGATTTGACGGTGAATTTTAATGGAAAAATGGCAGCCTCTTGGTTGGAAGTAAGACATTCTGGTATAAAAACTTTAACAGGACATTTTGTTTGGGAATCGGGAAGTGCCCGTCCTATTTCAGAAGTTTTTTTCAAAGAGGGTAAGGTAAATTTTCATATTCCTGCACAGTTTGATGTAAGCGATAAAGAAATGATTTTTGAAGCCACACTGAAGGATGATAAATTAGTCGGCACCATTCTTAGTCCATTAGGTAAAACTTTCACTTTTACAGGTGTTCGAGCGCCTCGCTTAATTTCAAATAAAAAACCAGTTTGGGGGAAGTCTATACAATTATTCAATGGTAAAAATTTAGACGGCTGGCAGGCCTTGGGTAAAAACCAATGGGTAGTGGAGAATGGAGTTTTGAAAAGTCCACAATCAGGTGCGAATATTAGATCTGTAGCAACATTTAACGATTTTAAATTACATATTGAATTCCGTTATCCTAAAGAAAGTAATAGTGGTGTGTATTTAAGAGGAAGGTATGAAGCACAAGTAGAAGATAGCAAGGGAAGAGAGCCTTTGAATATTTATTTGGGAGGTATCTATGGTTTTATAGACCCTTTATTCAATATGGCTAAGGAGGCTGGAGAATGGCAGACTTATGATATAACATTAGTGGGTAGAGTAGTGACTGTAGTTTTAAATGGTACTACTGTAATTTATAATCAACAAATTCCTGGTATTACTGGTGGCGCCTTAGATAGCAATGAAGGGGAGCCAGGGCCTATTATGATGCAAGGAGACCATGGTCCTATTGAATATAGAAACATTATCATTATACCAGCTAAAAACTAATTATTTATAAAATAGAATTATGCATGGTATAAAAAAAGCCCCTCAATTTATCGAGGGGCTTTTTTATTAGCGTTCAAAAACTACTTCTTCATAAGGCAATCTAAATCTTGGTCCCCAAATACCTTGCTCTGTGCCTTTGCCCACTGCAATAATCATATTAATTTCAGCGCCTGCTGGAAGGTTCAATGCTTTTTTTACTCTTACTTCATCAAAGCCTTCCATAGGACAAGATTCAAAACCTTCTGCTGCAATAGACAACATAAATGTTTGTGCTGCTAATGCACATGATTTATGAACGGTCACTCTTTGGTCTGCCTTGCCACCAAAACGCATAAATGGTTTGCTAAGCCCCATAAAAAAACTAAGGCATCTTCTTACAAAAGCCATTATTCCAAAAATATCAGAACGATAGGCGAGTGGCATTAATTTCCCATAATAATCCAAACCTCTTTTTTGAAGTTTATTGGGTTCGCCATTGATACCAGCTTTCAATCTATCATAATTCCATTTGGCATGTTTTTTCCATAAGTCTTTTCGAGTAACAAAGACCACAATTTCTTTGGCAGATCTAGCAGCGTTCTGTCCTAAACAAAGTGCTTCATATTTCTTTTTTTCCTCTTCTGATCGAATCCAATAGAATTCCCAAAGCTGCATATTGCTACTATTAGGAGAGAGAATAGCGCGTTCTAAACTTTTTTTAATGACTTCATCCGGCACTTCTACCAAGGGGTCAAATTTGCGATTCGATCTACGACGGTCAATTATTGCTTGAAATTCGCTTGAATACATTTTATTACAGTTAATTTATTTAATTTTATAGGGTGGTTTCTCTAGAAACAACTTGCAAATAAACCAAAATTTTTCTATCTATGCTAAAAAAAATCGCCATTAGCCTTGCGCTAATCATAATTGTATTAGGCGGCTTATCATTCACCCCGCAGTTTTCACATTTAAAAAACTTTGCATCATGGGGAGTACATACTATTCATGACTATAAAACCCATCCTTCCCGTTTAGTATCGAGTGGTGGGGCTCCACAGTATTGGCCGCTAGACACTACTTATAATAAAGGTATTATTTCCGATTCTCTTCTAGCTATTATGGATTCAAATGACACCCATGCTTTTTTAGTTATTCAAGATGGAAAATTAATTTATGAAAAGTATTGGGATGGCTATACACCTAAAACCCTAAGTGGTTCCTTTTCTGCTGCTAAAAGTATAATATCCTTATTAATAGGAATTGCGGTTGATGAAGGCAAGATTAAATCATTAGAAGAACCAGTAGGTAATTATGTTCCTCATTTTAAAACGAGTGGTTTAGAGAAAGTGCGTATTAAAGATTTATTAACCATGAGTTCTGGTACCAACTATAAAGAATCGGACAAGGGTTATTTTAGCATGAATGCTTATGGTTATTATGGAGATGATGAAGAATTTATGGTGAATAAAATGGAATATAAAGAACCATCAGGTGAGCATTGGGAATACCGAAGCGGAGATACACAAGTATTGGGCTTGATTGTTGAAAAAGTATTTGGGCAAAATATATCAACACTTGTTTCAGAAAGATTTATGCAACCCATGGGTGCAGAAGCAGATGCACTATGGCTATTGGACGGAGCTAAAAAACATGAAAAAGCTTTTTGTTGTTTTAATGGGGTAGCACGTGACTATGCAAGATTTGGTCAACTAGTTTTACAAAATGGAAAATGGGGTGATAAACAAATTGTTTCCAGTAATTATGTACAAACAGCTACTACACCGGCTACTTATTTAAAAGACCGTTATGAAAACGAAAACCCAGTCGATTTTTATGGTTATCAATATTGGATGTTCAAAGAACAAGGGCATGATATAGTAGCACAAAACGGATTATTTGGCCAATACGTTTATATTATCCGCGATAAAAATGCAGTAGTGGTTCGTTTAGGAGAATCTAAAGTAACGAAGCCTATTCATCATCATCAGCCTGAAGTTTTCACTTATGCAGCAGCTGCACTTTCTGTGTTAAAATAAAGAATTCATTTTAAAAAAAAAGACCCGTTCTAAAATATAGAGCGGGTCTTTTTTTGAAATATATTGAAAGGACTCATTGAATGGTCTAGAAAAGGTCCATTGCTTTTGCAAAATAAGTTAAAGTGCCAGGTAGCGCTAACCAGAAAAATTCTCTATGTAAGGCAAAAAGGGTAAATAAAATAACAGTCCAAGTAAAACAAAGTGCCCAGTATTTTTTTGTGTTTTTTTGCGCTTCCATTTTGTATTTTTTTTATTTATTGGTTAGTTGCTTGCGCAAATATACCATTTTATTTTTTATTTAGTTTTTTGGGGATAAGAATATTGTAAGTCCACCTTCCAGCCCTCGGAGGTGGAGACTACCATCATTTTTTGTGGAACTTTGTCCAATGAATTCTGATAGTCAAAACTACTATGGGTAGGGTCGATACTACGAATTTCATTAATTTGAATAGAGGCCTGTCTTAGTTGCTGCCTTCCTTCTTTATCTAATAAAAAATAATGGGCAGATAGGCTATCAAAATAACTATGATTTGCTGGGCTTTCTAGTAAATAAAGCTTGGCTATTTTAAAATTGCCCTGCATGCAATTTTCTATAAAATACCTGCCGCCGTCAAGGGCATTATCTGCCTTGGATTCATTGGCCTCGGTTCCGCAGGCGCTGAATAAGCATAACAATATAGTTGATAGATAAATAGACGCTTTTATATTCTTAAACATAAGCAAAGTTAATCCATAATTGGCATCTTGCATGCTTTTGGCTAAATTTGCTGCAGCTTAAAAATACAGCATGACAAAATCAACCTTGGTAGAGGAAATTAATAAGAAGCAGTCTTATTTATGTGTTGGATTAGATTCCGATTGCGAGAAACTACCCAAGGGTTTTTCAAAGGATGCCAAAGGGGTAATTGCTTTTAATAAAGCCATCATCGATGCCACAGCGGCTCATTGTGTGGGGTATAAAATTAATACTGCCTTTTATGAATCGATGGGCGTGCAAGGTTGGCAGGCTATGGAAGAAACCTTAGCGCATATTTCAAGTGCACATTTTACTATTGCCGATGCCAAGAGAGGAGATATCGGAAACACTTCTGCGCATTATGCAAAAACATTTTTTGAAGTATTACCTTTTGATGCCATTACAGTAGCACCTTATATGGGTAAGGATAGCTTAGACGCTTTCTTAGCCTATAAAAATAAATTCACCATTGTACTAGGACTTACTTCCAATGAAGGCAGTCAAAATTTTCAACAACAAAAATTAAGTAGTGGAGAATATGTGTACGAATCGGTTTTAAAGCAAGTAGCTACTTGGGGAACACCTGAACAAATTATGTTTGTAGTGGGTGCTACCAAAGCGCAAGAGCTTGAGCATATAAGATCTATTATTCCGCATCATTTTTTATTAGTACCAGGAGTAGGTGCACAAGGGGGTAGTTTGGCCGATGTTACCAAGTATGGTAAAAATGAATCGGTGGGTTTATTAGTGAATGCAAGTAGAGCTATTATTTTTGCGAGCAGTGAAAACGATTTTGCTGAAAAAGCAAGTATCGCTGCAGCCGCCTATGCTACCGAAATGAAAGGGCTACTTTAAAAGACCTACTTCAATAACTGTACATTTTCACCTTCTGTCTTTGCTATAAATATAGTGGCAGCACTATTGCCAATAATATTGGTAATGGCCCTGGCTTCACTCATGAATTTATCTATACCTAATAAAAAGGCTAAACCTTCAATGGGAATTTTTTGCAAACTAGCTAAGGTAGAAGCTAATACTATAAAGCCACTTCCCGTCACACCTGCAGCACCTTTAGAAGTGAGCATTAAAATGAGTATCATAGTAACTAGTTCAGCGGTACTTAATTGAACATTGTATAATTGAGCAATAAAAATAACGGCCATGGATAAATAAATAGAAGTACCATCTAAATTAAAAGAATAACCAGTGGGTACTACTAATCCCACCACCGATTTTGAACAACCCATTTTTTCCAACTTATTCATAAGAGAGGGCATCGCAGGTTCCGATGAAGAGGTAGCAAATACTAGTAATAATTCTTCTTTAATATTTTTAATGAGTTGCCAAATGGATAATTTATAATACTTCAATAAAAGCCCCAATATTAGAAAAACAAATAGGATCATGGTTAAATACATGGTACCCATTAATTTGCCTAGTGGAATTAAACTAGCTAAACCATATTTGCCAACAGAAAAAGCCATACCGCCAAAGGCTGCAATGGGAGCTAAGTACATCACATATTTTAGTCCAATAAAAACATAATGTGTTAGCCTGCCTAAAAAATGAATGTAGGTTTCTTTTTTATTTAAGAAATTTAAAACAAGACCTACTACAATGGCCAACACTAAAATTTGTAAATTAACATTGCCTTTTATAATGGTCCAAATATGAAAATTAGGCGCCGCTGTATATTTGGAAGGGTCCTGCATTTGAATACCATCTTTACTAATGCTACCAGGTTTTAACCATAATGCCATGACCACACCAATGGCTAAAGAAAGCGTACTTACAATTTCAAAATACACCAATGATTTTATTCCAATGCGGCCTACTTTTTTTAAATCGCCCATGGAAGCAATTCCCAGTGTGACTGTTAAAAAAATAATGGGGAAGGTGAATATTTTTATGATGCTAATAAAGTTTTTAGAAAGGGGCTCAAGGCGAAGGGCAAAGCTTGGCATATAAATACCTACTAATACGCCTGTTATGATGGCTATTAAAACATAAAAACTTAAATGGGTAATAATTTTTCGCATATTAATATTGTTATTGTAAATATACTTTTTTACTGCCGTTTCAGTTATCTTTGTGGGTGATTGTTTTAACGCTAAACTATTTTTTATGGCAGTAAGAACCGATTTATTTGAGTCTCCCGATTATTATCAATTAGATGAATTATTAAGTGAGGAACATTTAATGGTCAGAAAGGCTGTGAGAGACTATGTTAAAAAAGAAATTTCACCCATTATAGAAGACTATGCTCAGCGTGCAGAATTCCCTACTCAAATTATTAAACAACTAGGGGATATGGGTTGTTTTGGTCCAACCGTTCCTGTCGAATATGGGGGTGGAGGTTTGGACTATATTAGTTATGGTATTATGATGCAGGAATTAGAAAGAGGCGATAGTGGTGTTAGAAGTACTGCAAGTGTACAAGGCTCTTTGGTAATGTTTCCTATTTATGCCTATGGTAGTGAAGCGCAAAAGAAAAAATATTTACCTAAACTAGCTTCTGGTGAATGGCTGGGATGTTTTGGATTAACCGAGCCCGATCATGGTTCTGATCCTTCCAGTATGCTTACAAATATAAAAGATGCGGGGGACCACTATATTTTGAATGGCGCTAAAATGTGGATTAGCAATTCCCCCTTTGCACAATTAGCAGTTGTATGGGCAAAGAATGAATCGGGTGAGATTGTAGGTGTGATTGTAGAAAGAGGCATGGAAGGTTTTTCAACACCTACCACTCATGGGAAATGGAGTTTGCGTGCAAGTGCTACTGGAGAATTGGTTTTTGATAATGTGAAAGTTCCTAAAGAAAATATTTTACCAAATGTAAAAGGATTAAAAGGTCCTTTAGGCTGTTTAAGTAAAGCTAGATATGGTATTGCATGGGGTGCCCTAGGTGCTGCCATGGATTGTTATGATACTGCACTTCGTTATAGTAAAGAAAGAATGCAATTTGGTAAACCTATTGGTGCTTTCCAATTGCAACAAAAGAAATTAGCTGAAATGGTTACTGAAATTACCAAGGCGCAATTAATGGTTTGGCGTTTAGGTGTTTTAATGAATGAAGGTCGCGCCACACCCGCACAAATAAGTATGGCTAAAAGAAATAGTTGTGAAATAGCTGCGCAAATTACAAGAGATGCTAGGCAAATGCTAGGAGGTATGGGTATTACTGGCGAATACTCGGTAATGAGACATATGATGAATTTGGAAAGTGTAATTACCTATGAAGGCACACACGATATTCATTTGTTAATTACAGGAATGGATATCACAGGGTTCAATGCGTTCAAATAGATTTTATAATTAGAGAAAAAAGAGGAAAATGGCTGCGGATAAAATATTTTTAATTGGAATGATGGGTGCCGGAAAAACTTATTGGGCACAAAAAATGGCTAAGTGGAATAAATGTGTGGGCTATGATTTAGATGCCTTAATAGAGATGAATGAAGAAAAAACAATTGCTGAAATTTTTAATGAGGATGGGGAGGATCATTTTAGAAAAGTAGAAGCAAAAATTTTAAGATGGTTTAAAGAAAAGAAAAAATTTATAATTGCTACAGGTGGCGGTACGCCTTGTTTTCAAGAGAATATGCAGTGGATGAAAAAAGAAGGCATTGTGATTTGGTTAGATGAACCAGTAGAGGTTTTAGTAAAAAGAGTATCTCCTGAAAAAAATCAACGCCCTTTAATTGCTACATTAAGCGATAGTCAAATTGCAACATTCATTGAAAATAAATTAGTAGAAAGACATTCGTTTTATGTGCAAGCCCATTACCGATTAACCAGCGATCAAATTAATGAAGCCGGTTTGAAAAAGATAATTACAAAGCATGTATCGTAAAATTTTATTAGCAGGCTTAGGCTTCTGCTTATTTGCAGTGGTATTAGGTGCCTTTGGGGCCCATGCTTTAAAAGCCATCGTAAGTGTAGAGAAATTACAAATATTTGAAACGGGGGTGAGGTACCAGTTTTTACATGGATTAGCCCTTATTGCTTTATCGCTTTATGGAATGCAAAATGCAGATAAAATGGGGGAGCAAAAAGCATTGGGTTGGGCTGGCCATTTTTTTATGCTAGGGACTTTCTTTTTTAGCGGCTCTTTGTACTTATTAACTTTAGTTTCTGCTGATCATCCTTTTATTCATTTTATAGGTCCCATCACTCCTTTGGGCGGCCTTTGTTTTATACTGGGTTGGTCTTTTTGGATAAGGGTAGTTTTTCTTCATAAAGTGGATAAGTAGGCCCCTTCGTTTTCAATTTTACACATTTGCTCAAATTCCTTTTCCGTCCTATGGAGATAACTTATATTTGTTATCATGGCAAATACCCTAAAAAGTAAGAAACAATCAAAGATTAGTGAGGAGAATTTAAATCCTGATAAAGAAGCAGATGTATCGGTGACGGAGGTGGTCAAAGACGAAAGAACTTCCAAAATTATGGGCTCGGTAAGTTTACTCATTACCTTATTTCTTTTTGTGGCATTCACTTCTTATTTATTTACTTGGCAGGACGACCAGGACATGGTTCAATTATGGCGTACCCATTTATTTTCCACCAACGATTTAAAAGCAAATAATTTAATGGGCTATGTAGGTGCTTTTGTCGCCTATCAAATTATGTTCAATGGTTTTGGCTTAGCCGCTTATTTATTTTGTTCTTTCTTTTTTGTAGTAGGAGTGAATTTATTTTTCACCAAGCCTATTTTTAGTGTATGGCGCAATAGTAGATATGTTATTTTAGGTTTACTTGTAATAAGTACTTGTTTAGCCTTTGTCACTGCAGGTGCTAATTTTTCTTGGGGTGGGGCGCTGGGTGAATATAGTAGTAGTTGGTTAATTAAATGGGTAGGTAATTTTGGAACAGGTGCTTTATTATTAGTGGCGGGCTTTAGTTATTTTATTTGGAGGTTTAACCCCCATTTCAATGTACCAAGTTTTAATTTTTTAATGCCGAAGAAAAAAGAACCTAGCTACGAAGGGGATGATATAGTAGATACAGATGAAACAGCCGTTAAACAAGAATGGGATTTAAATGCAGCAGAAACGCCGAATGTAGGGGGCAATAAATTAAATACCAATTCCGATTCTTTTGATGAACTAAGTTTAGAAAGTGAAAAAATAGAAGAGCCGCAAGAATTAGCAGCAGCATTAGCCCCTACACTTATTGATACAGAAGAACCGGCAGTAGTAAATGATGTAATGGAGGAAGCTACCCCTGCGCCTGAAAAAATAAATATCGAAGATTTTAATGGTGAATTATTAGAGGACCTTGATTTAGAAATAAAGCCAGTAGCTAAAGAAGTAATTGTACCCGTTGGTGCTATAGGTACAGCCTATGATGCCACTTTGGATTTAAAAAATTACAAGTATCCTTCCATTAATTTATTAGAGACACATGGCTCTGAAAAAATTGTACAAGACCCTGAAGAATTAGAGACGCATAAAAATCAAATTATTGCGACACTCAAAAATTATGATATTGCTATACAAAGAATTGCTGCCACAGTAGGCCCTACGGTAACCTTGTATGAGATTGTGCCTGCGCCGGGTGTGCGTATTAGTAGAATTAAAAATTTAGAAGATGATATAGCATTAAGTTTAGCTGCATTGGGTATTCGTATAATTGCACCTATTCCTGGGAAAGGAACTATTGGTATTGAAGTGCCGAATATTAGAAAGTCGGTAGTGAGTATGAAAACATTACTTGCTAGTGAGAAATTTCAAAATAGTAAATTCTCTTTACCTATTGCTATTGGTAAAAAAATTGATAATGAAAATTTCATTGTAGACTTAGCCAGCATGCCTCACTTATTAATGGCAGGGGCTACAGGGCAAGGAAAGTCGGTGGGATTAAATGCTATACTTGTTTCTTTATTATATAAGAAGCATCCTTCTCAATTAAAATTTGTTTTAGTAGATCCTAAGAAAGTGGAATTAAGTTTATACCGTGTGATTGAAAAACATTT
>CANCRC010000003.1 GCA_947380435.1 Chitinophagaceae bacterium
GGAATGTGCAGGCAGTCTTTATTAGACTATGAAAACAGGTTTAAATCGCCCATTAAAATAATTATGGCTGGGAAGTCAGGCAAAGTAATGGTGGTGCATTCTGCCACTCATTTATTACCCTTTGGTTTCGATGGTTCTATTTTAAAATAGATCCTAAAAGATTATTTATGGCGGCAAATTATAGTGGCTTAGAACAAGGTTTGCACTCCTAATGCTAATCTAAATTCATGCTGAAGTAGCCATTTCTTTCTAGCCTTACCCCAAGCATATCCCACAAGTGACCTATCTGCCCCAACAATTCTATGGCAGGGTACTATAACGGCAATTTTATTTTTACCATTGGCTGCAGCCGCTGCTCGAACAGCAGTAGGGTCACCCATTTTTTTAGCAAGTTCTCCATAACTCAAATTTTTTCCAAAAGGCACTTCGTATAATTCTTTCCAAACTCTTTGTTGAAATTCAGTTCCTTCTTGGTTAATAGCCACGGAAAAACTTCTTCTATTACCTGCAAAGTATTCTAAGAGTTCATCTATGCATTGCTGAATCACAGCAGGAGAATCCTCAGATAGTGATATGCTTGAAACTTTATCTGTTTCTACAAAAACTAATTCTTCAATACAAAATTCGGAGGCTACTATTTTAATAACACCAATGGGACTATGATAAATTTGTGTGTATTTTGTTTCCATTAACCTATTGGTTGGCCATTTTGAACTGGGTGAGAGGGATGTAGTAAGACCACTTCGTTTTCGGTATCATAAACGCCTAATACTAAACACTCACTCATGAAGTTGGCTATTTGTTTAGGTGGAAAATTCACCACAGCTACTACTTGTTTACCAATTAAATTGTCAATACTATAATGAGCTGTGATTTGAGCAGATGATTTTTTAATACCCAAGCTTCCAAAATCGATACTTAATTGATAAGCAGGTTTTTTGGCTTTCGCAAAAACTTCGGCCGATAAAATGGTGCCGCAACGAATATCTACCTTGGTAAAATCATCCCACTGAATCATAGTTTTTTATTTAGTCCAATAAATTAGCTAAATCGGTAAGGTCCTTTTGTTTGTATTGCAGGGTAGGGCTATTAAAACATTTTGCAAATTCTAGTAAATGTTTTTTAATAATTTTCACATTAGACAAAGCTTTATAATAACTATTCTTTGGTTCAATGTTAGAACGAATCATGTACTGGTCTAAATCCTTTTGTGAAAAAGCATTACCGGTGGTACCCTCTACATAAAACTGAATAAATTCTTGTGGGTTAGTGACCAATTCTTCAGGATCCCAGTCCGATGCATAAAAAGCAATAATACATTGCTTAGGAATATTAATAAACTGAGCTTGTATTTCAAGTTGTTGGCAAAGCTCGGCATATAATAAAGTATTGGCAATGGCATTCCCTTTTTTAGATTGTAATGGAGCTGAAATTAAAAATTCTTCTGGCTTTTCATAGTTCACTTCTACGCCTTTTATTTGATAGTAGTTGAAAAGTATGTTTCTAATTACATTGGCTTGTTCCAAGGGAGTTAAGTAGTTATTAAGCTCTAGCCAAATATTGCGTCTAATTTTTTCCATTTGATGACGCAAGCTGTCAATGGCTAATTCAGGAAATTGGAATTTAGTAACGAGTAAAGCACCTTCAAATAAAGAAGGGTCGGGCTTGGTTTTCCATTCAACGAAGGCTTCTTTTAAATCCTGCAAACGCAGTCTATAAATCATCATTTCTATGCGTTCTAAAGTAGCTTCGTCCAATGTATTTTCCCAAAGATGTTCTAGGTCAGGAATAATAGGGGTACCATAGTTAAGTAACCTATCTGCAATAGTATTAAATACTTCTTCATCTGGGTCGTCTATTAGCTTAAATAGGGCGCTAATTTCGGCTTCTTTTTGCATAGGTCAACTAATATTAGGTTTCAATTATTATTCAAATCAACGAAATATATCGTCAAAAAACCTTTTTACTTATCCCATCTATGTGGATATATTTAACAATTGTTTACATAATAAATAGAATTATTAAACGTTCGGGTAAATAATGCAGAATAAAGCCTAGTCTTATTGCTAATTGCCTTTTCTTTGTATATTATAACGAACACTATGTCAAACAATAATGTAAGTACCCCGAAGTTCCCTGTAATGGCAAATTCATTACATGCAGAATTAAAGAGAAGAGTGAATCTATATTTAGAAGATCATGCTATTAAAGCAACTGGTAATTTTAAATTGTTTTCTAAAGCCATTATTTTAATGAGCCTTTTTGTAATTACTTATGTCCATTTAATATTTTTCACACCTCCTGTATTTTATGCCATTTTAGAATGCATCTTATTTGGAGGCCTTATTGCCGCCATTGGGTTTAATGTTATGCACGATGGTAGTCATGGTAGTTTTAGTAAATATGCTTGGTTGAATAAATTAGCCTCTTCTTCTATTAGTGTATTAGGAGCAAGCCGTTTTATGTGGGCCATGAAGCATGTTACTTTGCACCATACTTTTACCAATATTGATGGAGTAGATGATGATATAGAAGTAGGCGCCTTAATGAGAATGGCCCCTACACAGAAACATTATCTTTTACACCGCTTTCAACATATTTATTTTTGGGTTTTATATATGCTACTTTATATATTTTGGATATTCTTTGCCGATTACAAAAAGTATTTTTCTAAAAAAATTGGTTCTGTTGCTATTAGCGATATGAGCTTTGCTGAACATTTTGAATTTTGGGCAGTGAAAGTATACCATGCTTTTATTTTCGTGGTATTACCTATATATATGTTGGGTTGGGTTAGCTGGTTAGTAGGTTTCTTAGTAGTAGGCTGTTTTGCAGGCTTTGTATTAAGTATTGTATTTCAGCTAGCACATACTGTTACTGAAACTGAATTCCCTATTGCAGTTCAACCTGATAATAAAATGCCTGATGAGTTCGCAGTGCACCAAATTCAAACCACGGCTAATTTTGCGACGAAGAGTAAATTAGTAAGTTGGTTAGTAGGAGGGTTAAACTTTCAAATTGAACACCATTTGTTCCCTAAAATCTCTCATGTGCATTATCCTGCTATTTCTAAAATAGTAAAACAAACCTGTGCCGATTTTAAATTAAAATATATTGAATACCCAACGGTAATAAGTGCCATTAAAGCGCATGTTCAATACCTTAAATTAATGAGTAAGCCTTCCTTCCAATAAACTTATAAGATATAGACAAGATAAAAAAAGGTCCCCCGAATTTCGGAGGACCTTTTTTAGTAGTATTGTAGGCTAATGTAAATGTTGATTTACTTATGTATTATTGTTAAGAAGCCTTTTTCTTTCTAGCCATTTTTCGTGGCGGATTAGCTTTCAATTCAGCAATAGTAGCATTCACTTCTTCAATGGTTAAGGTTTCAACTTTTTCTTGTTGCTCTTTACTCAATTTGAAATTGCGTAAACCTTGTTTAATATAAGGGCCATAAGGGCCTCTCAGTAATTGTATCTTTTCTTTTTCAAATACCTTAATGGTTCTCTCGTCTTTTGCCTTACGCTTTTCTGCAATCATAGGAGTTAATTCCTCTAGGGTTACAGTATAAGGGTCCATTTCCTTATTAAGGGAGTAGAACTTCTTAGCATGAGCCGCATAAGGGCCAAAACGACCAATATTTACAGAAACATCTTCCTCTTCAAATTGACCAAGCATTCTAGGTAATTTGAAAAGTTCCATAGCTTCGTCAAAACTTATTGTTTCAATGCTTTGAGAGGCCTTTAGCTTTGCAAATCTTGGCTTTTCTTCTTCGTCTTGGTGTCCAATTTGAACCATCGGTCCATATCTTCCCATACGCGCAATTACTTTCTTGCCAGTCACTGCATCAAAACCAAGTTCTCTTTCGCCTTTAGCTCTTTCAGCAGTTTCCAATGTATGTTCAATGGTTACATGAAAGGGCTCATAAAAAGAGGCCAACATATCGCTCCATTTTAATTTACCTGCTGCGATTTCATCAAACTCGCCTTCAATTTTAGCAGTAAAGTTAAAGTCCATTACTTTTTCAAAATGCAATTTCAAAAAGTCAGTCACCACTAAACCTAAATCGGTAGGAGATAACTTATTTTTTTCTGCACCAGTAATTTCAGATGCAGTTTCCTGCTTAATGACATCCTTATTATCTAAAGTTAAAATTTGGTAGATTCTTTTCACCCCTTCTTTTTCTCTTTTCTCTACATAATTACGTTTCATAATAGTAGAAATAGTTGGCGCATAAGTAGAAGGGCGTCCAATACCTAATTCCTCTAATTTCTTCACCAGCGATGCTTCTGTGAATCTTGAAGTAGGGCGACTAAAACGCTCTAGTCCTGTCATTTCTAAAAAGTCTAAGACTTGTCCTTTTGCCAAAGGAGGTAATAAACTTTCACCATCTTCATTATTATCTTCTTCCTCTTCTTCGTCATTACTTTCTAAATATACTTTTAGAAAACCATCAAATTTCATCACCTCGCCACTTGCCGTTAATATTTCTTTATTAGTAGAGACTTCAATTTTAGCTGTTGTTTTTTCGAATTGTGCATCGCTCATTTGAGAAGCAATGGTTCTTTTCCAAATGAGTTCGTATAATCTATTTAAATCGGCATCGTCAACTTTGCTTTCATTCATATAAGAAGGACGAATGGCCTCATGCGCCTCTTGCGCATTTTCATTTTTATTTTTAAACTTGCGAGGTTGATAATATTTTTCACCAAAGCTTGAATTGATTTCTGCTTTAATGGCATCTACTGCTGTTTCACTTAAACTAATACTATCGGTTCTCATGTAAGTGATCTTACCACTTTCATATAATTTTTGTGCAAGTAACATTGTTTTACTTACACTATATCCTAATTTTCTAGAAGCTTCTTGTTGTAGGGTAGAAGTGGTGAAAGGCGCAGAGGGCGTACGTTTGCCGTCTTTTACAGCTATATCTTTTACCGTATATTTTGCACCTTTTGATTCGTTTAAAAACTTTTCAGCAGCACCAGCTGTTGATAATTTTTGAGGACCTTCTGCTTTAAACTTAACTTTCTTTTTATTAATATCAGGGGCTGTGAATAAAGCAGCAATTTTAAATACGCTTTCTGGTAAAAATTGATTGATCTCTCTTTCTCTTTCTGCAATTAATCTTACAGCCACACTTTGCACACGACCTGCACTCAAACTTCTTTGCATGCCAATTTTTCTCCAAAGCACTGGGCTTAATTCAAAACCCACAATTCTATCTAATATTCTTCTTGCTTGTTGTGCGTCCACTAAATCCATATTTATGAAACGAGGATTCGCAACTGCTTTTTTTATAGCGGGCGCTGTAATTTCATGAAATACAATACGCTTTGTTTTTTTAGGATCTAATCCCAATACTTCTGCCAAATGCCAACTAATACTTTCTCCTTCGCGGTCCTCATCCGATGCTAGCCATACTTCCTTTGCCTTCTTTGACATGGATTTTAGTTCCTTTACCACTTTTTCTTTCTCACTAGGGACAGTATATCTTGGTGCAAATTTGTTTTTTAAGTCAATACCCATGTCTGCTTTCTCTAGATCACGTATATGACCATAGCAGCTTCTTACTTCAAATTCTTCCCCTAAAATCTTCTCGATCGTCTTGGCCTTTGCAGGCGACTCCACAATTAATAAGTTTTTTGACATAGTTGCCAACCGCTCCTACGGGTATTTTTGGAATTGAATATCAATTAATTATGAAAAAAGAAAAAACACCATTTCTAGCTAATTAATTCTTTTCTCGCGATGCAATATTAGAGCTTTCGCCCAAAAAATAAAAATTAGCTATTCTATTGGACCTAAAAAGGCCATTATTTTATCAATAATTTCGGGTGTTTTATATAGTTTATTATGGCCTAACCCATTGGTAATCAAGAATTTTATGTTTTTTGGTGCTTTTTTTTGAAAATCGACCAAATCTTTGAAAGGACAAACCAAATCCTCGGTATCGTGCACCCAAAGCAGGTCACCCCCATAGTTTTGAATGGCTCTGTCTGCTTCAAAATAGGTAATAGGTAGCTTGGTGCGTTTCTCTAGTTCGTCTAAAAAAGCTGTTCTTATAGCTGGGCTAAAGCGCATCATATTAAAATATCTCTCAAAAGTACTAGTGGTTTTGGTAGCAGGTGCTATTAAAACAAATTTATGCTTTGAGGGGTTTTCAATGGTTTCCGCCAACATGGCTAAGGTGATGGCTCCTAATGAATGGCCAATAAAATGGTCAATGGGGCCTAGTTCTTTAATAATATGTTCAATGGCATGTTTATAGATTACTATATTAATGTGTTTGCCCTCACTTAGCCCATGTCCTGGTGCGTCAAAACCTATTACCCTAAAACCCTGTTTTAATAAAGGCTGAATATATTGCTCGAACTTATAAAAATAGCTAGCATAGCCATGCACTATTAATACTGTCTGTCCATTTGGCTTCAGGGGATTCCATTCAAAACCATGAATATTGGTTTTGCCTGTTTCTTTTATGCCGTCACCTATGAGTGTAATATTTAATTCCTTAGCCTGGTGAAAGACAGCGGGAGCCTTTCTTTTCTTGTATTTTGGATAGGGGGTGCAGAATAAATCAAAGGCCAATTTCCCTGCCACTGGTGGTGAAACCATGCCTAAAGTGGTAAACTTGGTTCTCAAATATTGCAAATACATCCTCTCGGAGAACCCATGCGTGGCCATATTTCTAAAAATTAGACTGCAAAGATAAGTGCCTCTAGAGTATAGATATTATTTTTTTTGTATTTCGACAAAGAAAAATATAAATGAAATGAAGGCATTGAGTGATTACTAGTATTTTTGCAAAAATCTAAGAACGAGCTATGTATTCGATAAAAATTAATTTTGAACAAAAGGGATTAGAGCCAGTTACTTTAAATGACATTAAGCCAGACCATAGCTTATTAGAAGTCTTATTAGATGCAGGTATAGAATTGCATCATAATTGTGGGGGTGTTTGTGCTTGTAGTACCTGTCATATCTATATAAAGAAAGGTGCTGAATTCTTACAAGAGTTGTCGGATAAAGAAGAAGATTTTATTGATCGTGCTGTGAGTCCGCGTATTGAATCGAGATTAGGTTGTCAGTGCGAATTATTAGCAGGTACTGGTAATATAGAAATACTAGTGCCCGACCAAACACAATTTTTAGGAGAATAAAATATACTAGACCTAAATAAAAATTAAAAAATTATGACTCAGTTTGAACCACCCATTCATTGGAATGATCACGAAGATATTGCTCAAAAATTATATGAAAAATTTGGGGACGATTTTACAGAGTCTAAAATTTACAGAGTGCGCTTCACCGATTTATTAGATTGGGTTTTATCCTTGCCTCATTTTGAGGGCAAAAAAGAGGAATCTAACGAGGGGCACCTGGAAATGATTCAATCCGCCTGGGTGTATGAGTGGCGTGATAATCAAAAATAAGCTTACTTTTATTGTCTAAATAAAGATGCCTTGTTAGCTAATTTTAAAAAAATAACTTGTTTTGTATTTGATGTAGATGGTGTATTAACCAATGGTAATTTATTGGTGATGCCCAATGGATTAATGGCAAGAACCATGAATATTAAAGATGGTTATGCCATTCAATTAGCCATTAAAAAAGGGTATAAGGTTTGGATCATTTCAGGCGGCAATTCGGATGAAGTGAAAGAGCGTTTAGAAAAATTAGGCGTTGTTCAAGTGTTTATGAAAGTTGCAGACAAGAAAGTACTTTTAGAAGAGTTATCTATTTTACATGCTACCCCTTTGGATCAAATATTATATATGGGTGATGATATGCCCGACTATGAAGCCATGCAAATAGTAGGCATAGCTGCTTGCCCAAATGATGCAGCTATCGATATTAAAACCATAGCCACCTACAAAGCCATTACTAAAGGGGGAGAGGGTTGTGCTAGAGAAGTGATTGAAAAAACATTAAAGTTGAATGATCATTGGGATATAGAAGATCACATTCAATCCAAATGAATTTAAAATAATCAATTTGAAATTACTAGTCCATTTTTTAAAGTTGGTGCGTTGGCCAAACTTAGTATTCATCTTATTAGCGGAGTGTTTATTGCATTTTTGTATTTACAAACCTTTATTTCCTTTGGCTGGTACTGAAGTGGATATTCGTTTTTATTTTATGCTTACTAGTAATCTATTAATTGCTGCTGCAGGGTATATGATAAACGATTATTTTGATGTAAATATTGACCAAGTGAATAAGCCACAAAAAGTAGTAGTAGGCGCTTATATTAGTAGAAGAATGGTCATATTCTGGCATTTAATATTCAGTGTAATGGGTATGTATATATCTACCATTGTATTTCCTTTTGCAAGCTATTGGCATATTCATATTACTAATTTACTAGCCATACTTTTATTATGGTTTTATAGTACTAGTTTTAAAAAGAAGTTTTTGGTGGGCAATGTACTTATTGCCATACTAACGGCTTGGTCAATTGCGATTGTTTATTTTTCAAAATTCACGGTTCAAGAAATTATACATCCTGCAATAAGTAATGGGGCTGTATTGAAATTTGCAAAATTAACCTTGCTCTATTCGGCATTTGCATTTATACTAACCTTAATAAGAGAGGCTTTAAAAGATATGGAAGACATGGAAGGCGATCAAAAGTATGGTTGTAATACTATGCC
This sequence comes from Chitinophagaceae bacterium, assembly GCA_947380435.1. Classification (GTDB taxonomy): domain Bacteria; phylum Bacteroidota; class Bacteroidia; order Chitinophagales; family Chitinophagaceae; genus Sediminibacterium. Next base: position 8,661 of record CANCRC010000003.1, read on the forward strand.
CATTGCCTGGGGTTTAAAACCTACTAAAGTATATTTAGCGGTATGGACATTTGTGGTAATAGCCATTTTGTTAATTATACAGCTTTATGTTATTCCATTTGGTTGGTGGTATACTGTAGTGTATTGTTTAGGCTTAATTATTTTGCCATTGACAGTTGTTTTATTCAAATTACCTAAGGCATTTACCCATAATCATTTCAAGCAATTAAGCGCTTATATAAAATTTGCCATGTTAGCAGGTATTTTATCCATTCTGTTTTTCTACTTTTTATTTTAATATAATAGTTTCATATAATCGATTCATTTCATGCCTGCATTCATACTAGCCTCGCAATCTCCTAGAAGAAAAATATTATTAGAATGGGCCGAAATTCCTTTTGAAATTATTGTTTCAGATATAGATGAATCTTATCCAGCTAGTTTAGCTATCGAAGCAGTGCCGGAGTTTATTGCCAAAAATAAAGCCTTGGCAGTGAAAGAAATGGTTCTTTCAACAAAACCAACCTTAGTAAATGGGTGCATCATTGCTGCAGATACCGTGGTGGTATTGGATCAAAAAATAATAGGGAAGCCTAGTAATAAACAAGAGGCTGTTGACTCCTTACTAGCCTTGTCTGGTCAAATACATAAAGTAATAACTGGGGTAGTTTTATTATATCAAGACCAAGAAATTAGTTTTAGTGAAACCACCTTGGTGGAATTTCATACTTTAACCCTTGAGCAAATTGAATTCTATGTAGATAAATACCAGCCCTATGATAAAGCAGGGGGCTATGCCATTCAAGAATGGATTGGGGTAGTGGGGATTAAAAAAATTACAGGCGATTTTTATAATGTAATGGGCCTACCAGTAAGTAAACTAGTGCAAAAAATAAAGCAACTAAATTTGAGTTAGTTGATTTATTTTTTATTGATTAATTTTTCCTTTCCTTATTAATTTCTTTCTTTTCTTAGTATTTAATTACTGCCAATTAAAAGCAATATCTAATTCAAGGTCTGGATGAAGGCTTCTTTCCACAGGACAGGTTCTTGCCACTCTTTCTAAGATCTCTTTTGTTTTATCATCTAAGTGTAAACCTGCTGGCATAGTTACATGCGCAATAATTTTTCCAATTCTTCTAGGATCGGCTACCATAATTTTAGTGACTTCTACCTTAGCACCATCAATGGCTATTGACATAGATTCTGCTTTAATACCCATGGTGGTAATCATACAAGCACCTAAGCCCGTAGCAATTAAATCGGTTGGAGAAAACCTTTCTCCCTTTCCTTTATTATCGGTAGGTGCGTCGGTTTGAATATCGGAGCCACTTTGCAAATGCACACAAGTAGTTCTTAAATTAGCATCGTAGGTTACAATTGAAGTCATAATATATTGTATGTTTTTAAATTATTGTAATTAAAGCATTCTGATTCTTACTTTCTTTTTAATTCTTTCTGCTCATTTTGTATTTTAAGCCATTGCTTTTGCTGGGCTAATTTCTTTTTTATGAAGCATGTAGGTAATAGCTACCGACAATATAAAATAGACAATCATTAACTTGCTTAATAGGGGATAGTATTTATCTGCACCAAACCAATCTCCTAAAACAATAATAAGGCTAATTCCAAAAATTGATTTTGCTATTTCCCAAAAAAGAGAAGAGGCATTGCCATCCATAAAATCGGTTAAGGCATAAATATAAACATAAACAAAGGCTCCGTAAATAAATATATTGGGTATTCCAATGCTAGCAATATTGCCTAAGAAGTATGCCACTATAATAAATATAAGCACAATTTGTAGCCATACCCATGCGTAAAAAGGCTTTGACCTTTTGGTATGGTATTTATCAAAATGATATACATCCTCAATTTTAAATACCGGACTTTTTGCTTCTACATCGGCTGGCCTCCAACCAGTGGGCTTAAACCAAACTTGAAATTTAGCCTTGATATCATTGGTTCTCCATGCATCTTTTATAAGTAACCACATATGCACAAAATTAATTTTTATAGGATTCCAAGTACGCATAGGGCGTGTAATACCATATACAGGAACTACATTAGGAAGTTCTTCCTGAAAAGTACCAAATAGTTTATCCCAAATTATAAATATTTGCGCCATATTTTTATCCATGTACTCTTTATTAAATGCATGGTGCACTCTATGGTGCGAAGGCGTTACCAATATGTATTCTAAAAAGCCCATTCTATTAATATAACGCGTATGGTACCAGAATTGAGCAAAAAATTGAATGGGCGTAACAGTAGCAATCACAAGAGGCGATATACCTAATAATGCAGCAGGAAGTAAGAATAAAGAAAATATTTTTACGAAAGAAGAAATAGGTTGTCTAACCGCACAGGCTAAATCAAATTCTTCACTGCTATGGTGTATAATATGACTATTCCAGAAAAAATTTATTTTATGGTCAATTCTGTGAATCCAATAATGTGAAAAGTCTAAGCAAACAAAGGCAATAACATAAGTAAGCCCATTGGTAGTAATATGAGTAAGGGCTACTCTTTCTTCTATCCATTTATAACTTAGAATGGTGAAACTTAAACCTAATACATTTTTAATGACCATGGTAATAGCAGAACTTAAACTACTTACTGTATCCATGGAATGGGTTCGTTCTTTTTTGATATACCAACCATACCATTTTTCTATAAGAATCATCATAAAAAAAATGGGCATCACAATCAATAAAATTTTTCCGTATTTCTCCATAAAGGGGGTATTTCTTTGTATGAAGATAAGATATAATTTTGACCTTAAAAGGCCATTATATACTGCAAGTCTTGTATTTTTGTGCCAGATTATTGAGAAGATATATGCAAGAATTACCCATTGTAACACCTGAGAAAGATACTAGAATAAAAAAACCAGATTGGTTAAGAGTAAAGCTACCTATTGGGGAAAGTTATAAGCATGTGCGTGGATTAGTGGACACTCATAAATTGCATACCATTTGTGAGAGTGGTAACTGCCCGAATATGGGAGAATGCTGGGGCGAAGGCACGGCTACATTTATGATACTTGGGAATATTTGTACAAGAAGCTGCCAGTTTTGCGCAGTAGCTACAGGTAGGCCTAAAGCAGTAGAATGGGATGAACCGCAAAGAGTAGCGGAAGCTATTTTATTAATGAAAGTTAAACATGCAGTGCTTACAAGTGTAGACAGAGATGAATTAGCAGATGGAGGCTCCATTATTTGGTACAATACCATTAAAGCTATCAAAGCACTTACACCTACTACAACATTGGAAACTTTAATACCCGATTTTAGAGGTATCCAAGAACAAATTTATAGAATCATTGAAGCAGCTCCTGAAGTGGTAAGTCACAATATGGAAACAGTAGAAAGAATTACACAGAAAGTAAGAGTGCAAGCAAAATATAGAAGAAGTTTAGGCGTGCTAGAGACTTTGAAAAAAGGAGGCATGCGCACTAAGACGGGAATTATGTTAGGTATTGGAGAACAGAAAGAAGAAGTCATTCAAACTATGAAAGATTTAGTTTCTGTAGGAACCGATGTATTAACCTTGGGTCAATACTTACAACCTACTAAAAAACATTTAGCGGTTCAAAGATTTGTGCATCCCGATGAATTTGCTGAACTAAGACAAATAGGCTATGAGCTTGGCTTTGACTATGTTGAAAGCGGACCCTTAGTGAGGTCTTCTTATCATTCAGAAAAGCACGTTATACAAGGCTGGGGTAGAAATAAATGGGAAGAAGAATTAGCACTAATGAAATAGTACAGCTACATCATAATAAAAAAGGCCACAATTTCTGTGGCCTTTTTTATTATAATTATATTACGCTGAGTTAATACACATACTTCAATTTATTGGAGTTAATCCACAGGCTTCAATTTATTGAAGCTGTGGGAGTAAAATACTTTGTATTTTACTCCCACATTAAAGCGCTAGCGCCTAATATAGCTGCGTCAGATTCTTTCAAATGACTTACTAATATTTTAATTTTATTTTGGAACACTTCAATTAAGTTCGCTTCCATATGCTCACGCGTAGGTTTTAAAATTAAATCACCTGCCTTGGTTAAGCCTCCAAATAAAATAATAGCTTCAGGGCTAGAGAACATAACAAAGTTGGCTAAAGAAATGCCTAGTATTCTACCCGTGTATTCAAATACTTCTTTCGCTACTTCATCTCCTGCTATAGCCGCTTCAAAAACCGCTTTAGAATCTATCTTATCAATTGGAATGTTTCTGAGTGTACTGGGTCTGTCTGTAGTATTTAAAATTTCAACAGCCGATGTAGCCACCCCTGTTGCAGAAGCATAACTTTCTAAAGAACCTTTTTTGCCTGTGCCAGGATGCACACGTCCATCAGGTATAATAATAGTATGACCTAATTCACCTGCCATTCCATCGTGTCCATAAATTAATTCTCCATTAGCCACAATGCCACTTCCAACACCAGTACCTAATGCAATTAAAATAAAATCTTTCATTCCTTTTGCTGCACCATAGGTCATTTCACCCACTGCAGCTGCATTGGCATCATTGGTTAATTTTACTGGTAACTTAAATTTATCTTGAATTAATTTAGCTAAAGGAATAATGCCTTTCCAAGGTAGGTTAGGAGCGTATTCAATAGTACCCGTATAAACATTCCCGTTAGGAGCACCTACACCAATTCCTTTGATACGGCCTACGCCACCCACTTTATCAATTAAGATCATTAATTTATCATGTAACTCGTCTATATAAGCATGAATATCGGCATGTCCTCTAGTAGACATGGTAGCTGATGATAACACATTGCCTAAATCATCTACTATACCAAACTTGGTACCTGTACCACCAATATCAACGCCCGCTACAAAAGAATCCATTCTATTTTTTATTTTAATTTTTATTAATGTCCAGCTGCTACTTCAGTATCTTCATAATTAATTCCTTGCTTTTTCAAAATACCTTTTACTGAAATAGCAAATACCAAAATATATGCAAAACAGCAAACTGGTACCCAGAAAGAGTTATGTATGCCATAGCCTGGAGTATCTAAATGTGCAGATTGTAAAAAATCAGATAATTTTCCTTGAATAGGAGGGATAATACCGCCCCCTAAAATCATCATAATTAAAAAGGCTGCACCTTGTGTGGTATATTTTCCAATACCTGAAATAGATAAAGCAAAAATACATGGCCACATAATAGAACAAGCAATACCTCCTGTTAAGAAAGCGTAAATAGCAATATCTCCTTTAGTAAATACACCCACCAACATAGAAACTAAACCAATTAAACTAAATATTAATAAAGTTTTTGCTGGTTTGTCTTGGCTAATAAAGAAGGCAACTATTTGAATGAAAATACAAACGATGTACATGTAAAGTGGACTCATGTCGTATTGAGCAATACTATTTACACCAATCACAATACCAAATGCCACCAATGGAACTATGACTGTTAATATTTTATTCGTTTGACTTTTGAATTCAAAAGCAGAAATCGCACCTGTCCAACGACCAATCATCATACTGCCCCAATACATTGAAATATAAGGTGCAATTTTTGAAGAAGGGATACTTCCAAAATCGGCTTGTTTTAATAATTCACCTAAGTTGGAACCAATAGCAACTTCCGCTCCTACATAAACAAATAGGGCAAGCATACCTAACACTAATTGAGGGTATTTCATCGCACCCCAACCATTTTCATTTTTCTGTGCTTTGAAATTGGCATATAATAAGCCCACTACTACAGTAGCTAAGGCGCCAAATAACCATTTCAAACGAGTGGTTTCTAAATCATGTCTTCCTGCATCGGTTAAAGTAGTAGGGTCAATTTTATAACTACTGAAAATAGGCACGAACATAATAATTAAAACACCTGTCATTATTAATAATAAGAATAATGCTTTGTTGGCAGGTTCAATTTTTTCTTCATTAATACCTGGAGGTACTTTCTTAGAGAAATGGAACATAGCAGCAGCAGCTAAAAATAAGATACCCACTGCAGTATATAAAACAACCACTTTACTTAAACTTAATGCGGCAATTTGATCATCGGTAATGGCAGCAGCACTTCCAAATAAAGCAAAGGCAACTACAATGGGCCCAATTGAGGTTCCAAAGGAGTTAATACCTCCAGCTAAATTCACACGACTGGCACCTGTAGAAGGGTCGCCTAAGGCAATCGCGAATGGTTGAGCTGCGGTTTGTTGTAAAGAAAATCCTAAGGCCACTATGAATAAACCTACTAACATTCCTGTAAAAGTATTGGCGTTCACTGCAATAATCATGGCAGCTGCACCAATGGCAGAAAATAATAAACCATACACAATACTTTTCTTGTAACCCCATTTTCCTACTAAATCCTTACCTCCAAAAGCACCATAGGCAAATAAACCCAAGGCACCTATATAATAGGCTAGGTAGAATGCAAAGTCAACTAATTGACTTTGGAATTGGTCAAGGTGGAATTTGTGTTTACAAAAGGGAATAAATACACTATTGCTTGAAGCAATAAAACCCCAGAAAAAGAATACGACTACAAGAGTAGATAATGCACCCGTATTGGTTGCTTGTTTGGTTTGGCTCATAAGATTCGTTAGTTTAATCGTTATTGGTTGTATCGATCCCGTAAAATACTTAAAATTATAATTCAATGTGTAAAAAGGCTAAAAATCTATCTACAAATAATTAGAATTAACTGCTGAAAAACAAGGAGTTTTAAGCACAATGAAGTAAATTGAATCAAATTAAAAGTGCTCATGGTGATAGTACATGTAAGTGCAGAATGTTACCCGATGGCGAAGGCTGGAGGATTAGGGGACGTGGTGGGAGCGCTACCTAAATATCAAAATAAACAAGGCGATAAAGGGTTGGTGGTGATGCCCATGTATAAAACGCCTTTTTTACAAGAAAATAATTGGGAGGTTCAGCATAAAGGGAATACCAATTTAGGGGATTGGTTTTTTGATTATACCATTATTAAAGAGCGTACAGGTAAACTTGGTTACGATTTATATTTAGTAGACATTAATGGATTATTAGACCGCCCTAAAATTTATGGCTATCCCGATGATATGGACAGGTTCATGGGATTTCAAGTAGCAGTGGTGAATTGGTTAAGTCATTGGGCCGAACTTCCTTCTATTGTTCATTGTCATGATCATCAAGCGGGACTTATTCCTTTTATGATGAAGTATTGTTACGATTATCAAAAGTTAGAAAAAGTAAAAACAGTTTTAAGTATTCACAATGCACAATACCAAGGTGCCATGGGCTGGGATAAAAGTATTTTAATTCCTAGATGGGATATAAGTAAAAAAGGTTTACTAGAATGGGGGGACTGCATCAATTCTTTAGCATCTGCTGTTAAATGCGCAGATAAAGTTACCACCGTAAGCCCTAGTTATATGCAGCAGTTAACCACTGCTTCTAATGGTTTAGAATTATTATTTAAAAATGAATTTGGTAAATGTGTTGGCATATTAAATGGAATTGATAACGAGATATGGGACCCAGCTACAGATGTAATGGTGCCCTTTCATTATAATAGTAGCACAGTGCATGAAGGGAAACAGAAAAATAAAAATGCACTCTGCGCTAAATATAATTTAGATAATACCAAACCACTTATTGTATTTATTGGAAGATTGGTTGCAGAGAAGGCTGCCGATATTTTACCTGTTGCTATTCAACATGCATTAGATAAAACTAATTCTGGGGCTAATTTTTTTATTATTGGTGCAGGAGATACTTCCACTGAATCGGCTTTAAATTATTTAGTACAATTATATCCTGGTCAGTATAATACATTTATTGGGTATGATGAAAAGATAGGGCATGAGGCCTATGCAGCCGCCGATTTTTTATTAATGCCTTCTAGAGTAGAGCCTTGCGGATTGAATCAATTATATGCACTTCGATATGGAACCATTCCTATGGTGAGAGATACAGGGGGCTTGCATGATACAGTGATAGATATGGGAGATGCAGGTGGTTTTGGCATTAAATTTTTACATGCCAGTGAAGCAGATATTGTGTATTCTATTGAAAGAGTCATTGAGGTATATAAAAATAAAAAGCAAATGAATGCAATGGTTCAAACAGCCATGCAAATAGATCATAGTTGGGAATCGGTTATTGCTGCTTATAAAAAAGTATATCAATCAATTGCATAAAACAATAATAAACTATTAAATTTTAGTTATGGCAATGTTCGCAAAAGAAACAGTTTCTATTATATTAGGGGGTGGAGCTGGTTCCAGACTTTACCCACTCACTGCAAGTAGGTCAAAACCTGCTGTGCCCATTGGAGGAAAATATCGTTTAGTAGATATTCCTATTAGCAATTGTATCAATAGTAATTTGAATAGAATATTTGTGTTAACGCAATTTAATTCTGCTTCTTTGAATCAGCATATTAAAAACACTTATCACTTTAGTGCTTTTAGTTCTGGCTTTGTGGATATACTAGCTGCAGAACAAACACCTGACAACCCAGGATGGTTTCAAGGCACGGCCGATGCGGTGAGACAGTCTCTAAGACATTTAGCTAAGTTAGATTTTGATTATGTACTTATTTTAAGCGGCGACCAATTGTATCAAATGGATTTTAGCAAAATGATTGATGCACATAAAAAAAGTGGAGCAGCTTTAACCATTGCTACTATTCCAGTGGGGGAAAGAGAAGCGCCTGAATTTGGTATTTTAAAATCAAATGAAGAAAATGTGATTACTTCTTTTGTAGAAAAACCAAAAAAAGAATTATTAAAAGATTGGGTAAGTGATACGGGTACTGAAATGAAATCCCAGGGTAGAAATTATTTAGCCTCCATGGGTATTTATGTTTTTAATAAAGAAATATTGTATCAGTTTTTAAATGAAGTACATCCTAATGCCACCGATTTTGGAAAAGAAATAATACCAGACTCTATTGCACATTATAAAGTATTGAGTTATCAGTACGATGGCTATTGGACCGATATTGGAAATATATATTCCTTTTTTGAAGCCAATATTGCTTTAACACAGGACGTTCCCTTGTTTAATTTATTTGATAGTAGTCAAACAGTGTATACAAGGGCTAGAATGTTGCCTCCTGCTAAAATAAGCGGCACTATTATTAATAAAGCCATTTTTGCAGAAGGTTGTATTATACATGCAAAAGAGGTAGCTAATTCAGTAGTGGGAATAAGGGCAAGAATTGGGAGCGATACCATTATTAAGAATACCTATATAATGGGTTGTGATTATTATGAAAATATTGAACAGATTAATGAGAAGAATAAAAAAGGAGCCCCCATTTTAGGTATTGGAGAAAGATGTATCATTGAAGATGCGATCATTGATAAAAACTGTTCTATTGGAAATGATGTTACTATTAAAGGAGGGGCGCATTTGGAAAAAGTAGACCACCCTTTATATACCATTAAAGATGGGATAGTGGTGGTGAAAAAAGGAGCTGTCATACCCAACGGATATAAAATATAAAAAGTCTCTAAAAATTATTAATAATTAATTTAAGCTACATGAATACAGCATATACAGGCAATAAGTCGCAACTTAGTTTTTGGCAAATTTGGAATATGTGTTTTGGATTTTTTGGCATTCAATTTGGATGGAGTTTGCAAATGGGTAATATGAGTGCCATTTATGAATTTTTAGGAGCCAGTCCAGAACAAATTCCTGGTTTATGGTTGGCAGCACCCATGACAGGTTTATTAGTACAACCCATTGTAGGATATTTTAGTGACCGTACCTGGCATCCAAAATTAGGTAGAAGAAGACCTTTCTTTTTAGTAGGGGCTATTTTAAGTTCATGCTTATTATTTGTAATGCCTAATGCAGGATCTATTTGGATAGCAGCTGGTGTGTTATGGATTTTGGATTCTAGTATTAATGTTACCATGGAACCTTTTAGAGCCTTTGTTGCCGATAATTTAGATGAAACACAACGCTCTCGTGGGTTTGCCATGCAGTCTATGTTTATTGGTTTAGCTTCTTTTATAGCCGGTTATTTACCACAGGTATTAGTGAATTGGTTCCATGTTTCAAGAGAGAAGACAAACGGTTCTATTCCTCAAAACATTTTACTTTCTTTTTATATAGGGGGTGCTGTATTTTTAGTATCAGTGTTGTACACTGTTTTTAAGAGTAAAGAATATCCGCCATCAGCAACTCAAACACCTTCTGAAGAAGATAAAACAGGCATTGTAAAAGAAATTTTTGATTCGCTTCGTAATATGCCTGTACAAATGAAAAGACTAGCCTTGGTTAATTTTATTACTTGGCCAGGACTGTTTCTAATGTGGTTTTATTATAGTACGGGTGTGGCTAGTCAATTGTTTCATGGCGACCCTCTCACAAGTAGCGATACCTATACCATGGGCTTAGAGCATGCCAATACCACATCTGCTATTTTAAATTTAGTCACATTTGGTTTTTCATTTACGCTACCTTTTTTAGTAACTAAGTTGGGAAAAAAATTAACCCATACTACTTGTTTACTTATAGGGGGCTTAGGATTAATTTCAGTATACTATGTGCAGCAACCTAATTTATTATATCTGAGTATGGGGCTGGTAGGCATTGCCTGGGCTTCTATTTTATCTATGCCTTATTCCATGTTGGCTGGTTTTATTCCTGTTCAAAAAATGGGAATTTATATGGGCATATTTAATTTCTTTATTGTACTACCTGAAATATTAGCCTCCCTATTTTTCGGGAAAATTATGTCTACCTATTTACACAACGACAGATTAATGGCTGTTCAAATAGGAGGGTTCTTATTAATATTAGCAGGCATTGTTTGTGCCATTATCATTAAAGAAGAGAAAAAATAAAAAATATGAAGTCTTCTTTTTACCGAAAAATTATATTTGCAACTATTTTATTCAGTTTTGCGTTCTTATCAAATAGTGTAGCCCAGGAAACCGAAGCCTACCCAAGCAATTGGTTTACACAAATGAAGCTTAATAAAGTGCAAATTTTATTTAGAAATACAAATGCCAATTTTTCAAAGGCTACTATTAATACTAATTATGCTGGCGTGAAAGTGCTGGGAGTCCATCATTTTGAAAATGGGCATTATATTGCAGTGGATATTGAAATTGCATCTACTGCAAAACCAGGCATAGTCAATTTTGTTTTTAATAATAAGGGAGAAAAAACAAGTACAAGCTGGTCATTAGTTCCTAGAAGAAAAGGTAGAGGAACTTTGTTTGCACAAGGTATTAATCCATCTGATCTTATTTATTTTTTAATGCCTGATAGGTTTAGCAATGGAGATGCGTCTAATGACCAAATTGCTGGATTGAAAGACCAGTCTTTAAATAGAGATTCTATTTTCTTAAGACATGGTGGCGATTTAAAAGGGGTGACGAATCATTTAGATTATTTTGAAAAATTAGGGGTCTCTACTTTATGGATGACACCTGTGATTGAAAATAATATGCCCGATAGAACTGAACACGGGTATGCGGCTACTAATAATTATGCTATTGAAAAACGTTTTGGGGGTGATGCAGCTTATTTAGCATTAAGCGATAGCCTTCATAAAAGAGGCATGAAACTAATTCAAGACATTGTGTATAATCATTTTGGTCGTTTCCATTTCTTAGTGCAAGATGCACCAGATAAAAACTGGATACATCAGTGGCCTTCTTATACACAAACGCATTACAGAGAGCAGGCGATATTGGATCCACATCATTCAAAGCTGGATGCTGAAAAAATGATTAATGGTTGGTTTACCACTGAAATGCCCGATGTGAACCAGGAAAACCCTTTTGTAGAAAACTACTTAACACAAAACGCTATATGGTCGGTAGAGACTTTTGGTATTGACGCTTTTAGAATTGATACCTATAAGTATTGCAATGTGGAAGTAATGAACAGATTGAACCAAGCACTTATTAATGAGTACCCGCATATATTTAATTTTGGTGAGTGTTGGGTAGATGGTGTCTCTTCTCAAGCTTATTATGTTCGAAATAATTTAAATATTCCATTTAAAAGTAATTTGCATGCCACTTCCGATTTTCATTTATTGTTTGGAGGAATTTTGCCTGCACTCAATGAAAAAAACGATTGGGGAGGAGGTATCATTAAATTATACAGCACATTGAGCAATGATTATTTATACAAAGTACCAAGTAACAATGTAATATTCTTAGACAATCATGATATGACGCGTATACATTCTTCATTAGGAGAAAGTATACCCAAGACTAAAATGGCCTATGCCTGGTTAATGACTTCTAGAGGTATTCCTCAAATGTATTATGGTTCAGAAATTTTAATGAAGGGTATCTCTAATCCCGATGGTTGGGTAAGACTAGACTTTCCTGGAGGATGGCAGGGAGATAAGAAAAATGCATTTACAGAACAAGGCATGACAGACCAAGAAAAAGATTTTTTACATTATGTGCAGCTACTAGGTAATTATCGTAAAACATCTTCAGCCTTGACAAAAGGAGATATGATGCAGTATATACCTGAAGACGGATTATATGTTTATTTCAGGTATTCAAAAGACCAAACCATTATGTGTATAATGAATACCGATACCAAGGAAAGAAAACTTAATTTTGAAAAGTTTAGTGAAAGAACCCAAGGTTTTACAGGGGGGAAGGATATTGTCACAGGAAATAAAATAGGAAAGGAATTTTCATTGGCTTCTATGACCATGCAAGTGATTGAATTAACGAAATAATTATGCCAAAATACGAGGATATTCATTTTGTAGATACCAAGCTAGCTGTTTGGAATTATTCTTTATTTACAGATGAAGATGTGCGTAATTTTCAAAACGGCACACACTATTCATTGTATACTTTATTTGGCAATAAACAAATAGAAGTTTCGGGTAAGAAAGGAACTTACTTTGCTGTATGGGCGCCGAATGCAACGGCGGTTTATGTAAAAGGAAATTTTAATGACTGGAATAACGAATCTCATTTATTAAAAGTAAGACAGGACAGTTCTGGTATTTGGGAAGGCTTTATTCCTGGTATTTTAGCAGGAGAAGTTTATAAGTATCATATTCATGGTTATAAAGGAGTGAAACTAGACAAAGGAGACCCCTTTGCACATTATTGGGAGCTAAGACCTTTAACTGCATCCATTACTTGGCAAACGAATTATAATTGGAAGGACACCAAATGGATAGAGCAAAGAAAAATTAAAAACAGAACAGACCAACCATATTCTGTTTATGAAGTGCATTTGGCTAGTTGGATGCGCCCCGATAAAAACAATGAAGACTCCTATAATTCCTATACACAGCTTATTAGTTTATTAGTGCCTTATGTAAAAGAAATGGGTTTTACGCATGTAGAATTTATGCCCATTATGGAACATCCCTTTGATGGAAGCTGGGGTTACCAAGGGGTAGGATTTTTTGCACCCACTTCTCGTTTTGGAAATCCTCAAGAATTTGCTGCTTTAGTGGAAGCCTTTCATGCTGCAGAAATTGGCGTAATAGTTGATTGGGTGCCTTCGCATTTCCCTTATGATGCACATGGCTTGTATATGTTTGATGGTACTAATACTTATGAGTATGCCGATATGCGCAAGGGCTATCATCCCGATTGGAACTCTTATATATTCAATTATAAAAGAGGAGAGGTGAAATCTTTTTTAATTAGTAGTGCGCGTTTTTGGTGTGATCAATTCCATATAGACGGCTTAAGGGTAGACGCTGTAAGTTCTATGTTAAAATTGGATTATAGCAGAGAGGCAGGTGAATGGGAGCCCAATGAATTTGGAGGGAATGGAAATATAGAAGCCATTGCCTTTATAAAAGATTTAAATGAAACGCTGTACCGAGACTTTTCTTATATACAAACTATTGCAGAAGAGGCTTCTGATTGGCCAGGCATTAGCAAGCCCACTGTTATGGATGGCCTAGGTTTTGGTATGAAGTGGATGATGGGTTGGATGCACGATACTTTGAATTATTTTAAATTAGACCCTTTATTTAGGTCTATGCATCAGGATAAGTTTTCTTTTTCCATGATGTATTTTTATGACGAAAGTTTTATGTTGCCTTTAAGCCATGATGAAGTAGTGCATGGCAAAAGCCCCATGATTTATAAAATGCCTGGAGATGATTGGCAAAAGTTTGCGAATCTGAGACTTATGTATACCTATATGTTTATGCACCCTGGTGCTAAATTATTATTTATGGGGAATGAATTTGCTGCTACCAAAGAATGGAATTATAAGACCGAATTACAATGGGACTTATTAAAAATAGATAGTCATGCAGGTATGCGTAAAACTGTGCAAGCTTTAAATGAAATATATAAAAACAACCCTGCCTTATATGAATTGCAATTTGATCCTAAAGGTTTTGAATGGGTAGAAATTAACAAAAGAGAAGAAGCGGTGATTGCTTTTAAAAGAAAAGGACTAAAACCTGAAAATGATGTATTGGTTATAATGAATATGACACCCGTGCCAAGGCATCAATTTCCTATTCATGTGCAAGGGAAGAAAGCTTGGTCATCAATTTTCAACTCCGATGCCAGGATGTATGGAGGTGCCGGAGACTTAACCAATCCAAACATTAAAGTAACAGCTCAAGATGAAAAAGGGGATTGGAATCAGTTGTTATTGAATTTACCAGCCTTATCTGCTATAGTCTTAGTATAAATTCTATATTCTTTATTGTATTTAACCTTCTCAATTTCAATACTTTATTTATTGATGAATCAATATTAATAGCCCTACGAACATTTTCGGCTAAGTTTTCCACATTTAAGTGGAACTGAGCATTGGTAACAATTAGATAACAATTAGTTATGAACTTTGCGGTGTAATCCAAAACCTAAAAAACAAAATGTATGAAAGCTACTAACAAAGCAATGTTGTATGAAGCCGTTTCGGAATTTATACAGTTGCACGCCTTCGATCATTTATTGGACAATGAATTAGCACAGTTGAAAAGCTTATTAAATGCTTATACAGTAGCTGAAGAGGGTACTGAAGAAATGCATGAAATTAGCAGCAAATTAATTCCTTTGTTAAGCAAGGTGAATTTCTTTGTAGAAACCATTTCTCCTGCTGCTATTCAATTATGGTTTTATGCTTTATCCTACAATGAAATACCTATTGGTGGTATGATGCAGGATTTTAGCAGTACCAATGAATTAGTGAATTAGATTTAATAAAGTAGTTGCTTTATTAAAATTGATAAAAAGAAAGGCCTCCTTTTTAAGGGAGGCCTTTTCTGTAAATAATATTACTCTTGTTCTTTATAGTCTAATATTATAGATATTTTTATTTCTAATCTAATAGAATCAAGTACTAGAATAATCCCTTAGTTAATTTTGTTTTGCCTTCACCAATTTTGAAACCATTATGGAATATCTCCACTGTGTATTCACCTTCAGTAAAGCTTACATTCTTGATATCAAAACTTACTGGTAATTCTTTGTTTTGTTCGTATTGAACAGATAATTTGTTAGAGTAAGCTTTAGCACCATCTTCTCTTGTATTGATTTTACCCGCTTCGTTGAAAGCTTTACCATCTGGGCCAGTAATGCATACATATAATTCTTGTGCGCCTGTTGGTGTAATTTTGTTTCTATCAATTTGGAAAGACAAACGAATGGTGTTAGCTCTTTTAGTATTGGTTGTTTTTTTCTCAGAACCGTCATCTTTAATTCTTAAAGACTGAATGCTAAAAGTAGAAGCGTGTAAAGTAGAACCTATGTCTTGTAATCTTTCTTTCTCTTTTTGAGTAGCTGTTAAATTTGTATTTAAAGTAGTATTCGTAGTAGTTAATACTTCGTTTTTAGCAGTTAAATCTTTGTTTTCAGCTTGCGCCTTTGTAAGGTCTGCAAATAGGTTAGTTACCTTACCATTTAAATCGGCAATTAGAGCTTTTGCTTCTGACAATTCTACATCTGTAGCATTTTGTTTACGTAAAATAGTACTGATATTAGATTTCAATTTTTGGATTTGATTAGATTTGTCTAATAAATCACCTTGAAGGGTAGTGTTTTGATTCGTTAAAGAATCTGCTTTAGCAGATACTTCGATAAATTCAGCTTGAATTTTTGCTTTAGCACTATCAATGACAGCAATTTTATTGTCATAGGTAGTAATAATATCCACTTTTGAACTATTGAAATATATCCAAGAGCCAATAATGACTAATACTAAAACCCCAATGGTTATTTTACTGCTCATGCTAGAAGATTCGTTACTCATAAAAAATTTTTAGTTTAAGGGTACAAAGATACAAAAAATGGGATACATAGCTAATTATTATAACATTAGTTAAAAGGGGATTGATTAGGGGTTGATTTTTAAGTATTTATTTTAAAATATTTAAGATTCAAGTATGACTTATCTTTATATTTGAATATGCCTACTTCCAAAATTATAGCTAACTGGAAAAAGAACGTTTTTGATGCCATTTATTGGCTAGAAGGGGAAGAGGCATACTATATTGATAAGGTAGTAGACTATGCTGAAAAACAGTTGCTTCCAGAAGCTGAGCAGGCTTTTAACTTGACCATTTTTTATGGAAAAGATGCGGAATGGGCAGAGATTATGAATGCTTGTAAGCGTTATCCTGTTTTTGCAGAACGTCAAGTAGTTATTATTAAGGAAGCGCAATTAATGGGGCAAATAGAAAAGTTGGAATCCTATGTAGAAAATCCAATGGCTTCTACTATTTTAATTGTAGCTTATAAGGATAAGAACATTGATGGACGTAAAACTTTTGGTAAACTTTTAAAATCCAAAACAACTTTTATTGCTACTAAAAAAATGTATGATAGTAAGCTGCCAGAATGGGTGAATGAATGGGTGGCAGATAGAGGCTATCAAATTGCACCCAAAGCAGTACAAATTTTAGTAGACCATATTGGCAATGATTTAAGTAGAATTCAAAATGAATTAGAAAAGCTTATTGTGAATTTGGGAGATCGTAAGAAAATGACCGAAGATGATATTGAAAAATACATAGGTATTAGTAAAGAGTACAATGCCTTTGAATTTCAAGAAGCGGTTGGTCAAAAAAACTTTGCCAAAGCCATCCGAATGATTCAATATTTTGAGTCCAATAATAAAGCAGCCCCCATACAATTAATATTACCTACTTTATATGCTTTCTTTTCTAAGCTCTATGCTATATATGGTTTGAATAGTAGTGATGAAAAAAGAATTATGAGCGAAGTAGGTATTTCCTTTTTTGCAGTGAAAATTTATTTAGCAGCACTCAGGCAGTATTCGTATTCAAAAGTGGAGCATGTACTTATGCTCATTCACGAATATAATTTAAGAGTAGTAGGCATTAATGATGCAGATAATACCGATGCCGATTTACTAAAAGAGCTAGTCATTAAAATTATGGATGTCCCTGAAAAGCAACCTGCTTAGGTATTTCAGGCATTACTATTATAAATTTATTTATAATTCTTTAAAATAGCGGCTGCGGTAATTTTGTCTTTGGCAAGTTGTGCTTTTAAAGCTTCAAGTCCATCAAACTTTACTTCTCCTCTAATATACTCATACACCATCACTGTTAAATTTTGCTCATAAATATCTTGATCGAATTCAAGAATATGTACTTCAATCACTTTCTTTTGTCCATCCACTGTGGGTCGAATACCAATATTCATCATTCCATTGTAGACGCTGCCATCTAAACAATTTCCTTTTACCTTCACTGCGTACACTCCATTGGAAGGAATTAATTTTTCTTCATTATGAATATGCAAGTTCGCAGTGGGAAATCCAATGGTGCGTCCAATTTGATTTCCTCTAACGACAAATCCTTCAAATTGATAAGGGTAGCCTAATAAAGCATTGGCTTTTTCAATTTGATGTTCCTGAATATAATTTCTAATATGCGTAGAGCTTACAATTTCTCCTTCTACCCATTTTTCATTAATTTCTTCAGTCTTAAAACCTAATTCAGTACCCATTTTTTGTAAGAGTTCAAAATTGCCAGTTCTTCCATTCCCAAACCTGTGATCGTAGCCTACTAAAATAGTATGCGGATGAAAGTGGTCAAATAAGAATTCTTTAACGTATTGGTTAGCTGTTAAATTAGAAAAAGCATAATCAAAATTTACTACTACTAAATGGTCAATGCCCATTTGGGCTAATAATGCAATTCTTTCCTCTAGGCTGGTGAGTTGTTTAATTTCTCCGGGTATGGAGGAGATTACTTTTCTAGGGTGAGGGTGAAAAGTAATAATTACGGTTTCGCCGCCCGTTTCAAGGGCTATTTGCTTCATTCTGCTAATAATTTGTTGATGCCCTATATGAACTCCGTCAAAGGCGCCAGTAGTAATTACGGCATTATGAAAATTGGGTAATTGTTTTAAATCGTTGTGAACAGTCATCTTCGTTGTCTAAATATGGCACAAATGTAAAACAATTGTACCTTTGTGCCACAAACCAATTTAGATTCATGTCATTGTATGCCCAACGCGGAGTTTCCGCTCAAAAAGAAGAAGTTCATGCTGCCATTAAGCATCTTGATCAAGGACTATATCCCAATGCATTTTGCAAGCTATATGCCGACTTCTTAGGGGGATCAGCTGACTATATTAATATTATGCATGCCGATGGGGCAGGCACAAAAAGCATACTTGCTTATATTTATTGGAAAGAAACAGGAGACGCCACTGTGTGGAGAGGCATTGCACAAGATGCCATTGCCATGAATTTAGATGATTTATTATGTGTAGGTATTTACGATCAAATATTATTCTCCTCCACCATTGATAGAAATAAATTAGTCATTACCGGTGAGGTTTTAAGTGAAGTAATTAATGGCACGCAAGACTTTTTTAATACCCTCAAAAAATTCGGCATTCAGATTGAATTTTTAGGAGGCGAAACTGCCGATGTAGGAGATGTAGTCAGAACTATTGCTGTAAATGGCACCATGACAGCAAGATGGCCAAAGGCAAAACTAATTACCAACGATGATATAGCCCCAGGGCAGGTTATTGTAGGTTTTTCTAGTTATGGGCAAGCAAGTTATGAATTGTCTTATAATAGTGGCTTAGGCAGTAATGGACTTACCAGTGCAAGACATGATGTTTTAGAGCATGGCTATGCTAAAAAATATCCTGAAACTTTTGAGCCAAGTTTGAAAGAGGAAGTAGTTTATATTGGAAAAAACAAAATGACCGATACATTGGCTATTCCTGGTTTTGGTAATATTAGTATTGGTAAATTATTATTAAGCCCTACGCGCACCTATGCACCCTTAGTGAAAGCCATACTGGATAAGCATTTCAATGCTGTTAAAGGAATGATTCATTGTAGTGGGGGTGGCCAAACAAAATGTATGAAGTATTTGCCAGGACCCATGCGTATTGTGAAAGATAATTTCTTAGAAGTACCTCCCATATTTAATTTGATTCAAGAAAATTCTGGAGCGAATGCAAAAGAAATGTATCAGGTATTTAATATGGGGCACCGTTTAGAAATTTTTACCGATGAAAATTCAGCAGCGGCTTTAATAGCATTGGCTAAAACATTTAATATAGAATCACAAATAATAGGTAGAGTAGAAACTTCTACTCAAAAAGAGTTAATAATAAAAGGAGGTTTCGGAACTGAAACTTTTAGCTATTAATTTAAAAAATTGAATAACTTAGAATATTAAAAAAAACAGTAGAAATAATTTTACACTAATAAAATAAGATATGAGCGAAATAGTAGTGCAATTAGAAAATGTAAATATTTATCAAAGTGGTAATCTTATTTTGCAAGATGTGAATTTGAATGTTCAAAAAGGAGAGTTTGTTTATTTAGTGGGCAAAACGGGTACAGGAAAGAGTAGTTTATTGAAAACATTATATGGGGAAGTTACACTTACTGAAGGCAATGGTAAGGTGGTAGGTTTTGACTTGAAAGAAATGGACTGGAAAAAACTTCCTTTTTTAAGAAGGAATTTAGGGGTGGTATTTCAGGACTTTCAATTATTAACCGACAGAAATGTACATGAGAACCTACGATTCGTATTAAAGGCCACAGGATGGGAAGATGAAAGGTTGGTAGAACAAAAAATTGAAGATGTGCTCGCTAAAGTGGGTCTTCAAAATAAGGGCTTTAAAATGACCTATGAAATGAGTGGGGGTGAGCAACAAAGGGTGGATATTGCCAGGGCCTTATTAAATTCTCCTAAATTAATACTAGCAGATGAGCCTACAGGTAGCCTAGACCCTGAAACCAGCGATGAAATCATGCAATTATTATTTCAAATAGCCAAGGACGACGGAACCGCTATAGTAATGGCTACACACGACTTTATGGTCGTAAATAAATTCCCTGCAAGAACCTTAACTACCCTTGGAGGTAGGCTCAATGAGCAGGCTTAATTTTTCTCCACTAATTGTACACAAACTACCCCTAAGGCCTTGATTTCTTGGCTCTTTTTCTTATGTTCGCAGACATAAAATAGAAGATATAAAGTGAGACTAAAGTCATTAGAAATCAAAGGGTTCAAGAGCTTTGCTGACAAAACAATTGTAAGTTTTGATGAGGGAATTACGGGCATTATCGGGCCAAATGGTTGTGGTAAAAGTAATATCATTGATAGCATAAGATGGGTAATTGGAGAACAGAAAATTTCAGCTTTAAGAAGTGAAAATTTGGATTCTTTAGTTTTTAACGGAAGTAAAACAAGGTCGGCAAGTAGTATGGCCGAAGTGAGCCTTACTTTTGAGAATACAAAAAATTTATTACCTACCGAGTTTAGCACCATTACTGTAACACGTCGTTTTTATAAAAACGGGGAGAGTGAATACCGTTTAAATGATGTGGCTTGTCGTTTGAAAGACATTCATAATTTATTTTTAGATACAGGTGTAAGTACCGATAGCTATGCCATTATAGAATTAGGCATGGTAGATGATATCATTAAAGATAAAGACAATAGTCGTCGTAGAATGTTAGAACAAGCGGCGGGTATTACTATTTACAAAACAAGAAAGAAAGAAGCAAAGAATAAATTAGATGCGACTGAGCAAGACTTAGCGCGTATTGAAGATTTATTATTTGAGATTAACAATCAATTAAAAACTTTAGAGAACCAAGCTAAAAAAGCAGAAAAGTATTTTGAAATCAAAAAAGATTACAAAGACACTGCCATTGAGCTTGCCAAGGCCTCTTTAGAAGGCTTTAATATTAGCTATAAAGAGCTGAACGATCAACAAGAAGCAGAGACAGACAAGAAGTTCCAATTGGAGGCTGCTATTGCATTGGAAGAAGCGGCATTAGAGCAGGAGCGTGTGGTATTTATTGAAAAAGAAAAGGGCTTGCAGGCCATGCAGCACCAATTCAACGATAGTTTATCTACACTAAGAACTAAAGAGAATGATAAAAATTTAGCGGCTCAACGTTTAGATTATCTTAATGATAAAGAAGCTTCTTTACAAGAATTTTTATTAAAAGCAGAAGGGCAATTAAAAACTATTGGCGACTCTATCGAGTATACTAAACTACAAGTAGTAGAGGAAGAAAAAATATACCAAGATTTTAAATCAAGAGTTGACCAGTCTCAAACTGCTCTAACAGAAAAAAGAGATTCCTTCGATAGTCAAAGATCTATCTTAGATAATTTACGTCAGTCCTACCAACAAATTCAACGCAATCAATTTGATGCGGAAAAGAAAGTAGCAGTATCTGATACTTCTATTCAAAACGTTCAAAGATCTCATCAACAATTAGAGGAAGAGCAAAATCATAGAGTTGGACAAATTGCAGATATTACTTCTCAATTAGCCACCAAAGAAGCCGATTTAGAATCGAAGAAAGCACATTTAGCAGCATTGCAAATTCAACATGATAATGCAAGAGCTAGCATATTTGAAACACAGGAACAATTAGAAATTCTACGATCTGAATTAGCAGAACAAACTAGAAAATTAGACGCTAAGAAAAACGAATACGATTTATTGAAGAGCTTAGTAGATTCTATGGAAGGTTATCCTGAGAGTGTGAAGTTTTTGCATAAGAACACAGGCTGGAATCATCAAGCGCCTATTTTATCAGATATATTGTATGTTCAAGAAGCTTATCGTGCTGCAGTAGAGAATGTATTAGAACCTTATTTAAACTATTATGTAGTAAATGATTTAAAAGAGGGTATGCAAGCCGTTCAATTATTGGACGACAATAAAAAAGGCAAGGCTAATTTCTTCTTATTAGACCAATTAAACGGGGCTTCAGCGAATGCAGCTCCTGCCAATACCATTGCAGCTTTATCAGTCATTGAAATAGATAGCAAGTATAGTGCCTTAGCAAATCATTTATTAGGCAATGTATTTATTGCTGAAAATGAGTCTGCTTTATCGGGGGATTATGCTGGCATTATTTTAGAAAAAACAGGAAAGTATGTAAGAGGCAAGTATACTTTAACAGGCGGAAGCGTAGGTTTATTTGAAGGAAAGAAAATTGGACGCGCTAAGAACTTAGAAAAATTATTGGAAGATATACAAGCGCAAGAAAAAATAGTAAACGATTTAAAAGCTACTATTCAAACGCAACATAATTCTGTTTTACAGTTTAATGAGCTTTTGAAAGAAAATGAAATTCGTGCTACTGAACAAGCAGTGAATACTTTAATTAATGAAGTTTTTGCGAATAAGAATAGAGTAGAAAACTTACAATTAGCTCAATCGGCTGCTATTATTAAGTTAAAAGAGTTTGAAGACAAGATTACGGAAGAGCATGCCGCTATTGCCGATACAAGAATTGCTTTAGAAGCCTTGAATTTATCTTTGCAACAAACACAGTCTAATTTAAATGATGTTGAGTTAGCGTATCAAGCAGCGGAACAAGCTTATCATTTAGCTTCTGGTGAGTTCAATGAAATGAACTTACAATTAACTAAACAGTATAGCAAAATTGAGGCATTACAACAAGAAGTAGTGTTCAAAGAAAATCAATTAAATGATTTACATGCGCAAATACAAACTAACAGTGTTCAATTAACCGAAGCTAGTGCTGCCATAGTGGACAGCCGTGCCGAGTTAGCACAATTAGAAGAAGACTTGGTTAAGTTATTAAAAACTAAGGAGGAAGAAGAGTTAAAATTGAACGAGGCCGACCAAGCTTATTATAATTTACGTAATAACTTACAAGAGAAGGAGAGTGCTTTAAGAATGCAAATAAAGTCTAAGGAATTAATTGATCAACTAATCAATGAAATTAAAGACCAACTGAACAATTTAAAATTACAGTTGTCTGGCATGAAAGAAAGATTAAACGTTGAGTTTAAGGTAGAATTAGAAGAGATTTTAGACGAGGGCAGGGCAACTGAAATTTCTTTAGAAGAATTACAAGCAAGTGCAGATAGAATGAAGAAGCGTTTGGAGAATATGGGTGAAGTGAATCCAACAGCCATTGAAGCCTATACTGAAATGAAAAAGCGTTATGATTTCATCTTAGAACAAAAGAATGACTTAGTAACTGCTAAAGAAAGCTTAATGCTAACTATTCAAGAAGTAGAAGCAACAGCCAATAAAGCCTTCTTAGAAACTTATAATCAAGCAAGAGAAAACTTCCAAAAGGTATTTAAAGCCTTATTTACAGAAGAAGATTCTTGTGACTTAATATTAGTAGATCCTGAAAACTTAGCCGACACTGCAGTGGAAATTGTAGCTCGACCTAAGGGCAAAAAACCATCTTCTATTAGTCAATTAAGTGGAGGAGAGAGAACTTTAACCGCTACTGCTATGTTGTTTGCTATTTATTTAATTAAGCCTGCACCATTCTGTATTTTAGATGAGGTAGACGCTCCATTAGATGATGCCAACGTAGGTAAGTTTACACAAATGATTCAGAAATTTAGTGATAAATCTCAATTCATTATTGTAACGCACAATAAGCAAACCATGAGTGCTGTGGATGTTATTTATGGTGTGACCATGCAGGAGCCTGGTGTAAGTAAGCTAGTTCCTGTTGACTTTAGAAGTTTGAGTAACTAAACTATTTTATAAATTCGCTTTAAGAGTCCTTGGTAGTAATACTAGGGGCTCTTTTAATTTAGAACCTTTTTTGAATGATTAAGTCTGCCATCATATTATTCCTTACCTGTTTTCTCTTATACCTACCTTTTAGTAGGGTGCCTGACTATTTCGATAGTGAAACAGCTCCTGGCATTATTATAAAGGAAGGTGCCGGGTCTGGGACTAAGATAATGGCTGTTTATTCTGAATATGGCAAAGAGTATAAGATTGAATTAGATAGCGCAAATTACGCTTCAAAAATAGGGCAGAGGCTTGAAGTAATCTATGAATTAAGCGACCCTCAAAAAGCGGTGGTGAATAAATTCTGGGGCTATTGGTTAATTCCTATTGAATTGGCCTGGTCTTTTGGTGGGTTCGCTGCATTATTAGCCATTGCTTATGCCACTACGCATAAACCACATCCTTCTGCCATCGCCGAACAGTTAAAGTCTGAAGATGCGCCGAAGAAAAAGTATCAATAACGCTGAATTGAACTTGAAAAAATATGGAATAAAGAATAAATGCTATATCGAACGAACTTTGTGAGCGAAGCGATCAGAGAGTGAGATATAGACGTTTATTCTATTAAATATTTTTTATCTCTTAAGGAGACGTTTAATTTCCTTATCTACATCGCGAGACTTAATAGTCTCACGCTTATCAAATTCTTTTTTACCCTTACCTACACCAATTTCTACTTTAGCAAAACGCTTTTCATTAAAGAATATACGCAAGGGGATTATAGAGTATCCTTTTTCTTTGACCTTGGTTTCTAATTTTTCTAATTCTCTTTTTTGCAATAATAATTTACGATCATGCACTTCAATATGGTTATTTACATTGCCATGCGTATAGGCATTAATGAACAAGCCTCTTACCCATAATTCCCCTTTATCAAACATACAGAAGGAGTCATTGAAACTTACCTTGCCTTCTCTTATGGATTTTACCTCTGTGCCTAACAATACAATGCCTGCCTCATATTTGTCCTCTATGTGGTAGTTGAAATAGGCCTGCCTATTATTCAATTCTTTTACTTGTACTGGTTTCGCTTTGGCCATAAAAAATCCCGGAACTGAAATAGTCCCGGGAAACAAAAATAAGGTTAAATATTGACTTCCTAAATGGATTCTAATGGGCTTAGTGCTTAAATAAGTAAGCTACTTCGGATAATTTATTTTTTAAGTCTTTTCTATCAACGATAAAGTCTAAAAATCCATGCTCTAATAAAAACTCACTGCGTTGAAATCCTGCAGGTAAATCTTTTTTAATGGTTTCTTTAATAACACGTGGGCCAGCGAAACCTATTAAGGCCCCAGGCTCTGCAATATTAATATCACCTAACATGCCAAAGCTAGCAGAAATACCACCAAAGGTAGGGTCGGTTAACATAGATATAAAAGGAAGCTTAGCATCACTTAACTGAGAAAGCTTACCGCTAGTTTTTGCTAATTGCATTAAACTAAAAGCACTTTCCATCATACGGGCACCACCACTTTTACTTATCACTAAATAGGGTAGTTTATGTTCTATACAATAATCAACTGCTCTACTAAATTTTTCACCCATCACACTGCCTAATGAACCTCCAATAAATTCAAAGTCCATACAAGCCACTACCATTTCTTCTCCATTTATTTTCCCTACCGCAACACGCATGGAGTCTTTTAAGTCGGTTTTAGCGTGAATTTCGTCTAAGCGTTTTTGATAATTTTTTAAGTCGGTAAAGTTAAGGGCATCTTTACTTTTGATATTGTCAAAGAGTTCAGTGAAATGCGCTTCGTCAAATAAAATATCAAAATATTCGTCGCTTCCAATTCTATGGTGAAAATTACATTTAGAACAAATGAATAAATTTTCTTTTAATTCTGAGCTAGTACAAATATGATTACAGGAAGGGCATTTTGTCCAAAGGCCTTCTGGTGTTTCTTTTTTATCGGCTGTAGAAGTAGTAATTCCTTTTCTTATTCTTTTAAACCATCTTGATTTACTAGCCTCAGAAGCAGCCGTCTCTTCACCTGTTAAGTTTACTTCAATATCTTCTTCTCTATTTCTCATAGTTAAGCAATCGTTTTAGTCCTTATGAAGTTATATAAAAATAAACAGCCGCCCATTTAATAAATAGGCAGCTGTGTTAAAATTTTGTTTAAGCGTTTCTGCCAATACAGTTTAAGTCATCAAAAGCAACTTCCAATCTCTTAATAAAGGATTCTTCCCCTTTTCTTAACCAAACTCTAGGGTCGTAATACTTCTTGTTAGGCTTATCTGCTCCTTCTGGATTACCTAATTGAGCTTGCAAGAAGGCTTCATTCTTTTTGTAATAGCCTAGAATACCTTCCCAGAAAGCCCATTGCAAATCGGTGTCTAAATTCATTTTAATAGCACCGTATCCAATGGCTTCTCTAATTTGATTTTGAGGAGACCCCGATCCGCCATGAAAAACAAAATACACTGGCTTCTCTGCTGTGTTTAATTTCTTCTGTATATATACTTGGCTATTATTTAATATGTCTGGTCTTAATTCAACATTACCTGGTTTGTATACACCATGTACGTTACCAAAAGCAGCAGCTACTGTAAATAAATTACCTACTTTACTTAATTCAGTATAAGCGTATTCAACGTGTTCTGGTTGTGTATATAATTTATCATTGTCAACACTGCTATTGTCAACACCATCTTCTTCACCACCTGTTACACCTAATTCAATTTCAATGCTCATTCCAAGTGGTGCCATTCTTTTATAAAATTCTACAGAAGTTTGAATGTTCTCTTCTAAACTCTCTTCAGATAAATCTAACATATGTGAACTGAATAAAGGTTGTCCTTTTTCTTTTTTATATTGTTCACCTGCGTCAATTAAAGCGCTAATCCATGGTAACCATTTTTTTGCTGCGTGATCGGTATGTAGAATAACAGGCACATTGTAAAACTTTGCAACTTGATGCACATGTAAAGCACCCGCAATAGCGCCTTGAATATTAGCTTGTAAATTATCGTTAGGCATTCCTTTGCCTGCTATAAACTGAGCTCCGCCATTAGAAAATTGAATAATAATAGGAGAGTTCACTTTAGCGGCTGTTTCGATAGCTGCATTAATAGTGTCGGTTCCAGTGGTATTCACTGCTGGAATGGCAAACTTGTTTGCTTTTGCGTCGTTGTATAATGTCTCTAATTCTTTACCAAACAAAACCCCTGCTCTGTACTTGCTCATAGTTTAATTATTGAGTGGCAAAGATACAATTTAAGGCCCAAACGAATGTTAGCCTTAGCCTTTGAATTAGGGTAAAATAATCCACAAAATAGGGAAGAATACACACATTTTTAATTGAGAACCAATGTATTAAAGAAAGCCATTGCTTTTCATCCATTCGTCATTATAGACTTTCCCAACATACCTGCTTCCATGGTCATGTAAAATACAAACCACCACATCTGTTGGTTTTAATTTATCCTTTAATTGTAGTAAACCTAAAATGCAACTTCCTGCACTATAGCCACAGAATAAACCTTCTTCTTTTGCTAAACGCCTTGTCATTAATGCACCTTCTTTATCGGCTACTTGTTCAAAATGGTCAATGACGGACATATCATAATTGGCGGGAATAAAATCTTCGCCAAAACCCTCCGCAATATAAGGTTGAACATAAGAATGGTCTTCAATACCTGTTTGAAAATAATGAGTGAGTAATGAACCAATAGGATCAATGGCCCATACTTGAATAGTTGGATTTTTTTCTTTTAAATATTTCGCGGTACCTGTAATGGTGCCACCGGTTCCTGCAGTGCATACTAAATGGGTAATTTTCCCTTCTGTTTGATCCCAAATTTCTGGCCCTGTACTTTCATAATGGGCTTGTCGGTTGGCAAGATTATCATATTGATTAAAGAAAAAAGAATTCGGCGTTTCAGCAGCTAACTTTCTAGCCACTGAGTAATAACTTTTTGGATCCTCGGGTGCTACATTAGTAGGACATACAATTACTTCAGCACCCACGGCTCTAAGTATATCCATTTTCTCTTTGCTCTGTTTATCGGTGGTAGTGAAAATACATTTGTATCCTTTTACAATAGCCACTAAGGCAAGTCCCATTCCAGTATTGCCACTTGTACATTCAATAATAGTTCCACCTGGTTTTAGTTTTCCTTCTGCTTCCGCTACTTCAACCATTTTTAATGCCATTCTATCTTTAATAGAATTGCCTGGGTTAAAATAATCCACTTTAGCAAGAACGGTGGCAGGTATTTCACTCGTTATTTTATTCAAACGAATGAGAGGTGTATTGCCAATTGTTTCTAAAATATTATTTAACCACATGTACTTTTCACTTTAGTGATAAAGTAAAAATAAACTAATTAATAAGAAACTAGGAATAAAGAAATGCAGAAGTTTTGAACGAAAATAAGGGCGATGAGTAGGGCGACGATTAGATTGATGCGTGGAATTATAAACTAGAATAAGTAGGATACAAATGGACTTGTACTATAGATTCTCAAAGTTGCTGGTAATGATTTCGCAGAAGCGTGTTTGGATCATTTTTTCAGCTAGTAAAATCATATTGAAGAATGCTTTGGCATTACTAATACCATGCCCAATTATAACGGGTTTGTTCACACCTAAAACAGGAGTACCACCATAATTTTCAAAATGGAATCTTCCAAAGAAAGAATCGTTTTCTAATTTTTGATGTGCTGCTGCATCATACATGGCTTCCGCCGTTTTAAGAATAATATTTCCTGTAAAGCCGTCGCAAACAATAACGTCCGCTTTATCATTGAAAACATCTCTGCCTTCTACATTGCCAATAAATTGAATGGCAGTATTTTCTTTTAATAATGGGTAAGTGGCTTGTGCTAAAATATTGCCTTTGCCTTCTTCTTCACCTACATTTAATAAACCTACTGTAGGGTTTTCAATATTTAAAATATGCTTGGCGTACAAGTTGCCTAAAATACCAAACTGATTTAATTGTTCTGGTTTGCAATCTGCATTTAATCCAACATCTACTAATAATCCTGTTTTACCATTTAATTTAGGAAGGAGTGTGGCAATAGTTGGTCTTAAAACTCCTTTGATGGGTTTAATACTGAACATAGCACCTACTAACATGGCACCTGTATTGCCTGCACTTAAGAAGGCATCTATTTCGCCAGTGACTAATAATTTAAAACCAATAGCAATAGATGAATTTGGTTTTTCCTTTAAAGCTTTTGTAGGATGTTCGTGGTAACCTATCACTTCAGTGGCAGGTACAATATGTAAAAAAGGTGAGGAAATCCCGTGAGTCTGAAAAAGTTCCTTCAGTTGGGTTTCTTCACCTATACAAAATAAATTATTTTCTGAATGAGCTAAATACTGCTGTACACCTTTAACGGCTTCCAGTGGGGCGTAATCGCCTCCCATCATATCGATGCCAATATTCATTGAATCAGTAATTAGGCTTTTAGTGGCGCTTTTTCGCTAACTAATAAACCTTTGTAGTACAATTTACCTTCTTGAACGTGCGCGCGATGACGTACATGGATTTCTCCAGTTGTTCCATCTTTGCTTAATGTAACTTCTTGAGCTACATAGTGAGTTCTTCTTTTAGCACTACGTTGTTGTGAGTGTCTGCGTTTAGGATTAGGCATCTCTTATTTTTTAAAATTATTATTTAATATTCGTTTTTAATTCTTGCTTACTTCTTCCTCATTCGTGTCATCTAGTCCTTTAAACTTTTCTAAACCTTTCCAGATGTTTTTATTATTCACTTCTGTTGGATTTACTTTGAATTGGTTCAACTGTTCTAATACTTTTTTATTGCAGGTAGATTCACCTTTTTCATTCTCCTTGCAAATATGTTGTAAGGGAATACTGAGATTGATGAATTCATAAATCCAAGCGGCTACCGAAAAATGGTGTTCATTTTTATCGATATAAAAAATGTCCGGATCTTCTTCTTGACTGTTCATGGTAATTGGGTCATCCACTAATTTTACAATTAAGTTGAATTCATCCCAAAGTTGAACCGTTAGGGGGTTGCCGCAACG
>CANCRC010000004.1 GCA_947380435.1 Chitinophagaceae bacterium
AGCCGGGCTTTTACCCAATGATGAAAAATGGGTAGGAGAGATAGTAAAAAATATTAGTTATTTTAATGCCAAAGAATATTTTAAGCTATGAGTATAAACAAAGTATTTTGTTTTGGTGAAATATTACTGCATTATGCACCACCGGTGAATAGTAATTTTATGGAGCAGCAGCAAATGCCTTTTTATTTAGGGGGTGCTGAATTAAATGTGGCCACTGCATTAGCCAAATGGGATATGCCTGTAAAATATGGAACAGCCATGCCGTCTCATTTTTTAACCGATACTATTATAAGTCATTTATCGAAAAAAAATATTGATACTTCGGCCATTCAGTTTTCTGGTAATCGTATAGGTTGCTTTTATTTAGCTACAGGCTTGGATATGAAAAGTGCAGGGGTAGTCTATGATAGAGCCCATTCTTCTTTTGCAGAAATTAAGAAGGGAAGTATTCATTGGAAAGAAGTTTTGAAAGATGTGAATTGGTTTCATTTTAGCGCTATATCGGCCTCTCTTACTCAAAATGCAACAGATGTTTGCATGGAGGCTTTAATAGCGGCAACAGAACTTGGTATTCCTATATCTGTTGATTTAAATTATAGAGCCAAATTATGGCAGTATGGAAAAACGCCCATTGAAGTAATGTCTCAGTTGGTTAAGTACTGTACTGTATTAATGGGTAATCTTTGGGCGGTAGAAGATATGTTGGGTATTGCATCTAGTATAAAAACAAGTATCGGATGTTCTAATGAACAATTGTCAATAGCTGCAAATAATAGTATGTTGAAATTAAAAGAGCAGTACCCTTTGTTAAATACGATTGCCTATACATTTAGGCTAACTGAAACTTATTTTGGAGTCATGTTTAATAAAAATAATTTTTATACGTCTCCAACTTATAAAATTATAGATGTAAAAAACATAGTGGGTACTGGAGATTGCTTTATGGCGGGTCTTATATATGGAATGTATCATGAAAATACACCAGAGGAATTTATCAATTTTGCTGCAGCTGCTGCGGTTGGGAAATTATATGAATTAGGCGATGCAACAGAGCAGAGCCCTGAACAAATTAAAAATAGAATGCTATGATGACAGAAGAACAAATGAAGGCTTATGTAAAAAAGGTAAAATTATTACCTTTATTTTATCATGATGATATTATAGTTTGTAAAGAAATTATCAAAGCATTATATACTGCGGGTATAAGATGTATTGAATTTACCAACAGAGGGCCGCTGGCTTTGGAGAATTTTAAATTATTATTAGCGCATAGAAATGAAAATTACCCTGACTTATTGTTAGCTATTGGCACTATTCAAAATCAGAAAGAAGCCCAAGCCTTTATAGAAGCGGGGGCCGATTTTTTAATTAGCCCATTTTTTGATCAGTCCATTGCAGATGCAGCTTATTTACATAAGAAGCTTTGGATACCAGGTTGTATGACATCAACGGAAATTCATGTAGCTGAAACGGCGGGCTGTGATTTAATTAAATTATTTCCAGGTAATGTACTTGGGCCTGGTTTTGTAAATGCTATTAAGCCTTTATTCCCAACACTTAGTTTTTTAGTAACAGGAGGGGTGGAACTAAGTAAAGAAAATTTAACTGCTTGGTTTAAAACCGGTGTAGTAGGTGTGGGCATGGGTAGTAAATTAATTAGTAATGAATTATTAGCTGCTAAGAATTATACCGCTATAGCCTCAGAGACTGCTAAGGCATTGGCAATTATTAATGCCATCAATTAATTTAAATGAAAGTCGCAGCCATTGGTAAATATCGTTGGACTATCTGCGCACTATTATTTTTTGCGACCACTGTTAATTATTTAGACAGGCAAGTATTAAGTTTATTAAAACCCACCCTTGAAAAGGAATTTGATTGGACGAATTCCGATTATGCAAATATTGCATCTGTGTTTCAGTTTGTCTATGCTATTAGTATGTTATTTGCAGGGCGTATTGTAGATAAATTAGGCACGAAATGGGGTTATGCTTTGGCCATTATTATTTGGTCATTGGCCGCCATCATTCATGCTTTCGCTGTACCTGTTGGAACAAGTATTATTAGTATTTTAGGTTGGATGGGTATTGCCGCAGTACCTGTATCTATTGCAGGCTTTATGTTTTCAAGAGCTTTATTAGGATTTGGAGAAGCAGGTAATTTCCCTGCAGCCATTAAAGCCACTGCAGAATATTTTCCTAAAAAAGAAAGAGCCTTTGCTACTGGTATATTTAATTCAGGAACTAATGTGGGAGCTATTTTAGCTCCTTTATCCGTTCCTTGGATAGCAAGCCATTGGGGATGGGAGGCCGCCTTTATTATTATTGGAGCCATTGGTTTTCTTTGGTTAATTGCTTGGTTTATTTTTTATGACACACCTCAAAAGCAAATAAGACTAAGTACTGAAGAAAGAGCATACATTAATAGCGATAATGAAACAGAAGCTAAATTTGAAAATGGTATTCAAACCAATAAAATTTCATGGCTTACTTTACTAAAGTATAAACAAACATGGGCCTTTGCTATAGGTAAGTTTTTAACCGATGGGGTATGGTGGTTCTTTTTATTTTGGTTACCTGGTTATTTGAAGGATCAATATAATATGCAAGGCACTGCTATCATACTGCCTTTATCGGTTTTATATAGTATGACCATGGTGGGTAGTATTGGAGGGGGTTGGTTGCCTACCTATTTTATTAATAAAGGCTTCCTGCCTTATGAAGGTCGTATGAAGGCTATGTTACGCATTGCATTTATTCCTTTAGTGGTACTAGCTGTGCAACCTTTTGGATATTTAAGTTTTTGGGTACCAGTAATATTTATTGGCCTAGGTGCTTCAGCGCATCAGGCATGGTCTGCCAATATTTATACCACTGTTTCAGATATGTTTCCTAAGCGTTCCATTGCCACCGTTATTGGCATGGGAGGAATGGCAGGAGGTTTGGGAGGGGTAGTGGTTTCTAAAATAGGAGGTTGGTTATTTGATGCGTATAAATTAAAAGGTATTCAGCAAGGCATAGAATATGCTAATGCAAACGGTTTAGATACTTATTATGCTAAAATAAAAAGCCTTTCCATTTTAGATGCTAAGGGAGAATTCATTTATCTTGTAAATAAAGAATGGAGCAATTTGCCAGCTAGTGCTATTGAGAAATTGCAAACCATTGACCCGATCAATTTTGAAAAATTTAGTCAAATGCAAAAATTATATATTCATGATTCAATGACCTTGGCCTATGGGTATATGTTTACATTTTGTGCAGTAGCTTATTTAATAGCTTGGCGTATTATGAAATGGTTGGTGCCAAAAGAAAAAATTATAAATATTATTTAAATAAAGTTTTCATGAAAGAAGTTAAATTAGGATTGCTTGGGGTATTCATTTTTTTGAGTGCTAGCTTATTGGCACAATCTAAAGTGGAAAACTTATTTAATGGCAAGGATTTAAAAGGCTGGGTGCAATACAATGGTAAAGCAAAGTATACGGTTGAAAATGGAGAAATTGTAGGAAGAACAGTGCCGAATGAGCCCAATAGTTTTTTATCTACTGAAAAATTATACGGCGATTTTATTTTAGAATTAGACCTTAAAGTAGATGAGCATATGAATTCGGGTATTCAGTTTAGAAGTGAAATAAACGATGCCAATGATAAATGCACTGTAACAGATAAACATACCCCCAATAGAGTACATGGTTATCAAATGGAGGTCGATCCTTCCCCTAGAGCCTGGAGTGGTGGTATTTACGACGAAGCTAGAAGAGAGTGGTTATATCCCTTAGAGTATAATACGTCAGCTAAATCGGCTTTTAAAAATAATGTTTGGAATCATTATAAAATTGAAGCCATAGGTAATAGTATAAGAACTTGGGTGAATGGTGTAGAATGCGCTCATATTATTGATAACATGACTTTAAAAGGTTTTATTTCTTTACAAGTG
Source organism: Chitinophagaceae bacterium (assembly GCA_947380435.1). Lineage (GTDB taxonomy): Bacteria > Bacteroidota > Bacteroidia > Chitinophagales > Chitinophagaceae > Sediminibacterium. The sequence goes on from CANCRC010000004.1 coordinate 3,940, forward strand.
CATGAAATAGGAAATCCTAAGGACGCAGGTCAGGAAGTGCGTTGGAAAAATATTAAAATTCAAACTACCAATTTGAAACCGGCAGCGCCCTCTTCTTTATTTGTGGTGAATTTAATTCCTAATACCATTTCAGAAGACGAGCAAAGAAATGGTGTAAGGCTTTTATGGGATGGGCTAAGCAGCAAAGGTTGGAGAGGGGCGTATAAAAATTATTTTCCTGAAAATGTATGGTATGTAAAGGACGGTACTTTAAATGTGAAAGGATCTAATGGGAAAGAAGCTGCTAATGGAGGAGATATAGTAACCGTGGATGAGTTTCATGCTTTTGATTTACAATTTGAATTTCAAATGTCAGATACTGCGAATAGTGGTGTAAAATATTTTGTGACTGAAAAAGAAAACAATACTGGTTCTGCGATTGGATTAGAATATCAAATATTAGATGATGATAAACATCCCGATGCATTACTTGGGTCTATTGGTAATAGAACCAACGCTTCTTTATATGATATGATTCCTGCTTTAAGAATTGGTGCTGGTAGAAGAGAAAAAATACCTATTGGCGCTTGGAACAGAGGTCGCATTATTGTTTTTCCTGATGGAAAAATTGAACATTGGATAAATGGATGGAAAGTAGTAGAGTACCAAAGAGGTACTCAATATTTTTATGCATTGGTAGCTAAAAGTAAATATGTGGTATGGCCAAATTTTGGAATGGCTGAAAAAGGGCATATCTTATTGCAAGAACATGGCTACCATGTAGCCTTTAGAAGTATTAAAATAAAAGAACTATAGAAATCAAAATTATAAAAAGCAACATTTTCAACTTATTATAGTAAGTCATTAAAAACAAGTTTATGAAAAATTCAAGAAGAAATTTTATTAAAACAACCACCAAGGCTACAGCAGCTACTTATGCTGCCACCTTAGGATTTTCTGCTAAAAGTTATGCCAATATCATGGGTGCTAATGATAGAGTAAGACTAGGTGTGGTAGGTTATTCAGATAGGTTTAGACAAACGCATCTACCTTGTTTTTTGAATCATTATAAGGAATTGAATTTTGAAATTGTAGCCGTTTCAGATATATGGAAAATAAGAAGAGAAGAAGGTAAAGATTTTTTAGAAAAAACTTTTGGACATTCTATAAGAGCTGCGCGCAACAATGAAGAACTATATGCAGGAAAAGATATTGATGGCGTTTTTATTAGTACAGCCGATTTTCAACATGCCATTCATGCCACAGAAGCTGTCAATGCAGGTATGGATGTTTACTGTGAAAAGCCTTTTGCAGAAACCATGGAAGACAATAGAATGGCCTTAAAAACTATTAAAGCTTCTGATAGAATTGTACAAATTGGTTCACAGAGAAGAAGTGGCCCTAATTATCAGGCTGCTGCCGAATTTATTCAAGCTGGAAAGTTTGGACCCATTACCATGGTGGAATTAACTTGGAATGTAAACCAACCTGGCCGTTGGAGAAGACCAGACTTAGTCGCAAAATGTAAAGAAGAGGATTTAGATTGGAACCGTTTTTTATTAAATCGTCCGCATGAAAATTTTGATCCCAGAAAATATTTAGAGTATAGATTGTTCTGGCCTTATTCATCTGGCATGCCTGGACAATGGATGAGTCATCAAATAGATACAGTGAATTGGTTCAGTCAGTTACCACATCCAAGAAGTGTAACTGCTAATGGTGGGGTATATGCTTGGAAAGATGGAAGAAAAAACTGGGATACCACTACAGCTGTATTTGACTACGGCCCTTTAGATGATATGTCTAAAGGTTTTCAAGTTGTATTTATGTCTCGTATGCATAATGGCGATGAAAACCCTTCTGAAATTTATTATTCCAATGGAGGCGAATTAAATTTAGTAACTAATATGGTTTCTTCTAATGGTGGTTTGCAAGCAGGTTCAGCTGCTGCTATGAAAATGCAGCCTAATTTATTAGAGAAGTATAATTTATCGGACAATGCAACCAAGGTGGCAGCCTCAGCTAATACGGGTGGAGATGTACTCACTTCTGCACATGTGCGTAATTGGATGGAATGTATAAGATCAAGAAAACAACCTAATGCACCAGTAGAAGCGGGTTATCAGCATTCTATTGCTAATATTATGACCAATGCGGCTTGTCGCACAGGGGCAAAAGTAAGCTTCGATGAAAAAACACAGGAGGTAATGGCAAACGGGAAGGTATTTAAGTATTAGTTTTATGTACTAATCGACCTTATACATTTTCTCATAATACTCTTCGGCCATTCTATTGCTGTCAAATTGGAAACGAACATCCTTCATTCCGTTTTGTGTAATCTGACGCCAAGTATCTTTGTTGTCATAATACATAGGAACTATTTGTTGCTCTAAAATTTTATATAATTCATCTAAATCGTAGTCGTCTTGTTGTTGTGTGCTCATGTTTTCATAATCGGCCTTTGGAATTACAAAGCCATTATTTCCATGATTAATAAATTCTGGTATCCATCCATCATCGGTAGAGAAGTTAATGGCGCCATTCATTGCAGCGGTCATGCCGCTTGTTCCTGAAGCTTCTCTTGGCACACGCGGGTTATTTAGCCAAACATCTGAAGCTTGTTTCATTCTCTTGCTTAAACCTAATTCATAACCAATTAATACAGCTACATTATTATAGTTCTTACTTAAGTGTACTAAATTATTGAATTGAGAAATGGCAGGATGGTCTACTGGATAAGGTTTGCCTGCAAATATAATTTGTACCGGATATTTTGCATTAGAAAGCAATTTTTCAAAACGATCTAAATCCCATGACAAGAAATCGGCTCTTTTATAGCCAGCAAAACGTCTTGCCCAAACAATGGTTAAAACATTCGGGTCAAATACTTTTCCTGTTTGATCGGCTACAATTTCAAAAGCGCGTTTTTTCAAATACATTTTACGGTCATCAAATCCTGCTTCATCTTGATTTTCTGCAAAACGGTATAATTGTTTATCGGCCCAGTAGCGCCAGTTCTGTGCGTTGGTAATATGGGTGATAGGGCAGATGCCATCATACTTACTCCATAATTCTCTACTTACATGTCCGTGTAGTTCAGAAACGCCATTGGCTTTTCTGGCAAAACGAAGGGCTGCTAAAGAGTGATTGAACTGATCGTCTTCAATACCTGTTAATTTTCTTACTTCATCCATACTTAAGCCACAGAAATAACCCATTTTATGACATAAATAAATATCGTGTTTTTCATTGCCTGCTTCTTCTGGGGTATGGGTAGTGAACACTAAACGTTTTTTAACTTCTGCTAAGGACTTAAATTTATTCAATAAATAAAAGGCTGCAGAGAATCCATGGGCTTCATTTAAATGATATACTTCCGGATTGAAATTTAATTCATCAATTAATTTTGCACCGGCAACACCTAATAAAATAAATTGAGCCACTTTGGTTGCAACATTGGCATCATATAAACGGTGCGTGATGGTTTGAGAAACATAATCGTTCTCAGGTAAATCGGTGCTTAATAAAAATAGGGGAGCACTGCAAAAAGTATTAGGCGCTAAATAAAATGCCTTTACCCATACTGGATGGTCATGAATAAGTATTTGGTATTTAATACCTGTGTCTTCTAAGAAAGAATATATTTTTTCCATGAAAGTTACCTGCAAGGTTTGGTCTTGGTTGCGCGCTTGGTCATAGTAACCATACTTCCATAAAATACCTACACCAATTAAATTTTGGTTTAACTCAAAAGCACTTCTTAAATGGGAGCCTGCTAAAAAACCTAGGCCACCACTATATATTTTCAAAGGTTGATGAATAGCAAATTCCATAGAAAAATAAGCTGCCTTTTTCTTGAATTGATCATTAATAGCATAAGGCACTTGATAGTTTCTAAAACTCATACAAACGGGTTTGGTTATTTGACTGCAATATAATGGTATTTGAAGAAAATGTAATTATTACACATTAAACTGTGGATAAGAACCAGCTATAGGGCTTGATTGTGGATTATTTCTTCTTTTTTACCTTTCTTTTTTTGTCATAACTATCATTAAAATAGCAGGTCATATTGCGGTGATTTCCACAATTCCCATCTTCTTTAATATTTATAACATTGCCTTGTATGGTGAAATGAATAATACAAGGATCTCCTTTTTCTGAATAAGTAGCTTGGTTTTTTGTGAAATTCATCATGCCTTTTAATTCACCTGTACAGCTACCATTCTGTTTTTCAAAATGCAAGAAAAATTGATACTTATTTTGAACAGCGTAGTCTCTTATAGAAATAAAATTTTTAGCATCTCTTGCATAGTCCCCACTATAGGTATTATTCATAGACATAGTGTCTAGAGGGTTGAGCACTTTTTTAGTTTCTGGTTTTTTATTGCTATCAAAATAAATTAATCTAAAACTACTATCGGTATAAGCCCATCCCTTTTTTTCGTATGTAAGAGAATTGTCTTCTGCTAATTTATTTTCTTCCACTAAAAAAGATGGCTCTCTATTAATATTTAAATTCTTTCCATACATTTTAGAACTATGATTCTCCTCATTAAATTCTGTAATCACTTTATAATCTAAGAACTTATTTTTTTTGCTAAATACCACTACCGCTATTTCTTGTTTTTTAGGATGGCTTACATTTAATAATAAATAGTATTCTTCTTCTTTTTCAATTCTAATAATAGGATGTAGGAAAGCTTTTTTATCTTTGATGCCTACTATGTTTTCAACAATGGAGTCTGGTACAAACTGCGCCAATGCTTTACGACCAATTATTAAAGTATCTGTAAACTTGTGCAAATTGGAATCGGAAATAGAAGTAGGTAAACTAGCTGCTTTAAATACTTTATTAAAGTCATTAATGGTAAGGGGCGTATTGCCCGTTAAGTCCGGTTTTTTCTCCGAGCATGCAATGATAAAGCAGTAGAATAATATAAAGTAGCCCTTACGCATCTTCTAGTTTTTTGCTAAAATAGACTATCAAACTGAGTTAGGCAAAAGCTTTTATCATTAAATTTACATTACTACGGGCATGAACCATTTAGCCTCTAAAAAGGGCCAAAATCGACACTGACCATTAGTTATATAATTATTAGGTGCTTGATGAAGTATTTAATTTAGAAGGAAGTACAATTATGAGAGAAAAGTCATTAGATAACTTAAACGAGTCGGTTCCCGTCCAAAATAAAGGCGGGTGGCGTAAGCTATTGGCTTTTATGGGACCTGCTTATTTGGTAAGTGTGGGATATATGGACCCAGGTAATTGGGCCACCGATTTACAGGGGGGTGCTCAATTTGGCTACCAATTAATTTGGGTTTTATTATTGAGTAATTTAATGGCCATTCTATTACAAAGTTTAAGTGCAAGATTGGGTATTGTGCGCAGGTTAGATTTAGCGCAAGCCAATAGAGAAACCTATCCTCGTTTTGTAAATTTCATATTATATATATTAGCAGAGATTGCGATTGCCGCCACCGACTTAGCAGAAGTATTAGGCATGGCCATTGGTATTAAATTATTAACAGGTATGCCATTAATGTATGGTACTTTAATAACTGTTTTTGATACTTTTCTATTTTTATTCTTACAACGTTATGGTATACGTAAATTGGAAGCCTTTATTTTAGTATTGGTAGCTACCATTGGTTTTAGTTTTCTAATACAATTGTTTATTGCTAAACCCGATTTATCTTATGCCATTAAAGGTTTTATTCCTTCCAAATTATCACCAGCTGCTTTATATATAGCCGTGGGTATTATTGGTGCCACCGTAATGCCGCATAATTTATACTTACATTCTGCTTTAGTACAAACCAGGAAAATTGAAAGAACCAGTAAGGGTATAAGAAAATCTATTTGGTATAATTTTATAGATAGTGCTGTAGCTTTAAATGCTGCCTTTTTTGTAAATGCTTCCATTTTAATTTTAGCCGCCACTGCTTTTTTTACAACAGGTAATACGCATGTTGCAAGAATTGAAGAAGCGCATGCTATGCTAGCCCCTTTGTTAGGTTCTAGATTAGCACCTATATTATTTGCCATTGCTTTAATTGCTGCAGGCCAAAGCTCAACAGTGACGGGCACTTTAGCAGGTCAAATAGTAATGGAGGGGTATTTAAAATTAAGATTGAATCCCTGGATAAGACGATTGTTAACCCGCCTTCTTGCTATTATTCCTGCACTATTAGTGATTGGTATTATGGGAGAAGAACATGTAGACGAGCTATTGGTGTTTAGCCAAGTAATATTAAGTTTACAATTAGGCTTTGCGGTTATTCCATTAATACATTTCGTGAGTGATAAAACCACTATGGGAGAATTTGTAATTAATTGGAAAGTAAAAGCCATGGCTTGGATAGTAGCTAGCATTTTGGTGTTTTTAAATGGAAACTTAGTACTAAGTTTTGTGATAAATTATTATCAAGGGGCAGGCAGTGTATTTGTAAAAATATTTTTGATAGTAATAGTACTTTTATTTTTAGTACTACTTATTTACATCATTGCATTTCCCATTTTTCTAAAAAGACACCATGCGAAGGTGGAGGAGGGTTTTCATGGGGAGATGATTGAACTAGATTGGAGTCAAGAGGCGCCTGTGAATAAAATTGCCATTGCGGTTGATTTTTCAGTAGCCGATGCAAAGCTTATTAAAACAGCTATTCAACATGCACATGAGGCCACTGAATTTATTTTTATACATGTAGTGGAAAGTGCTACTGCTAAATATTTAAAGGAGTCTAGCGATGATAATGAAACCAGAAAAGACCAAGCAAGACTAGATACCTATGCCCATGCGCTACAATTAAAAGGGTATAAGGCCACTACTTATTTAGGCTATGAAAATAGGGTGAAGGAAATTGTTAAAATGGTAGCTTCTTATGAGGCTAAATTACTGGTCATGGGAGGGCATCGCCACCAAGGTTGGAAGGACTATATTTTTGGCGAAACCATTGAATCTGTTAGGCATAAAGTAAAGATTCCGGTACTTATTGTGAATATATAAATGGCCCATTTAGACCTATTTTACCTACCTATATCAGTTATTTATAAAGCTAGTTTTTGTACATTTGCTTACAAAATTTTTATACACTATGGGACAGAAAATTAAAGTAGCCAATCCAGTAGTAGAATTGGATGGCGATGAAATGACCAGAATTATCTGGAAATTTATTAAAGACAAATTAATACTTCCTTATTTAGAAATTGATATTAAGTATTATGATTTAGGTATGGAGTATCGTGACGAGACCAACGATCAGGTAACCATTGATGCCGCCAATGCCATTAAGCAATATGGAGTAGGTATTAAATGTGCCACCATTACCCCAGATGAGCAAAGAGTAGAAGAGTTTAAGTTAAAACAAATGTGGAAGAGTCCTAATGGAACTATTCGTAATATATTAGATGGTACTGTATTCAGAGAGCCTATTGTATGTAATAATGTACCTCGCTTAGTGCCTAATTGGACAGCACCTATTTGTATTGGTCGTCATGCCTTTGGAGATCAATACCGTGCTACCGATTTTGTAACTAAAGGAAAAGGTAAATTAACCATTAAGTTTGAAGGAGAAGATGGAACGAAACAAGAATTTGAAGTATTTAATTTCAAAGGAGATGGCGTAGCCATGGCGATGTACAATACCGATGAAAGTATTTATGGTTTTGCACGCGCTTGTTTTAACCAAGCTTTAGCAAAAAAATGGCCTTTGTATTTATCTACTAAGAATACTATTTTGAAAAAATACGATGGTCGTTTCAAGGATATTTTTGAAGATGTATATCAAAATGAATTCAAAGCGAAGTATGCAGATGCCGGAATTACTTATGAGCACCGTTTAATTGATGATATGGTAGCTTCTGCTTTAAAGTGGAATGGTAATTTTGTATGGGCTTGTAAGAATTATGATGGTGATGTGCAATCAGACACAGTGGCGCAGGGTTTTGGTTCATTAGGTTTAATGACATCTACCTTAATCACACCCGATGGTAAAGTAATGGAAGCGGAAGCGGCGCATGGTACAGTAACACGCCATTTCCGTGAACACCAAAAAGGAAATAGAACTTCTACCAATCCAATTGCTTCTATTTTTGCTTGGACTAGAGGATTAGAGTTCCGTGGTCAATTAGATAATAACCAAGAGCTTATTCGTTTCTCTAAAGCTTTAGAAGAAGTTTGTGTGGAGACAGTAGAGTCGGGTATTATGACCAAGGATTTAGCAGTTTGCGTACATGGCAATAAAGTAAAACATGGCGACCACTATGTTTATACTGAAGAGTTCTTAGATGCACTTGACGCTAATTTACAAGCTAAACTTGCTAAATAATTTTATTTAGAAATAACACAAATCCTCTCCTCGCTCTGCGCAATGCTCGAAAGCTCGTCTAGGATTAGTATTATTATCTAAATTAAACATATAAAAAACCCGGTAGCTAGTAACTATCGGGTTTTACATTTATATACTTAACGAAGTGATATTTCTAAAAATATTTATAATTATTTCTTCATACATGCAGCAGTACAATCATGCTTGCAATCCTTTGTAGTACACATATGTCCTTTCTCGCCATGATTAGCTATATGACCTGCTCCGTCTTTGTGACAAGCTTTTGTGCACTTATGCTCTGCTTTATGACAATCGGCTGTGCATTTATCAGCTGCAAAAGAAAAGTTAGTTGCCATTAAAAACAACCCAGCGAATAATAATTTTTTCATAATTGTAATTTTTAGTGTGTAATATTTTTATCAATACTAATGTAAGCCATTTTATTTATGAATACTTTTTTAGGCTAGTTTTGATTTTGTTAAAAAGCTTATAATAAAAGTTTATGTTCTTTTTTCTATTGTAGTACTTCTGTAATTGGTTTTCCAATTGAACCACTAGGCATTTGAATACCCATTAGTGCAGTTATAGTAGGCGCAATATCGGTCATGTAGGTTTCACGATGCACCGCTCCTTTTTTAATACCATTACCAAAGAATAGCAAAGGAATATGCGCATCATAATTATATAATGTGCCATGACTTGTGCCTGTAGCAAATCCATCAACATAGCCCGATTTATTTATAATAACTAAGTCTCCACTTCTTTGTGCATTATAACCATTCACAATTCTTTCTCTTAAAGAGGCTGGAATAGCGGCAGTTGCTGCATGTCGAGCTTCTACTATTTGTAATACTTCAGGTTTTCTTTCTAACAAAGAACTTACTAAATCAACTAATTTTTCTTGATTTACATGCAAGCTATCCATTAAGGGGTGATTAAAATAAATATTGCCCTCGCCAATGAAGCTAATTAAGTTGGCTGTCAAACCTTTAGTGCTTAACATATTGCCAATATCATTTTTCATAGCAGTTTCATTACTTAATCCACCTGGTATTTGATGTTTACTATTAAAAGCAGGAATATTTGCCACTGCATGATCGGCTGTTAAAAAAACAGTGTAGTTGTCTTTGCCCACTTGCTTATCTAAATAAGTAAAAAAGTCGGCTAATACTTCGTCTAGTTTAATATAGCCATCCATGGTTTCCCAAGAGTCTGGGCCAAAACTATGTCCAATATAATCGGGAGAAGAAAAACTTACGGCCAGTAAGTCGGTGATATCATCTGCACCCATGGCTTCATTACTTATTGCTTGTTTAGCTAATTCTTCTACTAAACTATTACCGTATGGAGTGGTAGAAATTTTACCATAATCTTTTCCAATAAAACTTTTTAGAGCATAAGGAAAATGTTTAGCTTCTTTACCAAAGGGAGTTGACTCATAAGTATTTTCATCCTTATCGCAATTGGCCTCATATACAGATGCAGCTAAACTTAAATTCCAATCTAAATTATATAAGCTATCGGGGCGGTGTAAATTATTATAATTACTAACCCATGTAGGCAGCGTTTTTCCATAATAAGTAGAACTAATAAAATTACCTGATTTACTATCATACCAAAAAGCCCCATTCGCACTATGTCCAGCGGGTATAATAGCTCCTCTATCTTTTAAAGAAATGCCAATAACTTTACTTTTAAAATTACTAGCTAATTTAAATTCATCACCTAGGGTAGTTGTCCATACATTTAAAGGGCTCATTTGACCTGCACTATTATTACTGCTGCCCACTGTTTGTACATTAGCATCGTCTACACAATACACTTTTTTCTGTTTAACATTGTCATACCATTCATTACCCGCTATACCATGTAGGGCAGGAACTGAGCCAGTATAAACACAGGCATGACCACAGGCAGTAACAGTGGGTAGGTAAGGAATTAAAGTATTATCCACAGTGGCGCCTTCATTAATAAACCTTTGGAATCCGCCAGCTGTTTTGAAAAAAGGCTTAAATCTGTTCACATAATCCCAACGCATTTGATCTACTACTATACCTATTACCAATTTAGGTTTAATGGCTGTAGTTTGCTTGCTGGTACTCGTTTTCACCAAGTTTGAATGCTCCTTCTTTTGAGCATTACTGAATAATGAAAAAAAGCTTAAGCAAATTAATAAAAGGTATCTCATGTCAATTTATTTTCTCTTATAAAATGGACTTGTTAACATTAACAAGTACTAGGCTGCAATTTACAGCTATTTATTAGATGGAAAAAGGTAAAAAATTATTAAATTCGCGCATATAATTAACTTTAATATGGCGGATATATTTGAAAGACTCATTAAGAATTATGGCCCCATTGGTCAACACCGTGAAAGAGCCCATGGCTACTTTGCTTTTCCTAAGTTAGAAGGGGAAATTGGCACTAAAATGATGTTTAGAGGCCAAGAAATGATTGTTTGGAGCTTGAATAACTATTTAGGCCTAGCCAATCACCCAGCAGTGCGTAAGGCCGATGCCGATGCCAGTGCTAAATATGGTTTAGCCTTACCCATGGGAGCAAGAATGATGAGTGGAAATAGCGATTTACATGAACAGCTAGAAGCCGAATTAGCCAGTTTTGAGCATAAGGAAGATGCTATATTAATGAATTATGGATACCAAGGTATAATGAGTGCCATTGATGCAATTTGCGGAAGACATGATGTAGTAGTATATGATGCAGAATGTCATGCATGTATTATTGATGGATTAAGAATGTTGGCAGGGCATAGGTTTGTTTATAAACATAATGATATTGAAGACTGCGAAAAGCAATTACAAAGAGCACAGGCTTTAATTGATAAACAAGAGTCTGGTGGAATATTAGTAATTACAGAGGGCGTATTTGGAATGGCAGGTGATCAAGGGAAATTAAAAGAAGTAGTGGCTTTAAAAAATAAAGTTTCCTTTAGGTTATTAGTAGATGATGCACATGGTTTTGGTACTTTAGGAAAGACAGGTGCAGGTGCAGGAGAAGAGCAAGGCTGTCAAGATGGAATAGATTTATATTTTTCCACTTTTGCAAAAAGTATGGCTTCTATTGGCGCCTTTATGGCTGGGCCTAAAACTATTATTGATTATATCAGATACAATATTCGTTCACAAATTTTTGCAAAAAGTTTACCTATGCCATTTGTAGTGGGTAATTTAAAGCGTTTAGAATTATTGCGTACACAAACTGAATTAAAAGATAAGTTGTGGAAGAATGCTTTGGCTTTACAAAGTGGTTTAAAAGAAAGAGGCTTTGATATTGGCAATACCGATTCAGTGGTGACACCCGTTTATATGAAAGGCGGCGTAGAAGAAGCTACTTTAATGGTGATGGACTTAAGAGAGAATTATAAAATATTTTGTTCTATTGTGGTCTATCCAGTCATTCCTAAAGGACATATTATTTATAGATTAATTCCCACTGCCGATCATACACAGGAAGAAATTGATTTAACCTTGAAGGCCTTTAGCGAAACCAAGGCTAAATTAGATGCAGGGGCGTATAAGTCGGAAGAGATTCCAGATATGGCGAATAAGTAATGAGTGTAAAAAGTTTACAGTAATTTGTTATGTAGAGACAAATACAGAAGTGAATAGTAAAGAGCAATTTGAATTAGAGTAAGTCTAATTGATTTTGCTCTTTTTTTAATACCTCAATACTTACATTGAGTTCAAATCCTATGAGTAAGATTAAAGAGTTCAAGTAAACTAATGTCATTACCACAAGTACCGTTCCAATAGAACCATATATTTTATTATAACTGCTAAAATTATTTACCCAATAAGAAAAGCCAAGGGTAGTAATTAACATTAATAATGTAGAAAGTAAAGCGCCAGGTGATACCAGTGGCCACTTTTCTTTAATAAGAGGTGCATATTTATAAATAAAGGCATTGCCTAAAAATAGTAGTAAAATAATGACTCCCCAACGAACCGTATTCCAATAAGGCACAATGGTTTTACGTTGTATATCAAAAATTTCTCTTAGTAAGGTAGTTAATTGGTCTTGCCCAATTAATACGAGTAAGCTTGCAAAAACTAAGAGTATTAAAATAATGGTTAATCGAATGGCCCTCATTCTTTGGTGTAAGAAAAAAGGTTTGTTTTGCATAATGGATTTATCGAAACTTCTAATAATACCTGTCATTGCATTGGAAGCGTAAAATAAGAGTAGTAAAAATCCAAAAGAAAAAATACCCACATGCTGACTCAATAAATCGTTTATAATATCTAATATAAATTTATAAGTACTTGAATTAGGGGCAATATCTTTAAATAGAGAAAGTATTTGCTTTTTTACCTTGAAGGCTTTTGGGAAATAGGGTATGATGGAAAATAAAAATAGAAATCCTGCAGGCAGGGCCATGATTAAGTTAAATGAAATGGCGGAGGCCCTGTCGTATAAGCCTAAAGTATTTAATTGATTGTAGACAAACCTTAATACCTGATATAAATTAACATGTTGAAAGCCTGGAATATAAATAGCTTTTGCTTTTTGTTTTAAAAACAAATACAAGGGTTTGAGCAGTCTTATAAATATGTTAAGTATTTTATTCAAATGAATTAGTTAGTAGGCGTGAATAGGGGTATAAAACTGTTCTAAAATATAGTTTGGTTATTTATTTTTTCTGGCTTGGTATTCATCTAGCTTATGCTGGTATTCTTTGGCAAATTTACTATGTTCTTCATAAGTAGCACTAAAATGATGGTAACCACTAAAATCGGCCTTGGCCACAAAATAAAAATAGTTGGTGCTAGGAGCGTTCAATACTAAATCAATGGTTTTTGGGGCAGGGGTACATATGGGGCCAGGAGGAAGGCCTGCTTTTTTGTAAGTGTTATAAGGAGAAGGGTTGGTTAAATACTTCTCATAAATACGGGTAAGGGTAAAATCCTGCATGGCGTATTTAATAGTAGGACATGCTTGTAAGGGCATTTTTTTCTTCAATCTATTTTGGTATACACTGGCAATAATGGTTTTATCAGAATCATAATTCGTTTCTTCTTCCACAATGGAAGCTAAAGTATACACCTCATTTTTACTAAGTCCAATAGACTCTGCTTTTGCTAAGCGATTATTTTTACTCCAAAATATACCTTCTTCTGTTTTCATTTTTTGCAAAAGCTTAGACATTGGCGTTGACCAATAAAATTCATAAGTATTGGGAATGAAAAGGCTAAGCACTTGTGTGGTATCTGTTCCAAAGGACGCAAGGGAGTCATTGCTAGTTAAATACTGCATGCACTCTGTACTATCTATTGAAAAAGTACTTGCTACTAATTGAGCAAGGTCGGCCTTGGTTCTTACTTTGTTTAAAATAAATTTGACCCTGGCTTGTTGATTGTTTCTAAGTATTCTAATTAAGTTTAGTAAGCTTGTTTTTTTATCAATTAAAAATTTACCAGGTTTAATTTTATCTTCTACATTGAATAATTTAGCCAAAACTAAAAAGCTTGTTTTATCTCTAATTATTTTTTTAGCACTTAAGCTATCGGCTAAGGCATCTAGCCCTCCCGTTTTATATTGAAAGCTTGCTTTTTCAGCACTGAAATGAGTCACCTTTATAAATAGGGTATAGGAACTATACAGTACTAACACCAATAAAGCGAGTAAGATCCATTTTTTCATAGGGTAAAGATATTTCATCCTTTTAATACAGAATCAAAATACAATAAAAATCCCTCTCGTTTCTGCGAGAGGGATAGAATATTTTTAATTGAATTGTTAAAGTTAATCTAGCAATTCACTAAACAATGTGAAATTACTTTTTAGTAGCTGCTGGAACAGTGGCAGGTGCCGGAGCAGGGGCTGCTTGTTGAACCGGTGCATTTGCTGGAGCCGTCACTGAAGTGTTCACTTTGTTTAATAAGCCTTTATCACCTTCAGCACCACCCGATTTTAAAAATAAGGTAGAAGTCATTGCTAATAATGCAATCACTGCAGCGAAAATCCAAGTACCTTTTTCAAGTACATCGGTTGTTTGCTTAACGCCCATAAAATTATTACTAAGGCCGCCTACATTCGCATTTAAACCGCCACCCTTTGGATTTTGAATTAATACCATAAATCCAAGGCCTAAACAAGCCACAATAATCAATATTAAATACAGTGTAATCATTTCTTTTGTTTTAATTGTTCTATTCTAGACGCAAAATAAACGGATTTTTCAGGAAAAATAAAACTTAATTTGGAATAGATATCGATGGCTTTACGCTTATTGCCTTGTTTTATCCATATTTCAGCCATGGCTTCGGTGATAACATCGGCCGTGGTATTGGCTTTCTCCGCAATAGCGGCTATTTCTTTCTCATTTTCCTCAGCCATTTCCACCATGATAGGAAGGCCATCTTTTTGCTTTAAAACCTTTAACCAGGCCGTAAAACTCCTTAATTGTTGCGTGAATTTGTCCTGAGGTACCTTCGATAGGTCAATTTCAATGCCTTGGGCTGCAAAATAATCGGCTTGTGCGGCCATGGCTATTTCTTCTTCAAATGCTAGTTCTTTTGTATCAATGGGTGCTTGAAATTGAGCCAATTGTTCTGAGATAAGGTTGGTGACTTTATCGTCTAGTGGGTCAGAACTGGTATCCTCTTCTTGCTCTTTTAAAATATGATGCAGATGTAAAGCCGAAGGAAAGTAGCTAGTGGTTTTCTGCACTTGTTCTTGAAATAAGGGAGAGCCATCTAATTCATATTTCTTGGCTAATAAAAATTGTAAGCTAGCGCTATAAGGATGTGCTTGAACCCATTTTTCTAAAGCAGCTGTTTCAATGGAGTCTAGTGAGCTATGACCAGTCCATTGTGATAATATTTTATTATGTAGGGCTGAAGTCATGCTTACCAGTTTGAAAAAATTTGGTTAAAGATATCGTCTGTGATATTTCTAATAATGTCTTCCATTAATTGACCTTCTGCTTGGTTTAAAGTAAGGTTAGCAGAAAAATCAAAATTTCGGGTAACATCAAATTCTTGTTCTTTGTTTTCTAAAGTCTTTTTTAAGACTACATGCACTGTTACAGTTAATCGGTTGGTGCTAGCTTGTTGAGCACTTACACCCACTGTTTGAGAAGGATCATAATTGGTAATGGTTGCAAAAATCTGATAATGTGCATCGTCATTATTGGTTCTAGTCAATTTGGTTTGACTCATTATTTTTTGCTGCAACTTATCGGTTAATAGGGGAGCCAACTGAGGGTTTACATACCTGGCTTTGTTTTCTATAAAACCAATTTTAATGGTTTTAATATTATCTGGAATAACGGCATCTCTAAAGCTATAAATGCCACAACCACTTAAAAGTGTTGCGCAAATTGTAATGGGTAAAATAAATTTTACAAATAAGTGCATAGCCGTTTTTCTTTTTCTAAGAAAAGCAGCAGGCTTTATTATTTTTATGTAAGCTTTATTCTTCAATGTTATATTCTTTAATTTTTCGATACAAGGTTCTCTCACTTATGCCTAAGTCGGTAGAAGCGTCTTTTCTACGGCCTCTATGTTTCTTAAGCGCCTTTAAAATTAGTTCTTTTTCCTTATCCATAATATTCAATGATTCATCTACTTCATAATGGCTACTGGTATCATTGTCTATAATAATGGGCTGCGGATGACTTATATGAACGGTATTCGGAGGGTGGGGCATAGATGCTTGCGAGGCAGCGCTAGGCATGATATCTTCTTTTAGTTCATTGATTAAGGATTCTTTATTAAAATTAGCCGATTGCCCAGCAATAGATGGGTTTTGTAATATTTCTAAAAACATTTTCTTTAACTCGTTCACATCTTTTTTCATATCAAAGAAAAGCTTGTACAAAATTTCTCTCTCGTTTGCAAATTCTCCCAAGGGGGTTCCACCCGTTACCATGGGCATATTATGCATATTATGTTGAGGTAAAAATCCTGCTAAGGTTTCACTATTAATATTATCCGATTTGCGCAGTACTGAAATTTGTTCAGCAATATTTTTTAATTCTCTCACATTACCTGGCCAACTGTACTTAGTAAGCAGTTCTCTTGCTTCTTCGTCTAAAAAAATTGGCTTGGTCTTATACTTGTCTGCAAAGTCAACTACGAATTTTCTAAACAACAAAGGAATATCTTCTTTTCGATCTCTTAAAGAAGGAACACGAATAGGTACTGTATTTAATCGATAATATAAGTCTTCTCTAAATTTTCCTTTCTGTGTGTATTCTAGAAGTTCTCTATTAGTGGCTGCAATAACTCTTACATCCGACTTTTGTACTTTTGAAGAACCCACTCTTATAAATTCGCCCGTTTCTAATACACGTAATAATCGAGCCTGTGTGCCTAAAGGCAATTCGCCAATCTCATCTAAAAATATGGTACCACCACTCACTGTTTCGAAATAACCTTTTCTACTATCTACAGCACCAGTGAAAGAACCTTTCTCGTGTCCAAATAATTCAGAGTCAATAGTGCCTTCTGGAATGGCGCCACAGTTTACTGCAATAAAGGGGTTGTGTTTTCTTGCCGATAAGCTATGAATAATTTGAGAGAAAACTTCTTTACCTACACCGCTTTCACCCACAATTAAAACAGTTAAGTCGGTAGCCGCTACTTGCTCTGCGGTATTCAATGCATGATTGAGCGCAGGCGTGTTGCCTATAATATTAAATCTATTTTTAAGTGCTTGTAAGTCCATGTTTATTATTTTATAGTACCCATTAAAGTACCTTTTGTATAATCTGTAATCAGAATATGTACATAATCTCCTTTGACTAGTGGTTTTAACGCACCTGCTTTTGGAAATACAACTACTTTATTCTGACTAGTTCTTCCCATCCAATGCAGATCGCTTTTTTTACTATTGCCTTCAATTAGCACTTCATAAGATTTACCTAGTTCTTTTTTATTACTGTCGTTGGACAAGTGCCATTGCACATCTACAATTTCTTGCAATCTTCTTTTCTTTACATCAAGTGGTACATCATCTTCATATCTTTTCTCTGCTAAAGTGCCTGGGCGTTCAGAATAAAAATACATGTATGCATAATCGTACTGTGCTAATTGCATAATACTCATTGTGTCTTGGTGGTCTTCTTCTGTTTCAGTACAAAAGCCTGCGATGATATCGGCAGAAATACTACATTCTGGCATCAGTTCTCTAATACGCACTACTTTTGCTAAATACCATTCGCGTGTATAAGTACGGTTCATTAATTGTAATACACGGGTGCTGCCACTTTGAACGGGTAGGTGAATGTATTTACAAATATTGGGGTACTTCATCATGGTAAATAAAACTTCGTCTGTAATATCCTTCGGATGTGAAGTGCTAAATCGAACTCTTAGTAATGGACTAATTAAAGCGACGCTTTCTAATAGCTGCGCAAATGTAACCTGGGTATTGGTTTCAGGGTTAGTCCAATAATAACTATCTACATTTTGTCCAAGTAAGGTTACTTCCTTATAGCCTTTATCGAATAAGTCTTTAGATTCTGCCACAATAGAAAAAGCATCTCTACTTCTTTCACGCCCTCTTGTAAAAGGCACCACGCAAAAGCTACACATATTATTACATCCACGCATAATGGAAACAAATCCACTAATGCCATTACTATCTAAACGAACGGGAGAAATATCTGAATAGGTTTCATCACGACTTAATAAAACATTCACTGCTTTTTGTCCAGTGCCTGCTTCTATAATTAAATCGGGTAGGGTTCTATAAGCATCTGGGCCTACTACTAAGTCCACTAATTTTTCTTCTTCTAATAATTTTGATTTTAATCTTTCCGCCATACAACCTAAAACACCCACTAACATTCCTGGCTTTTGTTGCTTGTATTTTCTAAACTCGGTTAATCTTTTACGCACTGTGAGTTCTGCCTTCTCTCGAATAGAACAAGTATTAATTAAAATTAAGTCGGCTATTTCCAAGTTACGTGTACTACCATACCCATTCTTTTCTAAAATAGAAGCCACCACTTCGCTGTCCGCAAAGTTCATAGCACAGCCATAGCTTTCCACGTAGAAAAACTTAGAAAAAGCTGCTTTGTTTTGAGCAGATTCATAGGCTTCCCCCTGTCTTAATTCATCATGTTCCTTGGTCGCCGTGGTGAATAATTCCATTCAAATTGGTTTGAAACGCAAATTTAGTTAAAAAAATAGAATGTGTCAACTTGTCAGCCAAAACTTCTAATTATTTGATAATGAAACCCTTACTTAGCTCATAGCGCATATCTGTTAAAAATTTATATATAATTAGAAATCAATGATTTATCAAAGGCTTCCTATATTTGAAAAAATATTGAGTTACATGCGAAAAAGTCTGCTTACAGTTTTAGTTTTTATAGGTGTACAGACAGTTATAGGTGTGCAGACATTAATGGCTCAAAATATAGCAGTGGCCAAACTAAGGTCAGAAACTTCAAGAACAATAAGAAAAGACAACGATACTAGTTACTACAATTGGAAGCAGGGTGGAATGTATAATTTTAATTTATCTCAAAGCTCTTTAAGTAACTGGGCAGCGGGGGGTGATAATTTTAATATGGCTATTAATAGTTACTTTAATTATTATGCCTATTTCCAAAAGCCTCGTCAAAGTTGGGATAATAATTTAGATCTTAATTTAGGCTTTGTACAATCTACTAGTTTAGGGGGAAGAAAAAATGACGATAGAGTGGATGTGCTAAGTAAATATGGTTACCGCATTGATACTACCGGTATGTGGTACTTATCTGGTTTATTCAATTTCCGTTCTCAATTCTTTGATGGGTATAGTTTTAGTGGGTCCAATTCCAATTTTACCTCTTCTTTCTTATCACCTGCCTATATTATTTTATCTGCAGGATTGGACTTTAAACCTAATAATACTTTTTCCGTTTTCTTTTCTCCTTTAACTTCTAGAACCACTTTAGTATTAAGTACTAAACTTTCTAATTTGGGTAGCTATGGTGTGCCAGTGGGTAAAAAGATAAATAGAGAGACGGGTTTATTTGTAACCGTTAATTATAATAATACCATTGCACCCAATATTACCTATAAAGGCCGTGCCGATTTTTTCTCTAATTATTATGAAAAGCCAGAGAACATTAATTTATACATGACCAACATGTTTACTTTTAAAATAAACAAAAACTTTTCAGCCTCTTATAGTTTGGATTTAATTTACGACGACAAGATTAAAATATTTGGGCCATTGAAAAAATCGCCTGGGCTTCAATTAAAAAGTATCATAGGAATTGGCTACTTTAAAAACTTACAAGTAAAAAAGACGATACTGAAGCCAAAGGTTTAGTAAAGTATTATTCAAATAGTATTGCGCTAAGTTATTGGTGGACTGTTTAATTATTTAGCGACAGCCTTCAATCTGTGTTTTATCTTATTCGCTTTATGCGTTAGATCCTGATAGTCTTTACTGATAATGGTTACATGGCCCATTTTTCTACCGGGCTTGGTTTGTTTTTTACCATATATATGTACAAATACATTATCCATTTTCAACACTTCGTCTAAACCATCATAATAAACCTCTCCGCTCTGCCCTTCGCTACCAATAATATTCACAATGGCAGAAGGAAGTATAGCATCGGTATTGCCTAAAGGGTAGTCTAGTAAAATTCTTAAAAGCATATCATACTGGCTACTATAATTTGCTTCAATAGTATGGTGACCGCTATTATGCACACGAGGGGCTGTTTCATTTACCCAAACATCATCGTTGCCATCAATAAATAATTCAATAGCAAATAAGCCGGGGCTATTTAAACCTTGTACTACTTTTCTTGCAATGGCCTGAGCCTTCCATAAAACTTTTTCTTCTAACTTAGCTGGGCTTAATTGGTAGTCCAATAAATTATATACAGGATCAAAAATCATTTCAGCAGGAGGGTAAATTATAGTTTCTCCTTTGACGTTCATACCCACAATAAGGGCAATTTCTTTTGCAATTTTTATTTTTTGTTCTAAGACAGAAGGAACATTAAAACCTAATTCAATTTCTTTTTCGCTAGCTATTATTTGAACCCCTTTACCATCATAGCCACCTTCAGCCATTTTATGTACCGCAGGTAATAAAGAAATATGGTTTAGTAAATCGGATTTATTTTCTGTAATGACAAATGAAGCGCTAGGAATTTCATTTTCCTTATAAAACTGCTTTTGTAAAATTTTATTTTTAATAGTTCGAATGGCGCTAGGCTTGGGGTATACTTTCACACCTTCGGCTTCGAGTTTTTCTAAGGCATCTACATTTACCGCTTCAATTTCTATGGTAATAGCGTCCAAGCCTTTTCCAAAATTATAAACTGCATCAAAGTCTTGAATATTGCCTAAGGTAAAATGGTGACATAAATGAGCGGCAGGACAGCTGGCATCATTTTCTAGCACATAGGTGGTTGCATCATAGTTAGCGGCTGCTTGCAATAACATTCGTCCTAATTGACCCCCTCCTAAAATGCCTAATTTCATTTGCTGTCTTTTGGCAAAGATAAGGTTCTTGGACAAGTTTTCATTTTGCATAGCGCTGAAAAGAGATTAAATTTGCCTACTTATTCATCCAGTTATCAACCAAGGTACTATGTCAGCACTGCCCATTATTACTGTAAAAGACCTCGTAAAATCCTATGGCAATTTCAAAGCTGTGAAAGGCATCAGCTTTGAGGTAAAAGAAGGGGAGATATTTGGTTTATTGGGCCCCAATGGCGCAGGCAAGTCTACCACCCTTGAAATTATTGAAACCTTAAGGGAGAAAACAAGTGGTACAGTAATGGTGAATGGTTTTGATTTAGATAAGTCACCAGAGTCTATTAAAAAAATGATAGGCGTTCAATTACAAACAGCCGGCTTTTATCCTAATTTAAATTTAACTGAGCTCATTCATTTATTTGTGGGTTTATACCAAAATGAAATGGATGCTACAGCGCTTTTGCAAAAAGTTAATTTAGAAGACAAAGCGAAAGCAAAGTTTAAAGAATTAAGTGGGGGACAGAAACAAAGGTTTTCTATTGCCACTACTTTAATTAATAAACCTAAAATTATTTTCTTAGATGAACCTACCACAGGTTTAGACCCGCAAGCAAGAAGAAACTTATGGGATTTAATCAAAGAAATTAGAGACAATGGTACTACAGTAATTATAACCACTCATTATATGGATGAGGCAGAAGTATTATGTGATAGAGTAGCCATTATTGATAGTGGTAAAATAATTGCTATAAATACACCCAATCATTTAATTGATGAGTTGGTGGAAACCGGATTTGAAAAAGTGAAAGAAGTAAAAAAAGCAAACTTAGAAGATGTATTTATACATTTAACGGGGAAGGCTTTAAGAGAAGAGTAATTAAGAGCCTAGTAAAATTTTCTAGCCTCATAATAATAGAGCCTATTTAAATATTGTAGATAATTGAAAACATATTATTCAAAAACATAAATAATAAATTAAAATATAAAAAATGGAAGATTTAAAATATCCTATTGGTAAGATTGAATATTTACCTTTTACAGAAGCGAACAAGAGAGCATTCATTAATGCTATTAAAATAGCGCCAGCCAATTTAGAAATGGCTGTGCAACATTTAGATAAAGCTCAGTTAGACACCCCCTATAGAGAAGGCGGTTGGACTATTCAACAAGTAATGCACCATATGGCAGATAGCCATATGAATGCTTTTATTCGTTTTAAAATGGCCTTGACGGAAGAAGTACCTGCTATTAAAGCCTATGATGAAAAAGGTTTTGCTAATACTGCCGATTCCTTAAATACACCTATTAATTATTCTACTACAATTTTACATGCTTTACACGCGCGTTGGGTAATGCTATTAGAATCTATGACCGATGAACAGTTTCAAAGAAAATTATTTCATCCAGGTAGAAATGCAGAAGTAAGTTTATGGGATATGTTAGCAATATACTCTTGGCATGGTAAACACCATTTAGCGCATATTACGAATTTGTGTAAGCAGAAGGGTTGGTAGTAGACTTTGTTTATTTTTTAAACAAGGCTCTGTCTACTTCGGCTACTAAGTAAACGCTACCTATAACTAAAATTAAGTCCTTATCAGTGGCTTTTGCTGAAGCTGTTTGTAAAGCAATGTTTACATCGTCATAAATACCCCCTTTCAGTCCTAATGCATTTGCTTTTTCTGCAAGTTCCTTAGAAGCAAGTGCTCTAGGTAAATGCGATTGGGTGAAATAGTAATTTGCATTTTTAGGAAGTAAGGTGAGTACTGCATCCACATCTTTATCCTTCACCATTCCTGTTACTATATATAGTTGTTGGAATGTAGTAGTAGTTATTTGATCGAGTAGGGCCTTGATGCCATGTTCATTATGCGCTACATCTAAAACAATTCTAGGAGAAGCTTGAATGCATTCCCATCTACCCATAAAACCAGTAGAAGCTTTTATTTCAACTAAGGCTTGCTGAATAATTTCACTTGTCAATTTCCAACCCATGTCTGCTAATAATTGACATGCCACTAAAACACCTTTTAAATTTTTAGCTTGATACTTTCCTGGTAGGTCGCAACTAATGGTAAACTTTGCATCAAATAAAGGCTTGTTCAATAAATGAACATGTGGTTGACTAAAACTAAAGCTGGCGGTATTCCAATTGTTTTCAAAAGCATTTAGTTCAATAAAATCTTCACTAAAATAAATGGGTGCATTTTCAAGTGCAGCCTTTTGTGTAAAAACTGGTTTTGTTTCAGCAATGCTTTCACTTATCACAATAGGCGTTTCTTTTTTTATAATGCCTGCTTTCTCTGATGCAATGGCTTCAAGTGTATTTCCAAGTAAGGCCATATGATCCCAACCAATATTGGTTATAAGGCTTAGTATGGGCTGAATAACATTGGTGCTATCTAGTCTTCCGCCAAGTCCAGTTTCTATAATGGAAATATCACAATTTTCTGCAGCGAAATAATCAAAAGCCATGCCTACTGTAATTTCAAAAAAGGAAGGTTCAATTTCTTCAATTAAGGGTTTTACTTTTTCTGTAAAGGAACTGACAAACTCTTTGGTACACATTTCTCCATTTACTTTTATTCTTTCTCTAAAATCATATAAATGGGGAGAGGTATATAAACCTGTTCTATAGCCCGCTTTTTGAAAAATGGCTGCAAGCATATGACTTGTAGAACCTTTTCCATTGGTGCCTGCCACATGAATGGTCTTAAATTTATTTTCAGGATTTCCTAAGAAAGAACAAATTAATTGAGTGTTATGTAAATCGTTTTTTATGGCAGCGGCTCCAATACGACTAAACATAGGAAGACGACTATATAAATAGTCAATGGTATTTTGATAATCGCTCAAAGCAGTGGAATTAATTATTGATTTTCGAACTTAAACTTTACAGTCACATTAGAAACATGATCGGCGCTATTGAAACTAATTTTAGTTAAGTACTCCACAATGGCTTTTTTATATTTAGCGTCGTTAGAGCTTGAACCTTTTACAATTTGTATAAAGCGGCCAGCGCCAGTAGGACTCACTTCAATTTCTGCATAAATAGTAGCGGGTTCTACATCTCCATTAAATGAATAAGCCTTGGTCACTCTTCGGTCTCCTTTAGTTACAAAAGGGCCACCGGTTCCTTCATAATTTTTCCCATTAATGCTTCCATTCGCCACCCCTTGATCGCCTTTACCTCCGGCAATGCCTTGGTCTTTTACATTATTATAACTGTCTTGGTTATTGCCACCTTTGCCATTACCCCCAGCATATTTTCCCATTAATGCTTTTGGCTTAGGAGCAGGGGGAAGCGGTAGGTTTTTAATATTGGTTTTTGCTTTCGATGATCTGATGGCTTCATCATTAGGATCGTTGCCACTTGCATTTATCTTAACAGCCTTATTAATAGCAGTTGCTTTTACTTTTTTGCTTGAACCTAGTTCTGGTGCTGGGGCTTCTTTACTTAAGGGGGCAATATCTCCTTGGCCTGTTGTGGTATTGCCTAAGTTCACTTCCATATAAGCAGTAGCAGGAGGGATAACGGTGGCAGCTGGTTGTTGCCAATGCATGATAATAAATAAGCAAGACAAGGCAATACATATAACTAAGGTGTAAACACCAGCCTTTATATTTTTTTCTTGTTCAAAGCTTAATTGCATGCTATAAAATTAATACAAAAATAGATCAAAACCCAAATTTGAGATCCTTTAAGATGAATGTATTATGGGCTTATTTGGACTAGGCCATGTATTTATTATAATGCCTGTGATAATAATACAACCACTCACTATTTGAGCTGTAGAAAAGCTTTCTCCTAAAAAAAACACAGCTTCAATAGAACTTAATAGTGGAATTAATGTACCAAATAAAGCGGCTTTGCCTGCGCCAATTTTTTGAATGGCATTGTTCCATATTAAATAAGAGATGGTAGAATTACCAATGCCTATATATAGGACTATCCATAATAAATGAGCGTTGAATATTATTGGTTGAACGAAATTCATTTCATAGGTAGCTACTGGTAGTAATAAAATTGCGCCTATAGCAAAGAGTACTAGTAAGAAACTATTATTAGAAATGCCTACAGGTTTTTTACGCACAAAAACATTGTATATGCCAAAACAAAAACCTGCACCAATCATCCATAAATCGCCGGTACTTATTTGAAAATTTAAAATATTGGCCATCTGACCTTTTGTTAATAAATACACTGTGCCAATTAAACCAAGTATAATGCCTGTGATATTTTTCCAATGTAATTTTTCATTTACAAAATAGGCAGCTAATAGTGCCGCCACAATAGGATGCACTGTGGAACCGAATAAAGCCATATTAATAGCAGTGGTATAATGGCCTGCCGTATATATTAAAGTATTGTAAACGGAAAATCCAACAAGGCCCATCCAAAAAAAGTAGGCTTTATTGGCTTTAAAAATGGGCCATTCGTTTTTTAAATTTTTATAGGCAAAGGGAAACATGAAAATGGTGGCTATTGTCCATCTCATGAAAGCTAAACTAGCAGGGCCTGCTAAATGAATTGAATAACGAGATACTATAAAATTTCCAGACCAAATAATACTAGAGGTAATGGCAAGTGCTGCTCCTATTTGGTTTTGTCTTCTCAATGGTGTGCAAAGTTTTGAGTAAAATCGCCTTTAATTCTTTCAATAGGAGGGTTGTAATAACCAAATTGTAAGAGAGGGAATTCTTCTTTAATTAATTCCATCATTTGTTTAACACCCATAATTTCTCCCACTTCTGTAACACCTATTTTTCCTAAATACCAATCGGGATCAATATTAAAATTGCGCCATTGTATCATTTTCAAATCGGTGTCTCTAATAAATTTTCTTAAGGCTTCATATTCTGCAACACTGTCCGTCATACCTGGGAAAACAAAATAATTAATACTTGTCCATTTACCTGCAGCCGACATCTCTTTTAAACTTTCTACAATATCGTTAAAGGTATAATTATTAGGTCTGTAGTAAGGATTGTAAATTTCTGGTCTTACCGAATTGGTACTAACTCTTAAACTATCCAATCCCGCTGCTGCTAAAATTTTTACAGCTTTTGGATCAGAGCCATTGGAATTAATATTAATACTTCCTTTGTTAGTATGTTTTCTTATTTCAATAATAGCTTCTTTAATAGTCTCCCACATTAATAAAGGTTCTCCTTCACATCCTTGTCCAAAACTTACAATAGGGAAAGGGGCTGTCATTAAATGAGGAACTGTATATTCTACTACTTCAGCGGCAGTAGGTTTAAAACTCAATCGCTCTTGATTCGAAAAAATTTCTTCTTCAATAGGTTGAAATGAAATACATCCAATACAATTGGCATTACAAGCAGGGGATATAGGAATGGGGCATTCCCATCTGTCCATGGCAAAATTTCTGGCAGCAGGACAATGATAAGTCATGCAGCAATTTTCCATTAAATGTTTTACCAATCTGTTTTGGCTATAAGTTTCTAATAATTTGCTTGTTCCTGTTTCAATTGTTTCTTGATCATAGCCTTCACAATCTTGTCTTATATCTTTTTCAATTCTTACAGCAGGCACATAATTTTTTCCATCCTGCCAACCCACAGCAGTATAACAAAATAATGGAAGTGTTGGTGCATTGGGCAAGGTTTCATAAGCCGCAATATATAATCCTGTATGTGCTGGAGGAATAAAGGCAGCCACGGCCCAACCTTTTTCACAAATACGCATCTCGCCCGTTTCTACATCAATACCAATGCCTCTTCTTTCTGGTAGTTCATATAAGCTTCCACCATTAGGCAGTTCAATCCAATCCTCAACATCTATTGGATAAGCGTCCCAGCCAGCACGGCCTGCAACATACAAACTAGTATCTTCAAATATTTGGCCATTGCCATCGGAATATAAAATATAGGGGGAAGATTGTAAAGACATAGTACAAAGGTATCAATTAGAAATGAGTTTAGTAAACAGATTAGGAAACAGTTTAGGATTGACTTGTTCTAGAATGGGTTATTTGTTCTGCACAAAATGAATTGAATTCATTGGTGATGGTAGAACTTACTGGTTCATTAATTTGTTTTTGAATGATTTTGTTGTCTTTGAAGTCAATGGTAATAAGGTCGTCTTTAATAATGGCATTTTCTAAATAGCCCCAGGGGTAGTGTTTTTTAGGGAAAGTATTAATAACAATGCCTGCCGGATCAAATGCAATTTCGTAGGGGAATTTAACCTGTCTTTCAAATAGGGCACCTATTAAAAAAATACCTGCTATGATTAATCCGTTGGGCTGTAAAAACCAACCCCAGGAGGCTAATAATAAACCCAATCTGTAATAAGGCAAAACACCTCTTTTGGATTGAAAAACACAGAATATCCACCAGCTTGTAAAAGAAGTCATGATGGCGAAAATAAGTGCTGGCTTAGGGAATAAGCCTAAAAATATAGAATAGCCAAAAGCCAGTAATGAAATGAATAACATGAATTGGCTAATGCGGTCTACGTTCTTAAAGTCGGGGCTTTTACAAACTATGATGTAGTCAAATTCACGCATAAAATTGGGTTTCGATGAGGATAAAATTTGATGCAATTTAAGCTCATTTGGTTAACTTTGCACCATGAAGAAAACACATATTGCATTATTAGTATTAATTGCTGCTGCCATTGTTGTACTTATAAGCTATACAGGCGATTTAAGTAGCTATGAGACAATTGGTTCAGCCAAGCAAAAAGAAGGGAAATTCGTGAATTTAATTGTAAGAATGGACAAGTCTGTTCCTGTTCAATACGACCCAGTAAAAGACCCTAATTTATTAGCATTTAATGTGCAAGATAGTGTGGGGGGTAAAATTAGTGTGGTCTATCATAATACCATGCCTACCGATATGGAAAAGTCGGAGCGATTAGTGTTGAAAGGAAAAGTACAAGGCGATCATTTTGAATGTTCTGCTATCGTTATGAAATGTCCTTCTAAATACAAGGACAATCCCAATGCTATGAAAAACCAACCGGTGACCATTAGCAATTAATAAAAATACAATTAGGTAAATGAGTACTACAAAGTTTATTGACGAGCATTTATTCCCTGGTCAAATAGGATATTTTTTAACCATTCTTGCATTAGTTGCTTCTTTAGTGGCAACTTATTCTTTTGCTAAAGCATTTTTCTCCAAAGAAATATCTCTGCAAGCGCAATGGGAAAAATTAGCCAAAATAGCTTTTATTATAGAATCGATAGCGGTATTCTCTTGCTTTGTGGTTTTATTTTATATTATTTCAAATCATTTGTTTGAGTATAAGTATGCCTATACACATAGTGACAAAAACTTACCCTACCAATATTTATTAAGTTGTTTTTGGGAAGGGCAGGAAGGAAGTTTTTTATTATGGAGCTTCTGGCACTGCGTTTTAGGATTGGTCGTACTTGCTACTAAAAAGAAATGGGGTAGCTCTTTTTCTGGAGTGATGATGGTATTGAACTTTGTTCAATTTTGCTTAGCCACTATGATAGTGGGCTTGTATATATTTGATATGAAATTAGGAAGCAGTCCATTTTCGTTGTTAAGAGAGGAAATGAGCTGGCCTATTTTATCCAGACCCGATTATTTACACCTTATTAAAGATGGCACCGGCTTAAATACTTTATTACAGAATTATTGGATGGTCATTCATCCGCCTATTTTATTTTTAGGATTTGCTTCTACCACTATTCCATTTGCTTTTGCAGTGGTGGGCTTAATTAAAAAGAAACATGATTGGATGGATATTTGTTTGCCTTGGGCAACATTTTCCGCGGGCATATTGGGTTTAGGTATTATGATGGGAGCTGCTTGGGCTTACGAGAGTTTAACTTTCGGCGGTTATTGGGCTTGGGATCCGGTAGAGAATGCCTCTCTGGTTCCTTGGTTAACCTTAGTTTCTGCTATTCATGCTTGTATTATTTATAGAAAAACAGGATCTAGTTTAAAATTGACTTATTTATTTTTCGGTATTAGTTTTTTATTAGTATTGTATTCTACTTTTTTAACAAGAAGTGGTATACTAGGAGACACTTCAGTACATGCCTTTACCGACTTAGGAATGAATGGGCAACTACTTAGCTTCTTATTAATTTTTGTCATTCCTTACTTCGTTTTATTTTTTGCAAGGTTTAAATATATGCCCGAGCCTCAAAAAGAGGAAGCTATTGATAGCAGAGAATTTTGGATGTTGATAGGCTCTCTTGTTTTATTTTTATCGGCGGTAGTTATTATTGCTATTACTTCTATACCCGTATTCAATAAATTATTTGGAACAAAAATTGCTCCTCCAGAAGATGCAGCCTTTGCACATAATCAAGTACAAGTATTTGTAGCTATTATTATTGGTTTATTAACCGCAACGGGACAGTTTTTAAAATTCAAAGGAACTGCTAAAGCATTTTTAATTGAAAAACTTAAAATGCCTTTACTAGTGACAATTGCAATTACTGCGCTTGTGTATATTTTTGTGGGCGTTGCTTTTAAAGAAAAAGGTATTGGATTTGAAGGGGCTATTTATGTAGCTATGTTTGCTGCTATTTATGCTATTGTTGCCAATGTTTTCTTTTGGATCACTATGCAAAAAGGAAAATTAAAATCGGCAGGGTCTTCTATTGGTCATATAGGTTTTGGAATGGTTTTATTAGGTATTTTAATATCCTCTTCCAATAAAACAGTATTAAGTTGGAATACCACTGGTATTAGCCCACTTCGTATGGAATCAAAAAAGAACCCAGCTGGCAACCCTAGAGAAAACATTACTTTGTTTGAAGGTATTGCCACTGACATGGGAAAATTTATGGTCACCTATGTGCGTGATACTTTTGACGTATTAGATAAAAGATTTTTTGAACTTAAATTTAAAGAGAAGAAAACAGAAGAAACTTTTTTCCTTTATCCTGATGTATTGAAAAACAATAAAGGCATGGAAGGTTTCTCTGCGAATCCTTCTTCTAAACATTATTGGAATAAAGATATTTTCGTGTATGTGACTTCTTTTCAAGATAATTCTAAAGAAGACACTACCCGTTTTAAGCCATATCAAATTGCAGTGGGCGATTCTATTTTTTATAGCAATGGCTATATTAAATTAGAAAAAGTTTTAGTGAATCCGAACCCCAGCAGACCAGCAGGGTCTAACGAGCTTGTTTTACAATTAGCCGTTACTTCTAAAGAAGGTTTAAAGTATACGGCTAGTCCAGGTATTATATTGCAGGGCATGAGTTTGCAAGCCAATTTAGACACTATTAAGGCGCAAAACCTAGTGCTAAGTTTTAATAAAGTAATTGATCAACAAAAAGGAACTTTAGAAATTGGGGTGAAAGAATCGGCTGCCTTAACCAATTTAATTACATTAAAAGCCTATGAATTCCCTTTCATTAATTTATTATGGTTAGGGGTAATTATTATGACTTTTGGCTTTGGGGTAGCTACTTGGAGCAGGGTGGCTAAGTTAAAAGAAAAGTAAATTATAGAAATTAGAGGTTCTCAAAGGTTACTTTTCTTAGATTAGTGTATTAAATTTATAGAAACTATATATAATAGTCAGTATTTAGGTTTTCAATAATTTCAGCTATTAAAATGAAAAAAGGCTTTGTCTATATTATGTTTTTTTGTTTGTCGGGCTTTACTAGTTTAAAGGCTACTGCGCAAACCATGAACAATGACACCATTCGTGTGGAAGCTTTTATTACACCTGAAGGAGATACTATCCCACAATCTTGGTTGCCAACAGTAGAAGTCATTGCTATACAATCGGCACGTTGGAAAAACTATTGGAGAAACTGGACTAGGCTTCGCAATGCAGTGTATGTAACTTATCCCTATGCTAAAACAGCTAGTAAATTAATTACGGAGGTTAATAATCAGTTGGCGGGCATTAGCGATGAAGGACAAAGAAAAAAAATAATTAAGTCTAGAGAAAAGGAAATGAAAAGAGACTTTGGAGATAAAGTAACTAGTTTGTCAGTGTACCAAGGAAAAGTACTCATGAAATTAATTAATAGAGAAACAGGAAATAACTGTTATGAAATAATTAAAGAATATAAAGGAGGCTTTAATGCAGGATTTTGGCAAACAGTGGCCTTTGTTTTTGGAAGCAGTTTAAAGCAACAATACGACCCTCAAGGGGAGGATAAAGACATTGAAAAAATTGTCTTAGAATTACAAAAGCTCTACGGCTACAAGGGTTAAGCATAGGGGTAGGTTTTTGGGGCAGGTTTTTGTATCTTTACCCCATACTAATTACCATCATGAGCGAAGAAAAGAGTCTAAATTTTATTGAAGAAATTATATCCCAAGATTTGGCATCGGGTAAGTACGACCAAATTTTAACCCGATTCCCACCCGAGCCTAATGGTTATTTACATATTGGACATGCTAAAAGTATTTGTTTAAACTTTGGATTAGCTAATCATTTTGGAGGAGGCACCAATCTAAGATTCGATGATACCAATCCCACTACAGAAGAAACTGAATATGTAGATAGTATTAAGGCCGACTTGAAATGGTTGGGCTTTAACTGGGTGAAGGAATGTTATGCATCGGATTATTTTGATACGCTTTATGGTTTTGCAGTTCAATTAATAGAGAAAGGATTGGCCTATGTAGATGATAGCAGTCCTGAAGAAATTGCTTTACAAAAAGGAACACCTACTGCGGCAGGAACAGGAAATGAATATAGAAATAGATCCATTGCTGAGAATTTGGAATTGTTTACAAATATGAAGGCGGGTAAATATGCAGATGGCGCAAAAGTGTTAAGAGCTAAAATAGATTTAGCGAATCCTAATATGCTTTTAAGAGATCCTATTTTATACCGTATCAAAAAAGCGCATCATCACCGTACTGGAGATACATGGTGTATTTACCCCATGTACGATTTTGCACATGGACAAAGTGATTCCATTGAAAAAATTACCCATTCCATTTGTACTTTGGAATTTATTCCACACAGAGCCTTGTATGATTGGGGTATTGAAAATTTAGGTATTTATCCATCCAAGCAATATGAATTTTCTCGTTTAAATATTACGTATACTATTTTAAGTAAAAGAAAATTATTACAACTTGTACAAGAAGGCCATGTAAATAGTTGGGATGACCCTCGTATGCCTACCATTAGTGGTATGCGACGTAGAGGCTATACAGCAGAGAGTATCAGAGATTTTTGTGATAGGATAGGCATTGCTAAAAGAGAAAACATTATTGATTTTAGTTTATTAGAATTTTGTGTGAGAGAGCATTTAAATAAAATTGCACAAAGAAGAATGGTGGTCACCGATCCTATTAAATTAGTCATTACCAATTATGATAAAGGAGAGGAGATACTTCATTCTGAAAATAACCCGGAGGATCCTGAAGGAGGCGTGAGAGCTATTCCATTTAGTAATGAACTATATATTCAAAGAGACGATTTCATGGAAGAGCCTACTAAAAAATATTTTAGACTAGGGCCCGGTTTAATGGTACGTTTAAAGAGTGCCTATATTGTTAAGTGCGATAGTTTTGAAAAAGATGCAGCGGGTGTAGTGCAAACTGT
>CANCRC010000005.1 GCA_947380435.1 Chitinophagaceae bacterium
TTAAATTTCCTTTAGTCGTGTATATAGTATAATGACTACTTAATACTGCAGCCACTAATTCTTTAGTAGTTGTTTTTCCATTACTACCTGTAATAGCTATAAAGGGGATATTAAATTGTTCGCGGTGAAATTTAGCAAGTGCTTGCAAAGAAGTTAAAACATCTTCCACCATTAGGATGCGATTTGCTAAAGAAGCAGGTGCTTGAATGGGTTCGTCTACAATTGAATAAGCGGCACCTTGTTCTAATGCTTGAAGAGCGAATTCATTTCCATTAAAATTAGGGCCTTTGAGTGCAAAATATAAATCGCCTTTTTTTAATTGACGTGTATCGGTTTGTACTTGTGGATATGATTTATAAATTTCATATAAATCGGAAATTGAAATAGGAGAACTAGAGGCGCTAGACTGCTTCATAAGGTAGCAGGTTTAACTATTAATATCAGTTAATAAACAGGTGGCCATGGCCACTAAACCTTCTTCTCTTCCTGTAAAGCCCATTGTCTCTGTGGTAGTGGCTTTGATAGAAATATCTTTATCGCCAATGTGTAATATGCGCGCAATACACTCTTGCATGGCAATTACATAGGGTTTAATTTTCGGAGCTTCTAAACATAAAGTGGCATCTATGTTTACAATTTTATAACCCTTCGCTGTAATTAAATCGTAAGTTTTTTGAAGTAAAATTTTACTATCAATGTTTTTATAAGCAGCATCAGTGTCTGGGAAGTGTGTGCCAATATCACCTAAACTTAAAGCGCCTAGTAAAGCATCGCAAATAGCATGTAATAAAACATCTGCATCGCTATGGCCTAATGCACCTTTTGTATGAGGAATTTTAATGCCGCCAATGAATAGGTCACGTCCTACAACTAGTTGATGAAAATCAATGCCGGACCCAATGCGTAGTTTCATCTATGTATTAATTTAAAATATTCTTTTCCACCAAGGTTTGTTGTCATTGTCAGCGCCTGGACTGTCAACACCAAAGGCAGATATAGCACATCTAAATCCAATGGTGCTGTTTGATTTATCTTGATCTAAATATCTTCTTGTTCCAGGATTCAACCAATAAGGACGGTCTTTCCAACTTCCACCTTTATATACTCTTGATTTATTAGAAATTAAAGTATTGCCTCCTGTTTCATAGCTAGCAATATTTGCATCATCTCCATCTAAAGTATTGTTGCCACGATAAGGGTTAAAATCATCCATGTCTACATTATTCATGGGGCGGTAAATATCTGCCACCCATTCGTTCACATTTCCACTAATATTATAAAGGCCTATTCCGTTTTGTAAAAATGTATTTACTTTACTTGGGAAGCCTGCGCCATCGTTAGAGTAGCCTACCATGCCCATATAATCGCCACTTCCATTTTTAAAATTCGCTAAAAACATTCCTTGCGCACCTTTCTTTTTAGAAGGCATTGCATTTCTAATACCTTCATTTGAATTGGTGTTCCAAGGAAATGGGGTATCGGAAGCTGCAATACTAGCGTTAGGATGAGATGAATTCGCTCCTGCTTTTGGATTGTTAAAATTAGAAGTATAATTTTTTTGACTTGACACTTTAGCAGCATATTCCCATTCAGCTTCTGTAGGTAATCTGAAATCAGGAATCATGATATAATCATCTAAATTTTTACCTCTATTAATAGTGGTAGAAGTATTTGAAGCAGCAAAACCACCACCATTGCTAGTATCTGCAATATTATTAGCTATTCCCATTTTTCCTACATAAGGATTTTTAGCGTCAATTAATTTGTACTTTATTAAAGTATTCTCATTGGCTCTATCTGTTCTCCATCTGCAATAATTATTCGCTTGTTCCCATGTGACGCCCACTACGGGGTAATCATTAAATGCGCTAGCTCTAAAATAACCTTCTACCATGGGGTCGTTGTAAGAAAGTTCTGTTTTCCAAACACTAGTGTCAGGTAAGGCAGCTTTTACAATAGAATCTTTCCCTAATGGTATAAATATTTTTTCTAACCAATGTATATAGGTTCTATATTTTTTATTACTTACTTCGTATTGATCTATTCTAAAAGAACTTACAGTAACTCTTCTTAGGTTATTATTCCATTCACCCATAATGCTTTCTTGGTTCATGCCCATGGCAAAAGTACCACCACGGATTAGAATAGTTTCTGAGTAAGGGTCGGTAGATTTAGGGGCCAAAAGAATAGTATTAGCAATGGCTTTATCTTGATTGCTATTTAAAATGCTTGGACCTATTATAAGCAAGGCAAAAAACAATAAAATACTATTTATAAAATTCATCGTAATTAGTTATTCTAAATGGGGTTAAATGATAGTGCGAATATACTTTGTTTTTTAATCAATTATTCACTTGGAAGTATAATGTTCTGTTACGAAAACCCTAATTTTAGTATATGAGAAGGGGTGTTTTTATCATTTTTTTGATTTTTTTGTTTGCTCCTTACTTCTTGGGGGCTCAAAATGCTGTGTTCAATGCAGGAAAATGGGCAAAAATTGGGCTTAGTAAACAAGGTATTTATCAAATTACAGGTGCGCAGTTAAAAACTTTAGGGTTCAGCTTGCCCATTAGCTCCACTCAACTTCAGTTATTTAATTATAATTTAAATCAGTTAACAGAAAAAGTAAATTCTGTTATTGATAATAGTTTAACCGAAAATGCCATCCAAGTATTTGATGGAGGAGATAATCAAATAGACGAAAAAGATTATGTTTTATTTTATTCGGAAGGGTCGGGGCAGTGGAAATATGATGCCTCAAAATTTATTCCCTCGCACTTTAAAAATACAAGCAATGATTCTGTATTTTATTTTTTGACAATTGGAGCCAACGGGAAAAGAATTAGCATAAAAGAAAAAGTAAATGCTCCTGCTCAAACAGTAGATCAATATGACGAAAGATGGCTCATTGAAGTAGATAGCATTTCTTTATTAAACAGCGGAAAATTATTGTTGGGACCTGCTATGGGACAGGGTTTGGGTAAGCAATCGAAATTAAATTATTACATTAATTTAAATGGTTTAGTGCTTGCTACTCCTATAAAAATAGTGAGTAGATATGTTGCCACTACTTATCAAAATGCTGCTACTTTTAATTTTGGAATTAACGATAATGCTATTAGGTCTACTGCAGTAGCTCCAGTGAGTGGTTATTTGTATGACGAGTCGGCGAATATTTCAATTGATAGTTTTACTTATACTTTAAATACAAATACTAATTTAACGACTGCTGCTTCTGTGAATATTAGTTTTCAAGCCGATAATGCAGCAGCCACCGGTTGGATAGATTATATAGAATTATCGGCTAAGAAAAAACTAGGTTTTTGGTCTACGAATAGTTTTGGCTTTAGAAATTTTTCTAGTTCAGTCAAAGGAAATATACTAGAGTATCAAATTCAAAATGCAGATGCTAGCACCATGGTTTGGGATGTGACAAATCCATCTTTCCCTAGTATAATGTCTACAAATAATGCTAATGGTTTAATGAGTTTTCTGCATAAATCCGATACACTGCATGAATTTTTCGCAGTGAAACAGCAGGCCTATGAAACGCCCATTTTATTAGGGCCGGTGGCGAATCAAAATATTGCTAACCTTGCAGTCCCTGACTATATTATTATTGCAGCCTCTAATTATATGGCTGCGGCTAAAAAATTACAAAACTATCATTCAACGGTAAATGGGCTAAAGACTGAATTAGTGAATGTGAATGAAATATTTAATGAATTTTCAGGTGGACAAGCCTCTGCAGTGGGTATTAGAAATTTTTTAAAATATTTATTGAATAAAGCAGCTACAAATAAAGTGGCAGGACCGCGTTATTTATTATTAATGGGTAGCGCGAATTATAATGTTAAAAATTACAATGGCGCTACACAAATTCCTGTATTTGAATCGGCAGCATCTACGGGTTTGCTTTCAAGCTATCCTTCGGATGACTTTTACAGCCTATTAAATAACAACGACGATATCAATAATTACAATGATATCAAAAAGCTTTCTTTAGCTACAGGCAGGCTACCTCTAAGAACCATAGCAGAGGCTGACACCGTGGTAGAGAAAATAATTAATTATCAAAAAAATACCAATGGAGGCGCTTGGAAAAATAAAATTACTTGGGTAGCCGATGACGGGGATTATAATTTGCATTTACAGGATGCAGAAGAAATTTCATCACACTTGCAAGAAAAAGCACCCAGCTGGAATCAAAAGAAAATTTATTTAGACTTATATACTGCGACAAAAAATATTGCAGGCAATACTTTTCCATTAGTTAATAGCGATATTATACAAACAGTGAATGAAGGAACCTTGGTTTTAAATTATACGGGTCATGGCAATTATTCGAGATTAACAGAAGAGGCGGTAATGAGTCAAACAGAAGTTCAACAATGGGATAATGCCAATGCCTTGCCTTTAATGATAACGGCTTCTTGTGATTTTGCTCCTTATGATCAGCCTTCATTAAGTCCTTTTGGCTTTGATGCTTTACTGAAAAATAGCAAGGGCGTTATTGCGCTAGTAGCCGCTAGCAGACTGGTTTTTGCCTATAGTAATAAACAAATCAATGATCATTTTATTCAAGCCTTATTGGTGCCGGATACTGCAGGTCGTTTTTTAAGTGTAGGGGAAGCCTTGCAAGTAGCTAAAATGCAAGCTTGGAACTTGGGGGAAGATCATATGAATGCTTTTAAGTTTACTTTATTAGGAGACCCTGCTATGCATTTAGCAGTTCCTAGATATGAAATAGGTATTACTGCTTTGAATAAAAAAATATTTACCGAAAAAGACACATTACTTGCTGGAAATAAATATACTATCACTGGTGCTGTCCGAAATAAAGGCCAAGTTAAAAACGATTTTAATGGACTAGTTGATTTTGTATTATATGATGCAATCAATATTAAAAAAACATTGGCGAATGCGGGCACTAGTATAGTGGCTAATGTGCCCAGCCAGGATAAAGCATTATTTAAGGGTAAGGCCACTGTAGCGAAGGGTTTATTTAGTATTGACTTTTTATTACCTAAAGAAGTCACAGTATTAAAAAATTTAAAAATGCAATTTTCCGCCTACAATGAAACAGGCGATGCCATTGGGGTGTATGACAAATTAATGGCTATAGATGCCAATGGACTTATTGTCAATGACAACCAAGGACCTTTGCTAAAAATGTATTTAAATGATAGCAATTTTGTAGACGGAGGATGGGCGGCTGCGCAATCGAAATTATATGTAGCATTAGCTGATAGCAGCGGCATTCAAACTTCGGGTAATGCATTAGGGCATGACATAGTATTAGTAATAGATGGGGACAATAAAAATGCCATTGTACTCAATAATTATTTTATGGCTAATATAGACAGTTACCAAAAAGGAATACTAGCCTATAGTTTACCCATTTTATCGGAGGGACCGCACAGCATTGAACTTAAAGTTTGGGATTTGTTGGGTAATTCAACCACTAAAGTTTTGCATTTTCTAGTGCCTGCATCTGATATATTAAATGTAAAAAACTTATACAATTATCCTAATCCATTTAGCAGTTATACTCAATTTAGTTTCGAGATTAATAAATTGGGCAGTCCTGTAGAAATTTCTCTAAGTATTTTCGATAATATGGGCAATTTAATTTTTACAAAACCATTGAGTGGAAGTTTTCTAGCCAATAGACTGGTTGCTGGCTGGGATGGCAATGGGATTGGGTCTTCACGCCTGCAGGCAGGCCTTTATTATTATACATTAACTATTAAGGAAGGGGGAGTAACTCGTACATTAACCAATAAACTTATAAAATTTTAATGTAAGCCAAAATTTCATTTTGTATCTTCACACATCAATAATAGCCATCTCCTTTTTTTATGAATAGTAGTAAATTTAAAATTGTTTTTTTATGCTTTGCATTCGTATCATTTGTTCAAATGGTTCAAGCGCAAACGAATAAAATTCCTATAGTAAGTACTGCTGTTCCTTTCATGTTAATTTCCCCCGATGCGCGTTCTGGAGGTATGGGAAATTTATCCTTGGCCATGAGCCCAGAGGCGAATGATCTTTTTGGAAACACAGCCAAGCTGCCCTACTTAAATGAAAACAAAAGTTTTTTAATTAACTATACTCCCTGGTTAAAGGATTTAGGATTAAATGATGTGTATTTAGCGAGTGCTGGTTTTTATAAAAAATTAGATGATAAGAGTAGTATTAATAGTTCGCTTCGTTTTTTTAGCTTAGGGAATATCGATTTTTCAGACGAAGTGGGCAATGTGAATTTACCTTCCCAACGACCTTCTGAATTTAGTTATGATTTAGGCTATAGTCTTTTGTTAACCGATAAGTTTAGCATGGGCGTCACACTTCGCTACATACATTCTAAATTAGTTTCTGGTTCTTATGGTGGAACGGCTATTAATTATAGAGCAGGTAATACCTTGGCAGGTGATATTAGTTTATTTTATAAACAAAATGAAGACTTGCAAGGTTTGCATGCAGGTTTATTACTTTCTAATTTAGGTGGTAAAATAAGTTACTCCAATGAAACAAAGAATAAGTATTTTATTCCCGCTAATTTGGGGGTAGGCATTGGGTATTTGAATAAAATGGACGCCGATAACTCCATTGAATTGGGTGTAGATATTAATAGAATT
This sequence comes from Chitinophagaceae bacterium, assembly GCA_947380435.1. Lineage (GTDB taxonomy): Bacteria > Bacteroidota > Bacteroidia > Chitinophagales > Chitinophagaceae > Sediminibacterium. Next base: position 6,642 of record CANCRC010000005.1, read on the forward strand.
ATGGTACCAGCAAATCCAGATAATACAAGTGTAGAATCGGTAAATCAGTATTTTTCTCAATCGGTGGTTTCTAGTTGGTTTAATTCTTTTAATAATAAATACGGTATGCCTTTAGGAGAGTCTTTAAAAGCCTCTTTAGGAATAGAATATAATTATACCAATCGTTTTTATTTAAGAGGGGGTTATTTTATAGACAACAATAAAAACCTAGGGAGTATGCAATACTTTACCTTGGGTACTAGCTTTCAATACCAGCAGTCTAAATTTAACATCTCCTATTTAGTGCCTTCGGGAGGTGGTATATCTAAAAATCCTTTATCTAATACACTTAGGTTTGGTACCATTTTCTACTTCTAATTGCCTATTTTTGTTGATATGTCAACAGCTGTTCAAATAGTCAATAAAAGCCATCATCCTTTACCGGAATATGCTACTGCCGGCTCATCTGGAATGGACATAAGAGCATTTATCAATAGCCCCATTGTTTTATCGCCACTTGAAAGAACATTAATTCCTACTGGTTTATTTTTAGCTTTGCCTGAAAATTGGGAAGCACAAATTAGACCTAGAAGTGGACTAGCCATTAAGCAAGGGCTTACTTGTTTGAATACACCAGGCACCATTGATGCCGATTATAGAGGAGAGATAAAAGTGATACTTATTAATTTATCGAATGAGGCACAAACAATTCAGGATGGAGATAGAATTGCGCAAATGGTTTTTCAGCAAGTAGAAAAAGTTATTTTACATAAAGTAGAATTTTTAGACAGCACAGAAAGAGGAGCCGGGGGCTTTGGCCATACAGGTAAAAAATAATTCATGAAAAAAGTTTTATACATTATTGGGTTGGTTATACTGGTGGCGTCTTGCTCCACTTATAGAAAGGTGCAGGTTATTAAGGATGCCTTGTCCAAAAACGATTCCACGAGTACTGAACTTGTTTCCAAAAAACCAAAGGTTGATTCTGCAGCCATTGTAAAAGGCATTTTACAAAAAATAGAATTAGCTAAAATTGATTTTGTCACTATGAATGCAAAATTTAAAGTAGATTATGAAACTTTAAAAAATGCAGACAATTATATTGTGAATGTTAGTATTCAAAAAGACAAAGCCATCTATTTAACCGTAAGAGGTGCTTTGGGAGTTATTGGTTTAAAAGCCCTTATTAACAAGGACAGTGTGGTCTTAATTTATCCATTAAGTAAAAAAGTAGAGCGTAAGCCATTGAGCTTTTTACAAGAAGTATTGAAAATACCCTTTACTTTTTCTACCGTACAAGATTTAATTGTGGGGAATCCTATTTTTATGGAGAATACAAAAGTGGTTTCTTTTAAAACGAACAATGGAAAATTGCAGGTAGGTTTAACGGGCGCTTTGTTTAAGAGCCTTATAATTTTAAGTGAGGATAATACCAAGGTATTAAACTTGAAACTAGATGATATAGATTTTAACCAACATCGTACCTGTGATATAACCTATAGCGACCATACTAGTTATGCTAAATTTCAATTTCCACAATATCGTGATATATCTATTGCAGCTATTAATAAGTTAGCAATTCATATGGAAGTAAAAGAATATAGTTTTGATGAACCATTAAAATATACTTTTGCAGTACCTAAACCAGGCAAGCGTAAATAACGTTGAAATAAAAATATAACATGATTAAAAGGGCTTTATTTATTTTATTTTCTATTTGTATTCTTTCTATGAGTGCTGCTGCGCAAGCCAATGCTTCTAGAGAAGACCTTCAAAAACAAGAACAAACTTTAAGAAAAGAACTAGACGAGCTAAATCAATTATTAGAGCAAACCAAAAGAAATAAAAAAAATTCTTTAGGCCAGTTAGAGGCTATTAGAAGTAAGATATCCAAAAGGCAGTCTTTAATTAATGGTATTGCCAAACAGGTGAAAATTTTAGACGACGCTATTTACAATAATCAGTTAGATGTACAAAGGTTAAATAAAGACTTAGATACTTTAAAAACCAGGTATCAAAAAAGTATAGTCTTCGCTTATAAAAGTAGAAGTGGTTATGAATATTTGAATTTCCTATTTTCTGCTAACAGTTTTAATGACGCTGTGAAAAGAATTACTTATTTAAAGAGTTATAGACAAAATAGAGAAGCGCAAGCGCATGCCATAGACCTATCTCAAACCGATTTAAATGATAAAATAAATATTTTAGGTGCTAATAAGAAAGACCGATTAAAAACCCTAGAAGTTCAACATGAGCAATTAAAAGTATTAGTGGTAGATCAGAAAGAGCAAGATAAAATTGTGAATCAACTAAAAAGTAAAGAGCAGGAAATAACTGCACAAGTGCGTCAGAAAGAAGGACAAAGAAAAAAAATGCAGTCTGCTTTGTTAACTATTATTAGAAGAGAAACTTTAGAAGCGGAACGTAAAGAAAAAGAAAGACTGGCCAAATTAAAAGCAGCCAATGATGCAGCAAAGGCAACTGCAAAGAATAACGCCGATGAGCCAGCCCCCGCAAAGGCTAGCTCGAAAAATGGTAAGGTAGCTAATGTGGAAGGTGGCATCACGAGTACCACCGATAACAGACCTTATTCTGCACTAGAAACTACAGAGGAAGGCAGAGAGGCTTCCATACTTTTTGAAAATAATAAAGGGAGTTTGCCTTGGCCGGTAGATAAAGGAAACGTATATATACATTTTGGGGTGGAGAATATTCCAGGTACTAAATTGAATAGAAAAAGTGATGGTATTGAGTTGGCCTTACCTAAAGGAAGTTCTGTCAAAAGTTTAGCGAATGGAGTGGTTAAATATACCGGTGATATTAATGGTGATTTAACCGTCTTTGTACAACATGGAAAATATTTCTCTACCTACACACATTTAAGTAGTATTAATGTAAATGTTGGCCAAGAAGTTAAAGCAGGCACTTTGTTGGGCAGGTCTGGGATTAATTTAGACGGAGAAGGCGCTTTACTCTTAATGATTAGCAATGAGAAAGGTGTTTTCTTAGATCCAGAAAATTGGTTAAAGAATAGAAGGTAGATTCCAATTTCTTTTTATGCGCATCTTTTTTTATATTACAATCTATTAACTGATTGTTATGTCAAAATATATCTTATCCTTTGATCAGGGTACTACGAGCAGCCGTGCCATTTTATTTGATCATCAAGGTCAAATGCACGCCACTGCTCAAAAAGAATTTCAACAAATTTTTCCAAAACCAGGATGGGTAGAACATGATCCCTTAGAAATTTGGAGCACCCAAATGGGAGTAGCTACAGAAGCTATTAGTATGAAAGGATTATCAGAAGATGATATAGCGGCTATTGGTATTACGAACCAAAGAGAAACCACAGTGGTTTGGAATAAAATAACTGGACAACCTATTTATAATGCCATTGTTTGGCAAGACAGACGCACTGCCGATTTTTGCGATGCATTAAAAAAACAAGGCCATGCAAAAATGGTCCAAGAAAAAACAGGCTTGGTTATTGATTCTTATTTTTCTGGCACAAAAATTAATTGGATTTTAGATAATGTAGCAGGTGCGCGTGATTTAGCGAATAAGGGGGAGCTTATTTTTGGCACCATTGATACTTGGTTGGTTTGGAAATTAACCAATGGTAAAGTACATGTAACCGATGTGACCAATGCTTCTCGCACTATGCTATTTAATATTCATACTCTGCAATGGGATACTGAATTATTAAAATTATTAAATGTACCTCTATCCATGTTGCCTGAAGTAAAAAGCAGCAGTGAAGTATACGGTCACACTACTCAGTTATTTGCACATCATGCAATTCCTATAGCAGGCATAGCCGGCGATCAACAGTCTGCATTGTTTGGACAAATGTGTACTTCACCCGGCATGGTTAAAAATACCTATGGTACGGGTTGTTTTATGTTAATGCATACGGGTGAAAAAGCAGTGAGCTCAAAAAATAATTTATTAACCACTATTGCATTGCAAATCAATGGACATACATATTACGCATTAGAAGGAAGTGTATTTATTGGAGGAGCAGTAGTGCAATGGTTAAGAGATGGCTTGCATTTAATAAGAAATTCTTCAGAAGTAGAAGCGCTTGCAAAACAAGTGGAAGAAACAGAAGGGGTTTATCTAGTACCTGCTTTTGCTGGATTAGGTGCGCCTTATTGGAATCAACATGCAAGAGGAACTATTGTGGGTATTACGCGTGGCACTACATCTGCGCATATTGCACGTGCAGCACTTGAAAGTATTGCTTTTCAAAGTTATGATTTATTAAAAGCCATGGAAGCCGATGCGGGTATTCCCATTGCAGAATTAAGAGTGGATGGAGGCGCCACCCATAATAATTTACTCATGCAATTTCAATCGGATATTGTAAATACAAAAGTAACGCGCCCAACCATGGTTGAAACTACTGCGCTAGGAGCAGCTTATTTAGCGGGTTTAGCTGTGGGCTTTTGGAAGGACATTGAAGAGTTAAGATCGAAATGGCAAATAGATCAAACTTTTCTACCTACCGCAAAAGAAGAAAAAAGAAAGGACTGGATTCAAGGATGGGAGCGTGCTATTAAGGCTACTAATAATTGGTAATCAAATAAATTAGGCTAGTTTGAATTACTACAAGTATTAAAATTATTATTACTATGGACTCTCCCTTTTTTTTCATAACTTAATTTATTGTTTCACTAAAATAAAAACACATGACACCTTTCATCGCTGAATTTTTAGGCACTACACTAGTTATTACTATTGGTAATGGAGTAGTCGCCAACAATTTATTAAGTCAATCAAAAGGAAATAATGGAGGACTAATTACCATTGTACTTGGTTGGGTGATTGCTGTATTTGTGGGAGTGTATGCAACTAGTAGTATTAGTGGTGGACATTTAAACCCGGCGGTGACTATTGCACTTGCTAGTGCAGGCAAGTTTGCATGGGCCTTGGTACCTTCTTATATATTAGCCCAAATTTTAGGAGCTATGTTAGGTGCTTTAATTGTATGGATGATTTATAAGGATCACTTTAATGAAACCAAGGATACTGGGGCTCAATTAGCTGCTTTTTCAACAGGGCCGGCCATTCGAAATTTACCACAAAACTTTATCGTAGAAACCTTGGCCACCATGGTGTTTTTATTGGGTATCTTTTTAATTAAGCCAGCTGGCTCCGACTTGGGGGCATTATCTGCCTTACCCGTAGCCTTACTTGTTGGTGGCATTGGCTTTGGATTGGGCGGTCCCACAGGCTGGGCGGTGAATCCAGCCAGGGATTTAGGGCCTAGAATCATGCATTTTATACTACCAATAAAGGGAAAAGGCAGCAGTGATTGGGGCTATGCCGCAGTGCCTGTATTGGGTCCCATTGTGGGGGGAATTTTAGCTGCGATTATCTACGTACAATTTTTGCAATAAACTGCCAATACCTTACCTTTGCAGCCGAAATAGTATATTATGACAAGAAACGGTAAAATCAAACAAATTATTGGAGCTGTAGTAGACGTTCAATTTCCTAATCAGCAATCTCTTCCAGAAATTTATAATGCCCTTACAATTGTAAGACCAGGTGGTGAAAAACTAATTCTTGAAGTGCAACAGCACTTAGGAGAAGATAGTGTTCGTGCTATTGCCATGGACGGTACGGAAGGTTTAGTAAGAGGTATGGAAGTAACTGATAGTGGTAAACCCATTTCAATGCCAATAGGCGATGATATCTATGGTCGTTTATTTAATGTAACAGGTGATGCTATCGATGGCTTACCACAATTAGATAAATCAAATGGTCGTCCTATTCACGCGAACCCTCCAAAGTTTGAAGACTTAAGTACTGCAACAGAAGTGTTGTTTACAGGTATTAAAGTAATTGATCTTATTGAGCCTTATGCAAAAGGTGGTAAGATTGGATTGTTTGGTGGTGCGGGTGTAGGTAAAACAGTACTGATTCAAGAGTTAATTAATAATATCGCAAAAGGACACGGTGGTTTATCAGTGTTTGCGGGTGTGGGAGAAAGAACACGTGAGGGTAATGATTTATTACGTGAGATGATTGAAGCAGGTATCATGAAATATGGTGATGACTTTAAACATAGCATGGAAGAAGGTGGATGGGATTTAAGCAAGGTGAATATGAAAGAATTAAAAGAGTCAAAAGCTACTTTCGTATTTGGACAAATGAATGAACCTCCAGGTGCACGTGCGCGTGTGGCTTTGAGTGGTTTAACGATTGCAGAATATTTCCGTGATGGAGATGGCACTGGCAAAGGAAAAGACATTTTATTTTTCGTAGATAATATCTTCCGTTTTACACAAGCAGGTTCTGAGGTATCGGCTTTATTAGGTCGTATGCCATCAGCGGTAGGTTACCAACCTACTTTAGCTACTGAGATGGGACTTATGCAAGAGCGTATTACTTCTACAAAGAGTGGTTCTATCACTTCAGTTCAAGCGGTATATGTTCCTGCCGATGATTTAACCGATCCAGCACCAGCTACTACTTTTGCGCACTTAGATGCGACAACGGTATTGTCTCGTAAAATTGCAGATTTAGGTATTTATCCTGCGGTAGATCCTTTAGATTCTACATCAAGAATTTTGACACCTGCTATTGTAGGTGATGCGCATTATGAAACAGCGCAAAAAGTAAAAATGATTTTACAACGTTATAAAGAGCTACAAGATATTATCGCCATCCTTGGTATGGATGAATTAAGTGATGAAGATAAATTAATTGTATCTCGTGCTCGTCGTGTACAACGTTTCTTATCTCAACCTTTCCACGTGGCTGAACAGTTCACGGGTTTAAAAGGAGTATTTGTTTCTATTGAAGATACTATTCGCGGATTCAATGCTATCATGGATGGTGAAGTAGATGCGTATCCAGAAGCAGCCTTTAACTTAGTAGGAACTTTAGAAGATGCTGTAGAGAAAGGAAAGAAAATGATGGCTCAAGCCTAATTGCTTTAATCGATTATTTTAAACGAACACTATAAATTGCGCGCATGTTATTGGAAATTTTGACACCCGAAAAAAAGCTGTATAGCGGAGAAGTACAAGGCGTTCAATTGCCAGGTATTGACGGGCTTTTTGAAATATTAGATAAACATGCTCCCTTGGTAAGTGCTTTAGGTATTGGTAAGGTGAAGGTCTTACAAAAAGGGCTAGCTGCTGAAACCTATGCAATACAAGGAGGTTTTGTAGAAGTCATCAATAATAAAGCCACGGTTTTAGTAGAAGGTGTTTTATAAAAAACGTTAATAGCATCCTAATTCTTTGGATGTTTTTAAATAATTGTCCCGGTTGCCTAAGGTAGCCGGGATTTTTTTTATATTCACATAGCCTTAGCGGGCACTAACGAACTTGAACTTATGAAAAAAACATTCCCTGTAATTTTTGTTTTAATAGCGCTGTCTATTTTGGGTATTTTATTTATTCAAATTTCTTGGTTGCAAGGCTTAATGTTTTTACAAAAAAATCAATTATCAGATAAGCTGAATCAATCTGGTTTAATGGTCACAGGCGAGATAGGCAAAAAAATGAATAGTGGATTGTCTTTTCATTTACCTAAAAAGGGACTAGGATTAAACGACGATTATCATTTACATAACTTTGATGAAACCACCATTTCCGATATATATAATTATCAGGAAATGCATAAAAAAATAGAATTTGCTTTAGAGAAATATGGTTTAAGCGATTTGCATTTTGAATTTGCTATTGCCGATAAAAAAGGTAATATAGAAATGAAGAGTAAAAAATTTGAAGATGTATTTTCGGATGAAGTAAATACTTTACAAAGTAGAATTCCTGTGGTGCCTGCGGATATTATGGAGCCCACCGGTCCCTTTGAAACTATTATTATAGTGGCTCCCAATATTCGCTATTATTTATTACGTTCATTATTATGGGTCATAGTAGGGGTGGTGCTATTTATTATTGTAGTACTAGCTGCCTTTTTTATTACCATTCGCTCACTTATGACACAGCGAAAACTAGTAGAAATTAAAAGAGACTTCATCAATAATATGACCCATGAGCTTAAAACGCCATTGGCCACCATTTCACTAGCGGTGGACGCTTTAAAAAGCACGAAGGTTAATACCGATCCTAAGTCGGTAGAGTATTTCAGTAATATTATTAAGGAAGAAAATGTGAGAATGAATAAGCATGTTGAAACTATTCTGCAAGCGGCACAATTGGATAAAAAAGAAAATGAATTAAATAAACAGGAGGTAGATCTACATGATTTAATTCTGGGGGTGGTAGATAGTTTTAAATTGCAGCTAGAAGGTAAGCCTTCTAATGTGCAAACCATTTTAGAGGCCAGTCCTTCCAACATTAAGGTAGATGAAGAGCATTTGTTACATGTCTTATCTAATTTAATAGACAATGCCATTAAATATTCTAAAAGCGAAATTGATATTATTATACAAACTAAAACATTGAATAATAAAACTTTTATAAGTATTCAAGACAAGGGCATAGGAATGGATGCCAATGCAAGAAAACATATTTTTGAAAAATTTTATAGGGCCCATTCAGGTAATGTACATGATGTCAAAGGCTATGGCTTAGGTATGAGCTATGTAAAGTGGGTCATTGATTCGCATAAAGGTCAAATTACAGTGCATAGCGAAACAGGTATTGGAACTTCTATTGAAATTATACTTCCTAATTAATACATAGCTTACTACTTGGCCTAAGATTTAGCGCTTAAGTACTCTATCCCTAATACGTCTTTACTGTTTAGTCGTTCTACTGAATAGTAAAATAGCAACCATCTCCGTAACTTAAAAAACGGTACTGGTTTTCAATGGCATGCTGGTAAATGGTTTTCCATGAATCGCCTGTAATGGCTGCAATAATTAAAAGTAAGGTCGATTTTGGTTGGTGAAAATTAGTCACTAAGCCATTGGCTATTTTAAAGCTATATCCTGGTACAATCATTAATTGAGTACTCGTAACAAGCGAATGCATTTTATGCGACTGCATCCAGCTTAATAATTTACCTAGCGCATCTTTCACAGATATACTGGGATTGAAATTACTATCACTATTCAATACATTATTCGATGCATAATTAGTTTCATAATTCCCTTCATTATTAGTTTCATAATTAGAATCATAGGCATCCCATTGAACTAAGTGTAGGTCCTTATTTTCTTCTAGGCTAGGGTTAAGTATTAATTTTACGCCTAACCAATACAAGCTCTCTAGCGTACGCAAGGTAGTAGTACCTACTGCAATCACTGGCGTAGGCGCTGCAAGGTTTAATTCTTTTTGCTTAGCAATGTTTATTAAATAACTAAGGGTAGCATTGGTAATTTCAAAAACTTCTGCATGCATTTCATGGTCTGTAATGTTCTCTGTTTTAACAGGCATAAAAGTACCAGCCCCTACATGTAAACTAATAAAATTAGTAGTACATTTTTTTTGAGCAAGTGCATCAAATATTGCCTTGTTAAAATGAAGGCCTGCAGTGGGCGCTGCTACTGAACCTTCTTCTTTCGCGTAAGTTGTTTGATATCTATCTTTATCTTCTTCTGTGGTAGCGCGTTGTATATAAGGCGGAAGTGGAATGCTTCCAATATGCTCAATTATTTCAGAGAAAATAATAGCGTCATTGTCCCAAGAAAATTCAATTAAAAATTTTCCCTCCAATGATTTTATTTTTTTAGCACTTACTTTAATAATGACCCTGTTGTTATTATTATTATTATTATTATTATCGTTATTATTATTTGCGGCTAGTTTATCTTTTCCATTTTTTGATGGCGTAATAATTTCAAATTCTTTTTCTAAAAAATCTTCTTTCCATTTTTTAGCACCACCTACTAAACAAATCCATTTTACTTTTCGTGTAGCCTGCATAGCCATGGACATTGGTTGATAGTCAGCGCTGGGTTCTAAACAAAAAATTTCAATGGTAGAATTATTTGCTTTTTGAAAATGAATTCTTGCAGCAATGACTTTGCTATTATTAAAAAATATTGCAGCCTTTTCAGGAATGAAATTGGCAATATGATTATAAGTGCTTTCTGCAATGATCTCTTTATCCCATACTAATAGCTTGCTATCCGATCTATTAGTAGCAGGTGTATAGGCAATACTTTGGTCTGGTAATAGGTAGTCAAAATCCTGAATAGGTAGGCTAATAAGAGGCTTCATGGTCCAAAGGTACATATTGCCTTGATTTTCACTGCAATTCACCTCTTTTTCACATAAAAAACAGGCTTTTCCACAGGTTCGCACACTCTTTATTATTGAAATTCCATAAAAACCTTCTGAACCTCTTTACTGCATTGATTTTCAGCTTGGTTTATTACTTGTGGAAAACTAGAACCCCTGTTTTAGCCTTTGAAAGTGGTAAAATGTGTTAATTTGTGTGAACAAGTGGTAAAAATCACTCTAATTATTAACAATGACAGGCTTTCACGGAGAATATCAATCAACTATCGACGCAAAAGGGCGTTTCCATTTACCTGGCAGTTTGAAAAAACAGCTAGTTGAAGGGGAGAATCGCTTTATTGTAAGTAGAGGCTTTGAGAAGTGCTTGACACTTTATCCGTTAAAAAGCTGGCAAAGTATATTAGATCGAATTAGCCAGTTGAATGATTTTGATCCAAAAGTGCGTCAGTTTAGACGTCAATTTCTTGGAGGAGCCACCGAAGTAGAATTAGATGCAGCAGGAAGAATTTTATTGCCGCCCACTTTGCGTGAGTTTGCTTTACCAGGTAAAGAGATTGTTTTAGCCGCCGCTTTAGATCGTTTTGAAATTTGGGATGCAAGTAAGTACAAACAGCTCTTTGAGGATTTCTCTGCAGATGCATTTAGTAATTTGGCGCAAGAGGTAATGGCAGGAATTAAAAATCAAGATTAAGTAAAACAGATGCAAAATCAACCTATTGATTCCAACGCATCTAAAGCTTTTGCTTCTTCTTATCATATTCCAGTATTATTTCAAGAATGCTTGACGCACCTTAACATAAAACCAAATGGTATTTATGTAGACGCCACATTTGGCGGCGGTGGTCATAGCAAGGGTATCTTGTCTTTATTAGGCCCTGAAGGTCGACTTATTGCTTTTGATCAAGATGCTGATGCGCAACAAAACTTACCAAAGGACAATCGTCTTGTTTTTATCCCAGAAAATTTTAAGTATATACAACGGTTTTTACGTTTACATAAAATTGATCAAGTGGATGGAATACTTGCCGACCTAGGCGTAAGTAGTCATCAGTTTGACGAAGGGACAAGAGGCTTTTCAACCAGACACGATGGCCCTTTCGATATGCGCATGGATCAACGCCAAAGCCAAACAGCCGCTCAAATTATTGAATCTTATTCAGAAATAGCATTGCATAAAATGTTTGAACAATATGGCGAAGTAACAAACTCTAAAACTTTAGCTAAGCATATTGCCACTCAACGCAAGCATGTTAAAATAAATACGGTTCAAGATTTTAAAACATTTATTGCACCTGTAGTTAAAGGAAATCCTAATAAATATTGGGCACAAGTTTTTCAAGCCATAAGAATAGAAGTGAATCAGGAAATGGAAGCGCTTAAAGATTTTTTAAAGCAACTTCCCTTGTTGGTGAAGCCAGGTGGTCGCGCAGTCATAATCACTTTCCATTCCATCGAAGATCGTTTTGTAAAAAACGCTTTTCGTGTATCGCAAGAAGAAGCCGAAGATGCCCATCCTTTTTTATCCGTAGAAAAGGAAGTTTTTTGGAAGATCATTACAAAAAAACCTGTAGTGGCTTCTGAAAAAGAGATGAAAGAAAACAATAGAAGCAGAAGCGCAAAAATGCGTGCTGCCGAAAGAGTATAATAGTATGTCCGTACCCATTAACCCAGCCCCTAAGAATACCATAAAAAGTATTCTTAATTATCAGTGGATTGTTATGAACATTAGTTTCTTCTTGTTCTTAGCATTCATCGCTATCCTCTACATAGCGAATGGGCATCTTACCGACAAAACTATCCGTCGCATTAACACCACACAAAAAGAGTTGAAGGAGCTACAGTTTGAATACAAGACTATTAAGTCTGAACTAATGCGTCGTAGTCGTGCCATTGAAGTACAAAATGCCATGGCGCCTTATGGCTTAGTCGTTTCAAAAGAAATGCCTATTCGAATTCCTATTGAAAATAAAATTAAAACCCCAGCCAAAAACTAATTATGGACGTAAAACGCGACATATTATGGAGGGTTTACTTAAGTTTTATACTTATTGTACTTGTATGTATTCTTATTTTAAGTAAGGCTTTTTACATTCAACAGGTTCAAGGAAAATACTGGAGAGGCTTAAGCGATAGTTTGCACCAAAGAATTGTAGAGATACCTGCTGCAAGAGGTACTATTTACAGCGAAGATGGACAAATGTTAAGTACCAATATTCCTCAGTTTGATATTTATATCGATTTTAGAGTAAGCCCTTTACATGAGAAAGGCGGTGTTTTATTTAGAACCCATATCGATTCATTATGTATAAGTTTGTCAGATTTATTCAAAGACAAGTCGGCCGATAAATATAAAGAAGAGTTAACCAAGGCCTATGAAGCCAGCGAAGGTAATTATGAGTTAAGAAAGAAAATTTCTTATAGAGAATATTTACAATTAGTAAAATTTCCTTTATTTAAATTAGGTAGGTATAAGAGTGGGATGATTGCAGAGGAAAAAAATATTCGTTTAAACCCCTATGAAAACATTGGTTATAGAACCATTGGACTAGCTAGAGATGAAAATAAAGTAGGCCTAGAAAAATCATATGATACAGTTTTAAACGGACGTAATGGTCGTCAATTAGTACGTGCTATTGCAGGCGGCGTAACGGTTCCAGTGCAGGAAGGTGAATTTGAAATTGCACCAGAAACAGGTAAGGATATAGTAAGCACCATTGATGTTTTCATTCAAGAAGTAACAGAGAATGCCTTGAAGAAAATGATGATTCAAAACGATGCCCGTACAGGAGTAGCCATGGTGATGGAAGTAAAGACTGGGAAAATAAAAGCTATTGCTAATTTAGGTAAAGTAGGAGACGGAATTTATACAGAAGATTTAAATTATGCTACAAGAGTTACAGAGCCTGGTTCTACTTTTAAATTAGTGACTTTATTATCGGCCTTAGATGATAAAAAAGTAACCTTAGATTCAAAAGTAAATTTAGAAGGGGGTACTTGGAATTATGCAGGTCGTGTGGTAAGAGATGCGGAGAATCATGGCAAACATGAGGCCACTGTTTTAGAAGCATTTGAAGAAAGTTCAAATGTAGGCATGGCTAAATTAGCAGTCACTTATTTCAATGATAATCCTCAAGCTTATTTTAAACATATTTCTAAATTAAGAATTGATAGTTCTTCTGGTGTTGATTTAATGGGAGAGGGATATCCTTTGCTTATTAAGCCTAATAGTAAAAGATGGGGTCCTACCACTTTACCTTGGATGGCTTTTGGCTATAATATTGCTATTGCGCCTATTCAAACTTTAACTATGTATAATAGTATTGCGAATAATGGTGTGATGATGCGCCCTTATTTAGTAAATGCTATTAAAGAAGAAGGCAAGATTCTTAAAACAATGAGTCCTAAAGCTTATGAAGGAATGGTTTGTTCACCTTCTACCATTAAGGACTTACATACTGCTTTAGAAGGGGTTTGTACGAATGGAACAGCGAAGAAATTATTTGTAGGTAGTTTATATAAGGTAGGAGGTAAAACAGGAACGGCCTTGGTAGCCGATGGCAACAGAGGCTATGCAGATAATATTTTTCAATCTTCTTTTGTAGGTTATTTCCCAGCTGAAAATCCTCAATATACTATTGCAGTTATCATTATCAATCATCCGCATGCGGTAAATCATTTTGGTGCATCGGTGGCAGGTCCAGTATTTAAAGAAATTGCAGACAGATTATACTCTACTTATATTCAAAACAAATTAGATATTGCTCCGGTTTTTGCTACTAAGGATAGCTCATTATTTAATTATAGTATTTCAAAAATATCCTTACAAACTATTGCTAAGCAATTATCTATTCCTTATCAAGACTCTTCAACTGCTTCCAACAATTGGATTCAATTACAAGGCAAGGGAAAGAATCTTAAAGCAACCACTCAAATACTATCCGATACAACTATGCCCAATATGGCAGGTATGAAATTACAAGACGCTTTATGGCTTTGTGAGAAAAAGGGATTACAAGTGAAGTTTTTGGGCAAAGGTAAAGTGGTGAAGCAAAGTATTGCACAAGGAGAAATTATCATTAAAGGACAACAAATTCAAATTGAATTAAATTAATGAAATCATTACAATCTATATTATTCGGTGTGGCTTTAAGAGAGGTAGTAGGCACTACCCAACAAGAAGTCGCCGATATACAAATAGATTCTAGAAAAATAACAAAGGGCTCGGTATTTGTTGCTATTAAAGGCTTACAAGCCGATGGGCATACATTTATACCTGCAGTTATTGAAAAAGGAGCAACTGTTATTGTTTGTGAAGACAAGCCGAATAGTTTGGTGCCTTCTGTTACTTATATCATGGTGGAGAATGCACAAGAAGCAGTGGCTATCATGGCACATCAATTTTACGATGAGCCTTCTACGCATTTAAAATTAGTAGGTGTGACTGGTACCAATGGTAAAACCACAGTGGCTACTTTATTATATAAATTATTTTCTGAATTAGGGTATACCTGTGGTTTAATAAGTACAGTTCAAAATCATATTGGCACAGAAGTAGTCGCCTCCACACATACTACACCCGACGCTATTCAATTAAATGCATTACTACATAAAATGGTAGAAGCGGGTTGTACCCATGTATTTATGGAAGTAAGTAGTCATGCTATTCATCAACACCGTATTACTGGATTACAATTTGTAGGCGCTGCCTTTACCAATATTACACATGATCATTTAGATTATCATAAAACTTTTGAAGCGTATCTAGAAGCTAAAAAAACTTTCTTTGATAAATTACCAAGTACTGCTTTTGCCTTAACCAATTTAGATGATAAGAATGGTGCTGTAATGTTAACAGGCACTAAGGCCACTAAATTAACCTATGCTATACATGCACCTGCAACTTATAAAGGTAAAATTCTAGAAAATCAATTGAGCGGACTAGTAATGTTAGTCAATGATATTGAAGTGCATTGCCGTTTGATAGGCAGTTTCAACGCTTATAATTTATTAGCAGTATATGGTGTGGCTATTCAGTTAGGTGAAAAATCTACAGAAATACTTACGGTTTTAAGTGCATTAACTGGAGCAGAAGGAAGATTTGATTATATCGTGAGTGCAGAAAAAATTATTGGCATCATTGATTATGCGCATACGCCAGATGCATTAGAAAATGTTTTAACCACTATTGCCAAATTAAGAAAGGGTAACGAAACTGTTATTACTGTAGTGGGTTGTGGAGGAGATAGAGATAAAACGAAAAGACCTATCATGGCGCAAGTAGCTTGTGATTTAAGTAATAAAGTATTTTTTACTAGCGACAATCCTAGGTCGGAAGATCCGAATGAAATTATCAAGGATATGGAAGAAGGCTTAACTAGCGCAGCTAAAAGAAAGTATATCAATATTGTTGATAGAAAAGAAGCCATCAAAGCAGCGATAAGTTTTGCAAAAGCAGGGGATATCATTTTAATAGCAGGTAAGGGGCACGAGAAGTACCAAGATATTAAAGGCGTTAAGCATGATTTTGATGACAAAAAAGTATTAGAAAACCTATTTAAAGAATTAGAAAAATAATCAATATGCTATATCAATTATTTTCTTGGTTAGATAAAACATTTAATATCCCTGGTTTGGGGGCCTTTCAATTCTTGACATTCAGAATTGCCATGGCAATATTATTGTCTTTATTTATTGCCACCGTATATGGTAAAAAAATAATACTTTTTTTAGAGAAGAAGCAAATTGGAGAAACTGTAAGAGAATTAGGATTAGCAGGGGAGCAACAAAAAAAGGGAACACCCACCATGGGCGGTATTATTATTTTATTGAGTATTTTAATTCCTACTTTATTATTTGCGAATTTAGATAAAGTGTATATCCGTTTAATGATATTATGTACTGTTTGGTTGGGTCTTATTGGTTTTTTAGATGATTACTTTAAAATAAAAGCAAGAAAACAAGCACAGGCTCAAGGCGGTGCGTATAAAAAACAAAATAGTGATGGCCTGGCGGGTATCTCTAAAATTATTGGTCAGTTAGGTTTGGGTATTATTATTGGTGTAACACTATATTTTAGCAATGCTGTTACTGTTGAACGAGAAATTGTTTCAACTACTATTTCTGAAAGTTTACAAAAAGGAGAGAAAATAGCAAAAGGTGCCGATATAGTAGTAAGAAAAATTAATGGAGTAGAAAGACGATTTGTAAAAGTAAAAACACCTATTACTACCATTCCATTTGTAAAAAATCATGAATTTAATTATAGCAAATTAATTAGCTGGGTAGGTCCTGGTGCTGAAAAGTATACATGGATCGTATATATCCTTATTGTCACATTTATCATTACTGCAGTTTCTAATGGAGCTAATTTAACCGATGGCTTAGATGGACTCGCTGCAGGGGTATCTGCCATTATTGGTGCCGCATTAGGTGTGTTTGTTTACGTAAGTGGTAACTATGTATTTGCCGATTATTTAAATGTAATGTACATACCTAATTTAGGTGAGTTATCCATTTTTGTAGGCGCCTTTGTAGGAGCTTGTATTGGATTTTTATGGTACAATGCATATCCAGCGCAGGTTTTCATGGGCGATACAGGAAGCTTAGCATTGGGTGGTATCATTGCATCACTTGCCATTATAGTAAGAAAAGAATTATTAATTCCTATTTTTTGTGGTGTGTTTTTGATAGAAAACTTATCTGTTATTATTCAAGTGAGCTATTTCAAGTACACAAAGAAAAAATATGGCGAAGGGAGAAGAGTGTTTTTAATGAGTCCCTTACATCATCATTATCAAAAGAAAGGATTTCATGAAAGTAAGATAGCCGTTCGTTTTTGGATTATTACTATTTTATTAGTGGTGGCTTCTATTTTAACCTTGAAAACAAGATAAAACATTGGCAAAAAAATTAGTCATATTAGGTGCAGGTGAAAGCGGAATAGGTGCTGCTTTATTAGCCAAACAAAAAGGCTATGAAGTATTCGTATCTGATGGAGGCGCTATCAAGGCTAATTTTCAAAAAGAGCTAGAAGAAAATGCTATTGAATTTGAGGCAGGGTCGCATAGTGTAGAGAGAATTTTAGCTGCTGATGAAGTGATGAAAAGCCCAGGCATACCAGAGAAAAATGAAATGGTGAAAGCTATTAGAGCAAAAGGCATACCTGTTGTAAGTGAAATTGAATTTGGCTATAGATACAAAGGCAATAGTAAAATTGCGGCTATCACAGGTAGCAATGGCAAAAGCACTACCACTGCTTTATTATATCATATCTGCAAATTAGTAAATGAAGATGTAGCCATGGTAGGTAATATTGGTTATTCATTCGCAAGACAAATTGCACTAGCACCCAAAGCATTATACATTATTGAAGTGAGCTCTTTTCAATTAGACGACATACAGTATTTCAAACCAGAGATAGCTATTTTATTAAATATCACAGAAGATCATTTAGACAGGTATGATCACCAATTCGAAAATTATATTAAAAGCAAGTTTAGAATTATAGAGAATCAAACTGCAGAAGATTATTTCATCTATTGTATAGATGATGAAACCATCGTAAAACATCTAGAACTACTAACCATCAATACTAACCCACTACCATTTTCTATGAAACAAGAAGTAAAAAAAGGAGGCTACATCAAGAACGATCAAATGATGTTAAAAATCCAAGAAGAACGCGTTACAATGAGCATTTATGATTTTGCCTTAAAAGGAAAGCATAATGCTTATAATACAATGGCTGCAAGCATTGCAGCTACTACCTGAGGTATCAGAAAGGAAAAAATTCGCGAAGCAGTAAGTAATTTCCACAGTCTAGAACATAGAATGGAATTTGTAGCTACTGTAAGAGGCGTTGATTTCATTAATGATAGCAAGGCCACCAATGTAAACAGTACCTGGTATGCTTTAGAGAGCATGCAAAAAAGCACTGTTTTAATTTTAGGCGGTGTAGACAAAGGAAACGATTATGAATTAATTGCCGATTTAGTGAAAGAGAAAGTAAAGGCCATTGTTTGTATGGGTACCGACAATAAAAAAATTATTGAATTTTTCAAGGATAAAGTAAAAACAATTGTAGAAGTAGATAGTGCTAAAAAAGCAGTAAATGCTTCTTTCAAATTAGCAGAAAAAGGAGACTTGGTTTTAATGAGTCCAGCTTGTGCAAGTTTTGATTTATTTAAAAATTACGAGGACAGAGGTCGTCAATTTAAAGAGTCTGTAAAAGAATTATAATTTTATGTTTAACGAAACTACAGACAAACTATTTTCACAAATGCCCACTATTGGTGGGATGAAAGAACATTTAGACCAAAGAACTAGAGGGGATAAATACATATGGGGGTTAGTCATTGTTTTATCTCTTATTTCTATATTGGTAGTATATAGTGCTACTGGTTCATTGGCCTATAAAATGTATCGTGGAAATACAAGTGTGTATTTATTTAAACAAGTGGTATTTACTTTAGTGGGTTTACTGGTCATATTTGGTTTGCACCGCGTAAACTATACTGTCTTTTCAAGAATAGCCACTATTTTATTTATGTTGTCAATTCCTTTATTAATATATACCTTATTTTTTGGAGCCAAAATTAATGAAGGTAGTAGGTGGATCAAATTGCCTATTATTAATTTAACTATTCAGACAAGTGATTTAGCCAAGTTGGCTTTGTTTATGTATTTGTCTAAAATGCTAAGTAAGAAACAGGAAGTCATCAAGGATTTTAAAAACGGATTTCTACCTGTGATCACACCTGTATTAATTATTTGTGCATTAATTATGCCAGCGAATTTATCGAATGCATTATTGACAGGTGCTACTTCCTTATTATTAATGTTTATTGGTAGAATAAGTATTAAGCATATTTTATTAACCATATTAGTGGCCCTAATACCAGTGACCATTATTGTAGGCGTAGCCATGGCTACTCATTCAAGTAAGTCGGTTGCAGGCAGTCCTGTGGTAGCAGAAAAAATGAAAGGCTATGGTCGTTTTGGTACCTGGGTATCTAGGGTGCAAGATTTTATGTATGCCAAGGACAATGAAGTGCCCTATCAAGTGCAGCAAGCAAAAATTGCAATTGCGAACGGTGGTATTTTTATGGGATTAGGCCCAGGCAATAGTAGACAAAGAAATTTTCTTCCTCAAGCCTATAACGATTTTATTTATGCAGTCATTATAGAAGAGTATGGATTATTAGGCGGGGCCTTTATAATTTTCATCTATATCGTTTTCTTATTTAGATGCATAAGAATATTTAGAAGATGTCCCTATGCCTTTGGCGCCTTTCTAGCGCTAGGATTAAGTTTCACTTTAATTATACAAGCCATTGCAAATATGGCAGTGAATGTAAATATCGTACCCGTTACCGGTGTGACTTTGCCGCTAGTTAGTATGGGAGGAAGCTCCTTCATATTTACTTGTTGCTCTATTGGACTCATATTAAGTGTAGCTAGAAACGTAGAGCAAATGGAAGGTAAAGCACCAGAAGAAACAGAAATTGAAATACCAGCCGATAGCGAAAATGTAGACACAGAAAATAATGTCATTGAAGCAAAAGCATAATATATTACGCATCATCATTGCAGGTGGTGGCACTGGAGGACATATCTTCCCAGCCATTGCTGTTGCGCAGGCTATCAAAAAATTAGCGCCTGATGCGGCTATCTTATTTGTGGGTGCTTTAGGAAAAATGGAGATGGAAAAAGTACCTCAGGCGGGATTTCAAATTCAAGGTATTACCATTGCAGGTTTTAACAGGTCTCAATTATTTAAAAATATTACACTGCCTTGGAAATTATTAAAAAGCTTTTTTCAAGTAAGTGCTATTTTTAAATCGTTCAAGCCAAATGCGGTATTTGGAGTGGGAGGCTACTCAAGTTTTCCTGTGTTAAAATATGCGCAAACAAAAAATATTGCAACTTATATTCACGAGTCCAATGCCTTTGCAGGCAAAGCCAATACTTGGCTTGCAAAAAATGCAACTAAAATATTTACGGGCACTTTAGGTATGGAATCGTTTTTTCCTGCTACTAAAATTTTAGTAACTGGTAATCCTATTCGAAAAAATATTATTGAACATAATTATACCAAAGAAACAGCGTTGCAAGTTTTTGGTTTAGAACCGGCTAAAAAAACTATTTTAATTATGGGCGGAAGTTTAGGGGCTAGTTCTATAAATAAAGCAATTCAATCGAATTTGGTTTCCTTTTTTGAAAAAAATATTCAATTAATTTGGCAAACGGGTAAGCCTAATGCTGAACTATATGCGCAGTCGGCGCATAGTTATGAAAATATATTTGTGCATTCCTTTATTGATAATATGAGTGCTGCTTATGCCGCTGCAGATATAGTCATAAGTAGGTCTGGTGCCATGGCGGTTGCTGAAATTTGTATTACAGGCAAGCCTGCTGTTTTTGTGCCTTATCCACTAGCTGCAGAAGACCATCAGACTTATAATGCAATGACTCTAGTCAATAAAAATGCAGCTGCTATGGTGAAGGATAAAGAAGTTGGTAAAGATTTAATACCTACTGTCCTTCAATTATTAGTTAGTGAGGAGCAAATGCAAGCAATGAAAAATAATATAAAGGCCTTTGCTTTTAGTAATGCAGATGAAGTGATAGCGAAAGAAATTTTGAAACAAATAAATGAATAGTTGAAAGATGAATCCGTTAACAAATTGTAAGAACATTTATTTTATTGGTATTGGAGGCATTGGTATGAGTGCTTTGGCAAGGTATTTTAATACGCAAGGCGTAGTTGTAAGTGGATACGATAAAACCCCTACGCTATTAACCGATGCTTTAATAGAAGAAGGCATTCAAATTCATTTTGAAGACGATATATCTAAAATAGATAAAGCGGCCACAGTGATTGTATACACGCCAGCTATTCCAAGTTTGCATGGTGAATTAAATTATTATAGAGACAAGGGCTACTTGGTCGTGAAAAGAAGTGATGTACTTCAGTGGATTACGGAGAATGCTTTCACTATTGCCATTGCAGGCACGCATGGTAAAACCACCACCACTTCCATGACAGCGCATATACTTCGTCATACAGGTTTTGGTTGTAATGCTTTTTTAGGAGGCATTGCTACTAATTATGGTACTAATTTTTGGAGCCATGAAAAAAATGTAGTGGTGGTAGAAGCCGATGAGTATGATCGTAGCTTTTTAAAACTAGCACCCAATATTGCAGTCATTACTGCAGTAGATCCAGATCATTTAGATATTTATGGAACAGCAGAAGAAGTAGTTAAAGCCTTTGGTGAGTTTTCGGATAAAATAAAACCAGGGGGTGTACTTATACAAAAATGGGGTACTGAATTTAATACCAATACAAGCAATAAGACAGTGCTTTCTTATGGATACAACCATGATAATGCTTCTTATCATACTAGTAATTTAAAAGTGGTTGATGGTTCTTATCAATTTGATTTAGTACATCCAGCTGGTATTTGCAAGGATATTGTACTTAATATGGGAGGCCTACATAATGTAGAAAATGTAAGTGCAGCTATTGCTATTGCACTAAGCTTAGAAATAGAGGAAACAAAAATAAAAGAGGCAGTGGCTAGTTTTGCTGGTGTCAAAAGAAGATTTGAGTATAAGGTGAAAACAGCAAACAAAGTTTTGATAGACGATTATGCGCATCATCCTGAAGAGTTAAACGCTTTAATAAGCGGTGTGCGCAGTTTATATCCCCATGAAAAAATGGTACTAGTATTTCAACCGCATTTATATAGTAGAACCAAGGACCAATGCGATGGATTTGTAGAAACCTTAGACAAGGCAGACGAAGTTATCTTACTACCAATTTATCCCGCGCGTGAACTTCCTATGGAAGGTGTGAGTAGCGAAATGTTATTAGAGAAAATGAAACTGAAGCATAAAAAAATAATGTCTAAAGAAGAATTATTTGCATGGGCGGCTAGCAGTTCAGACAAGCTTATTGTAATGGCAGGCGCAGGCGATATTGATACCTGTATATTAAAAGTTCAAGAAATTCTTACCCAATCATAAATGAAGCACTGGCAAACCATATTAGTTAGAGTTCTTTGGAGTATTGCAGGCGCAGCACTTATTGTATTATTTGTGGTAGCCTGGAGGGCTAAGGAAGAAAAAAAATGTACATCTATTCAAATTGAATTAGTCGGAGAAAATACCGCTGCCTTATTCATGGATGAAAAAGAAATTTTACAAATTATTAATACGCAAGGTGTAAAAGTAGGTTTGCCCATAGGCGCAGTGAATTTAAATACACTAGAAAAATATTTACAAACTATTCGTTGGGTTAAAAATGTAGAATTATTTTTAGACAACACGCAATCTTTACAAGTTAAAATAGAACAGCGTATACCTATTGCGCGTATTTTTACCGCTTCTGGGAATTCTTTTTATATTGATAAAGAAGGCTTACAATTACCCTTGAAACAGCTTACTGTATTGCGTTTGCCGGTTTTCACTAATTTTCCATCAGACCAAGAAAAACTATCTAAACCCGATAGTTTATTATTAAATGATATTGTACATTTTACCAAAGCTGTACAAACCGATTCATTTTTCTTGGCCCAAACTGCTCAAGTAAATATTGCTACCAATGGCGATTTTGAATTGGTACCCTCAGTAGGAGATCATATAGTATTAATTGGGTCAGTAGATAATATAGAAGATAAATTAAATAGGCTCTATACTTTTTATAAAAAAGTTTGGGTGCAAAGTGGATTAAATGCCTATCAAGTAATTGACTGTCGTTTCGATAATCAAATTGTAGCACTCAAAAAAGGCATGCAACCTATACAGTTTTTAGCAAGTGATTTACCAATGAAGGACACAGTAGCAGCTCTAGCTGTAAAAGCAGATACGGTTAAAACTACTGTTAAAATCCCTGTCACTACTACTAATCCGGCTACACTAAATACCCCTAAAATTGCCCCGGTGATTACCCCTAAAATAGCTCCATTGGCTAGTCCAAAAATAGCCACAACAAATGGTTCAAAAACAGCAGTCAAAACCCCCTCTAAAACAGCTGTAAAACCGGCGCCAAAAAAAGGGGTGAAAATACTTACTAAAACAAGTACAAAAACAGACAATAAATCTAAATCAAAATCGTTAATTAAAGTGAAGCAGTCTGCCAAGGCGTTAATGCCCCAAAAGAAGGCTTCCACAACAAACAACTAAAAAACAACAAAATGAGTCAGCACGAATCACCCATTATCGTAGGTCTTGATATTGGAACCACAAAAATCGCTGCCATCGCAGGAAGAAAGAACGAGTTCGGTAAGTTAGAAATCTTAGGATTTGGGCGTGCCAACAGTAATGGTGTTCAACATGGTCAAGTATTGAATATTGACCAAACCATCAAAGCCATTCAACAAGCTTTACAAAACTGCCAATTAAGCAATCCCGATTTAGAAGTGAACGAAGTGTATGTGGGTATTGCAGGTCATCATATCAAAAGCTTACAAACAAGAGGAGATCAAGTGCGTCAAGACGCCGAAAATGAAATCCAAGCTTGGGAGATTGAGCAACTTATCAATAACCAAAGAAAAACATTTATTCCTGCAGGAGATCAAATCATTGATGTGATTCCGCAAGAATTTCATGTAGATAATAACCAAAACATCAAAGACCCAGTAGGGGTGAATGGTGTGAAAGTGGGTGCCAACTTTTTAATCTTAACAGGAGATAGAAACGCGATTAGAAATATTAATCGTTCTGTTGAAAGAAGTGGTTTAATCACCAAAGATTTAGTCTTACAACCTTTAGCTTCTGCAAGTGCGGTTATGAGTGATGTAGATATGGAAGCAGGTGTGGCTATTTTAGATATTGGTGGTGGAACTAGCGACCTTGCCGTATTTTACGAAGGTGTATTAAAGCATACAGCGGTGATACCTTTCGGTGGTGAGAATATTACCAATGATATTAGAATGGGATTGGGTGTATTGAAAAGTCAAGCAGAAGCCATGAAGGTTCAGTTTGGTAGTGCTTTAACAGATGAAGCAAAAGCCAATGCCTATGTAACTATCCCAGGTTTGAAAGGAATGCCCGCTAAAGAAATAAGTGTTAAAAGTTTAGCAGGAATTATTCAAGCAAGAATGAGTGAGATACTTGATTTTGTTACTTATCACTTAAAGCAAGTGGGTATGGATAGTCGCATGTTAAATGGAGGTGTAATTTTAACAGGGGGCGGTTCTCAATTGAAACATTTAATTCAATTAACTGAATATATTACTGGTTTGAATGCAAGAATAGGTTTACCTAATGAGCATTTAGCACCGAATCATATTGAAGAATTAAAGAAACCCATGTATTCAACATGTATTGGTTTAATCTTGAAAGGATATAACGACTACGAGCAAAACCATAAAGTATTTACAGAGACCTTTAAGAAAGTGGAAGTGCCTAAGTCTTTAACTGTAAATAATACAGGATCTGCGAATGGTTTAACAAGCCAAAGAGTAGAAGCAAAGCCAGTTGCCACTACTTTAACAGCAGAACAAATCGAGAAAAGAAAGAGCAAATTCTGGGATCGATTCAAGAACAATCTCATTGAAATATTCAGTGAGGAAGATGACAAATTATTGCCATAATATTTACCCACATTATGGTTATAAATAACGAATAGAATAAAATCTAAAAACGGTAATTTCGATATAACTAACTAAGAACGAACCATCTAACTAACCCATCTAAACACAAAAAAATGATTCAATTTGACTTGCCAAAGCAAAAATCATCCATCATCAAGGTCCTCGGCGTAGGCGGCGGTGGAAGCAATGCTGTCAACTTTATGTTTAATCAGAATATTGAAGGAGTTGATTTTATTATCTGCAACACCGATTCTAAAGCGATTGAGCAAAGTACAGTGCCCAATAAAATTCAGTTAGGACCACATTTGACACAAGGTTTAGGGGCAGGTGCCGATCCTTCAGTAGGAAAGTTAGCAACAGAAGAATCTTTAGATGAGATTAGAAAAATATTAGAAGTAAATACCCGCATGGCATTTATTACCGTGGGTATGGGTGGTGGAACTGGAACAGGTGGTGCTCCTATTATTGCTCAAATTTGTAAAGATTTAGGCATATTAACTGTAGGTATTGTAACTACTCCTTTCGGATTTGAGGGACCACGTAGACAAGCGCAAGCCGAGGAGGGTATTAAGCAATTGAAACCATTAGTAGATACATTACTTGTTATATCAAATGATAAATTACGTGTTCAATACGGTAATTTAAAAATGAAAGAGGCTTTCACCAAGGCCGATAATGTTTTAGCTACTGCAGCAAAATGTATCACCGATGTTATTAATAGCCGCGGTCATATTATTGTAGATTTTGCAGATGTATGTACCGTAATGAAAAATGGTGGTGTAGCTATTTTAGGTAAAGCAGAAGTAGAAGGAGAGAATAGAGCACAAAGAGCTATTGAAGAAGCCTTGAATTCACCTTTATTAAATGACAATGATATTAGAGGTGCAAAATGGATCTTATTAAATATTAATAGTGCAGAAGGAGATTATGAGTGTTCAATGGATGAATTAGAAACCATTAATAATTACTTACGCGAGCGTACAGGAGAAAATTCTGATG
Organism: Chitinophagaceae bacterium; assembly: GCA_947380435.1. Taxonomy (GTDB): domain Bacteria; phylum Bacteroidota; class Bacteroidia; order Chitinophagales; family Chitinophagaceae; genus Sediminibacterium. The sequence goes on from CANCRC010000005.1 coordinate 32,395, forward strand.
TAATTATGGGTATGGGCTATGATGCAACATTATGTCAAAAATTAGGTATAACCCTTATTGCAACTGGTTTTGAGCATAAGGACCCATTCCAAAAGCAAACACCAAAAAAAGCTGAGGCTCCTGTTGAAGAAAAAATTGTAATGACATTGGTTTCTGAAGAAGCCATCAATGATACAAGCAATTTAATGACTGCCCCTACCGAAGCGGTAGCCGAAACTCCAACAGAAGAGCCAAAAACCGAAGAGCCTACAATAGGTGATAGTTATTTTACTTTAGGAGAGGATGCGGTAGATGCTATTGAGGAAGTAGCTGCAATAGTGGAAGAAGAAGTAATGAGTGTGCATGAAGTAGATGAAATTTCAGAAAAAGAATATGAAGCTGAAATAGATGCACAAATTAGCATTGCAGCAAATGAAGTGATGGAGGAAATGGTAAGTCAACCAATCGTTTTTGAAATTAACGATGTATATGAGGGTGAAGATTTGGAAGAAGAGGAGGAAGTGCTAGTAGAAGAGCAAGTAGAAGATGAAATAGAAGAGGAAGTTATAGTAAGTGAATTAGCTGCTCCTGTTGCTGAAACGAATCATTTCATTTTAACAAAGCCTACTAATATTTATGCAGCGCATACAGAAGAAGAGCCATCAATAGAAGAAATGGAGGAAGTGCCAGTGATTGAGGAGATGGAAGAGTTTGAAGAAATAGAAGAAGAGGAAATGGAAGAGATGGAAGAAATGGTAATGCAAGATGATTTAGCTGTTACCATGCAAGAAATAGTTGAAGAAGAATTAATAGAGGAAACTTTAGTAGAACAAGTAATACCTGAGATGGTAGAAGAAGAAAAAGCAGAGGAAGAACTTGTAGAAGTAGCTGAGATAAGTATGCAAGCAAGTCCAGTTCAAGAGCCTGTTGTATATGAGAGTTCTTTTAGAATGGAAGAAGAGCCTACTATGCAACTAGTGATGAGAGAGGAGTCTTCTTTTAATTCAAATCAAAATGCTTCAAAGCAACATCCTTCTTCATTTGATATGCCTATCGATGATGCAGAAGAACAAAGAAGAAAAGTAGCTGAGCGTATTCAGAAATTAAGAAATTTATCTTTCAATATAAACAGCGCCTCTGATCCTAATAATGAATTTGATGCAGTGCCTGCTTATGTAAGAAGAAACTTAGATTTATTTGGTAATACTATGGCTTCTGTAGAAAACTATTATAGTAAGTATACAGTGGAAAAAGATGAGAATAACCAAACACAAATCTCTACCATTAATACTTTTTTAGACGGTAAAAAACCAGATTAAACTTGTTTTTTGTGTACAGTTGATTTTAGTTGTAACCCCACCCCTTAAAAAGGTGGGGTTTTTTGTTGTATTTTTACTCCATGCAAACAGTACTTATTACAGGTGGAACAGGCATGATTGGCCAGGCATTGGCTAAACAGTTAATAGCTAATGGCTATGAGGTAATAATACTATCCAGAAATCCTAAAAGGTCTAGTAGGCAGCATTTATCTTATGCGAAATGGGATATTGAAAAAGGAGAAATAGATATTGACGCTTTAGCAAAATCAAATATAATTGTGCATTTAGCAGGAGAAGGCGTGGCCGATAAAAGGTGGACAGTGAAAAGAAAGCAAGCCATTGTGGATAGTAGGGTGCAGTCGGGTAATTTATTGGTGAAAGCCTTAAGTGAAAATAAACACCAGGTAAAAACATTTATAGCAGCTTCTGCCATTGGTTGGTATGGTCCAGATACAGCAAAGAGTTTGGAAGATGGTTTTGTAGAAACCGATGCTGCTGATGATTCTTATTTAGGTAATACCTGTAAGTTATGGGAGCAGAGCACTGCAGTCATAGGAGATATGGGTATTCGACTAGTAAGACTTAGAATTGGCATTGTATTTAATAAAAAAGGCGGAGCGCTGGCTGAATTTTTAAAGCCCGCCAAGTTTGCTTTAGCTACCATACTGGGTAATGGTAAACAAATAGTAAGTTGGATACATCATCATGACTTATGCAAAATGATTCAATATGCGATGGAGACCCCTGCTTTGCAAGGAGTGTATAATGCAGTGGCACCAAACCCTGTGACGAATAAAAAATTAGTATTAACCATTGCTAAAAATACTTATCCTATTTACTTTCCTTCTTTTGTACCCTCATTTGTTCTTAAAATAATGCTGGGAGAGATGAGTATTGAAGTATTGAAAAGCACGAAAGTGAGTGCGCAAAAAATACAGGACGCAGGTTTTGTTTTTGATTATCCCAATGTAGAAGAAGCTATTATTGACTTAATAAAGTAATAAGAGGGGTGATACTAAATTTATCAGACCTACTCATTTTACCAGCTACTCTTTCCAAAATCTACTAATACCATAATTGGCAACTTCTAATTTCTTATAGGTCTTCCAGAAGTAATCACCGATTGTATTCTTTCCAAAGTTTTTTTCTGACCACATAAACTTAAGAAAGCTTCTCTTTCTAAATCAAGTAAATATTGTTCGTTTACTAGTGTAGGCTCACTTAAATCGCCACCACACATTACATAGGCTAATTTTTTAGCCACTAATGCATCGTGATCTGTTGCATAACCTGCTCTCCACATTCCATTAATACCTGCGTAAAGTGCACCTAGGCCTGCTTTTCCAAGTACTTTAATATCTTTTCTTTGTTGTGGTTGCGTATAGCCAGCTTTAAATAATTGTAATGCTTGTTCTTTTGCATTGGCAATACGGCGTGATTGATTCAGTACAATAAAATCTTGTCCTTTTCTTAATATACCCATATCCATGGCTTCACTTGCAGAAGTAGCTACTTTGGCAGTAGCAATATTCATAAATCTTTTATTCAGGGTAATGGTTTCTGGTTCGTCTGCATGCATTTCATCGGAAGCGCGTAAAACAAATTCTTTAGTACCGCCTCCGCCAGGAATCACACCAATACCTAATTCAACTAAACCTACATAGGTTTCAGCTGCAGCGCAAATACTGTCGGCATGTAAATTCATTTCACATCCACCACCTAAGCAAAGTCCATGTGGAGCAATGACTACAGGAACAGAAGAGTAGCGCACACGCATCATTGTATTTTGGAAAGTACGAATGGCCATATCTAATTCCTCATAGTCTTGTTCAATAGCTAACATAAATATCATGCCCACATTCGCTCCAGCGCTAAATAAATTACCATCGTTGGCTATAACTAGTCCATTATATTTTTCTTCAGCAATTGCAATAGATTTATTTAAGCCTTCTAAAACTTCTCCTCCAATACTATTCATTTTGGTATTCCAACTAAAACCTGCAACACCATCTCCAATGTCTACTAAATGACAAGCACTGTTTTTCCAAATAGTTTTTTCTTGAAAGTCTGAAAGTATAATAAATGAATCGGCGCCTGGTATTAATTTATACCCTTCTGTTGCTACATCATAATAATAGCGTTTGCCGTCTTGTACTTTATAGAAGCTTAATCCTTTTTGAGACATCTTCTCTACCCATGCTGCCACTGCGTATCCGCCTGCTTTCATATCGGTAATAACCGTTGCAATATCAAGCGCATCCCAGGTTTCAAAAGCGCCAATCTCCCAACCAAAACCT
>CANCRC010000006.1 GCA_947380435.1 Chitinophagaceae bacterium
CAACAGGAATTACTGTTATTGCATTAGCTGGAATAGTTTGTGATCAAAGTATTCGTATTGCTGGAGATGAATTCACTGCAGACATCATGGAAGCATTAAGACGTTATCATAGTTTATTAATTGGAGAGCGACCTGCAGAACAAATTAAAATACATGTGGGCGCTGCTTTAAAAGATTTAGACAATCCTCCAGATGATATGCCAGTAAACGGTCGTGACTTAGTCACTGGTATTCCAAAACAAATCATGGTGACCTATCAAGAAGTAGCAGAAGCCTTAGATAAAAGCATATTTAAAATTGAAGAAGCTATTTTAAAAGCTTTAGAAACTACTCCTCCAGAATTAGCAGCAGACATCTATCGCAGAGGTTTGTATTTAACAGGAGGTGGTGCATTGTTACGCGGCTTAGACAAAAGATTGAGTCAAAAAATTAAATTGCCTGTTCACATTGCAGAGGATCCACTTAAAAGTGTAGTGCGCGGAACAGGTATCGCGTTAAAAAATTACCAGTGCATGTTGCAGAAGATCCACTGAAAAGTGTGGTGCGCGGAACGGGTATTGCACTGAAGAACTATCAACGCTTTCCATTTATCATGAGATAATACCAAATGAAGAATATCATTGGGTTCATAAGACAAAATTTTACTTTCTTTAGTTTTCTGATACTTCAGATTCTGTCACTAGTCATGTTGTCTTCAAACAGCAAATCGCATGAAACTTTTTTTGGCGGCTGGAGCAACCAAGTCACCGGCAATATCAATAGGTACTATTCAAGTTGGACTTATTTTTTTAGTTTAAAAGCAACCAATGAAAAGTTAGCCGCAGAAAATGTGGCTTTAAGAAATCAATTAGCACAAAATTTTGTGGGCTTTGACACTACTAAAAAATCAGGTACCCTTATTTTAAGAAGAGATAGCTTAGAAAAAATTAGAAAGTTTTATTACTACCCAGCGAAAGTAGTTGGCAATACATTTACACTGCAGAAAAATTATATCGTTATTGAAAGAGGTAGTAAGCAAGGTATTAAAAAAGATATGGCAGCCATTAGTCCCGATGGAAGTATTGTGGGTGTGGTGGTAGAAGTGAATGAGAACTATAGCACCATTATGAGTTTACTTCACCGCAATAGTAAAGTAAGCGCCATGTTGAAAAGAGATAAAATTGCAGGTAGTATTGAATGGGATGGAGCCGACCCCAATATTTTAGTACTGAAAAATATTTCTAAAAGTGCTGCGCCAAAAGTGGGCGACACAGTTATTACAAGCCCCTACTCCTCTAATTTCCCTGCGCAGTTAATGGTGGGACGCGTTACCACCGTGATCCAAGACCCTTCAAGCAACTTTTTAACCTTGAATGTGAAAGCTAGCACCAACTTTTTTAATCTGGAATACGTTTATTTAGTAGAGAATAGAAGAATGGAAGACCAAAAAAAAGTAAGTATAAAGGAGGGAAGCAATGAATAATCTGCTAAAAAATACGACTCGATTTATCTTGTTTTTGATAGTACAAATTGTCATTTTAAATGAAGTACCCCCTATTCATCAATTCATTACCCCCTATATTTATTTTCTATTTTTACTATGGCTTCCCTTTGGGACAAGCCGACTCTCTACCACTTTATTAGGATTTATATTTGGGTATTGCCTTGACTTATTTACCAAAACCCCAGGTTTACATGCAGCTGCCTGCGGACTATTGGGCTATCTCAGATCTATTATATTGAATTTGCTACTTTCACAAGAAGCCTCAGAAGAGGTGAACAAGGAACCTAGCATTGCTACCATGGGTTGGGGACCTTATGCCTTTTATGCTTTTTCATTAACTTTTATTCACCATTTCTATTTAGTATTATTAGAATGGTTACAGTTTGGTAACTTTGGTTACTTCATTGGAAAGGTGTTCTTCACTAGTATTATTAGTTTATTATTAATTTTTAGTGTGGAACTTATAATGAACAGAAGAAAGCTAAAAAGATAATTCATGTCAATGTACAATTCGAATCGCGGGGGTATTATTCAAATTATCATCGGCGTTATCTTTTTTTTAATTATTGCACAACTTATTAGTTTACAAATTTTTTCAAGCAAGTACGTGCTGGCCGCGAACAACAATGCTATTTTTAGAAAAATTATTTACCCCGATAGAGGTATTATTTACGATCGTAAAAAAAGAGCCCTTCTAGAAAATACCATTAGCTATGATTTAGTGGTTATTCCCAATGAAGCCAAAGCAGTTGATACAGCTACCTTGTGCGATATTTTAAAAATAGACAAAGCAGAGTATAGCAAAAGAATGATTGAAGTGATTATCAAAAATTCACGCGTAAAATCTGGCATATTTGAACCCTTTCTTTCTGCAGAATTATATGCACAATTAACGGAGAACTTATACCGCTTTCCAGGCTTCTCTTTATCAGAACGTTCTATTCGTTCTTATCCTTACAATACTGCCGCACATGTATTAGGATATGTTGCAGAAGTAGATGTGAATTTTTTACAAAAGCATGGTGAAGAAGGTTATGAGATGGGTGACTATGCAGGCATGACGGGACTAGAAAAACAATACGAGCCAATCTTAATGGGGCAAAGAGGTGTGAAAAGATATTTGAGAGATAATAAAGGAAAGATACAAGGCCCTTTTGAAAAAGGACAATTTGATACCGTAGCCATTGCTGGTAGAAATTTATTTACGAGCATGGATGTGGAAGTACAACAACTAGCAGAAAAATTATTACAACATAAAATAGGAAGTGTAGTGGCCTTGAATCCTAAAACAGGAAGCGTGATTGCCATGGCTTCTAGTCCTGGCTACAATCCTAATTTATTAACGGGTAATCAAAGAAGAAAAACCATTGGACGTTTATTAACCGATACAGCGCGTCCTATTTATAATCGTGCCATTAAAGGTCAATACCCACCTGGTTCTACTTTTAAACCCATGGGTGCATTAATTGCATTAGATGAAGGACTCATTACGCCTAGTTTTGGATACAATTGTTTTGGCTTATATACATCTTGTGGTGATCCCAGAAAATGTGAACACCATAATGCAGGCCATGCTGCTAACTTGCAACTAGCCTTAGCCAATTCTTGTAACTCTTATTTTTTACAAGTATTTAGAATGGCTATTGATAATCCTCAATACCATAATGCAAAACTAGGTTACTTAAAATGGAAACAATACGTTAATAGTTTTGGTTTAGGTAGAAAGTTAGGCATTGATTTACCTAGTGAAAATAGAGCAAGCATACCCGATACCGCACAATACAATAAAGATTTTGGCGGGGCTAAGTACTGGAATAGTTGCTACATGTTAACCCTTGGTATTGGACAAGATAGAATGACAGCTACTCCTTTACAATTAGCGAATGCCATGGCTTTTATAGCTAATAAAGGGTATTATTATACGCCGCATTTTATTGATAGCGTAGAGGAAGAAGACGAGGTAGATAAAAAATTATTAGCCAACTTCCGCGTGAAACAACAAGTGACCAAAATACCTACTGAATATTTTGATATCATTAAAGAAGGTATGCATGGTGTTACCGTTTTTGGAACAGCTGCCTTTATTAAAGTGCCAGGCCATGAATTTTGTGCGAAAACAGGAACAGCGCAAAACCCCCACGGAAAAAATCACTCCTTATTTGTTTGTTTCGCTCCAAAAGATAATCCCACCATTGCGGTAGCTGTGGTAGTTGAGAATGCAGGCTTTGGTGCTACTTGGGCAGGCCCCATTGCAGGACTGGTCATGGAAAAATATTTGAATGATACTTTAACCAAAGAAAGTAAAACCAAGGTAGACTACCTTTCCAATGTCGATTTAATGCCTGAAGCTATTAAAGCCTGGTATGTGCGTAATAATAAAACTGAAATGTTAACACCCATTGAATATAACAATGATGAGTTAGCAGATATTTGGGATATGGAAATGCTATCAGAAACAGCGCCTATAAAAGTTAAGGTAGATACGATAAAAAAATTAGATACGGCTGCTCCACCCGTTCAGCCAGTTGCGCCTCCTATAAAAAATAAAAAAACAAAAGAACAGGCATTGAATCCTAAGATGAAAAAGAAAAAATTGAACAATAAAAAAATTAATGTCAGTATCTAATAATAATAATTTTTCAAAGGGCACCGATTTAGCGGTGATACTACTTTATTTAATTATGGTAGCGGTAGGTATTATGTGCATTTTTATGGTAGAGTATAACCCCAATTTGGATTGGAGTAACTCTTTTTTAACGGCTAAGACTAATTTTAGTAAGCAAATTTATTTTGCTATTTTCTGTGGCTTTGTAGCCATCTTTATTTTACTTATCGATAGTAAACTATTTACAGCGCTTGCGAATATTTCTTATGTGCTGGGTATTTTATTAATGCTAGCCACTTTTGTTTTAGGTAAAAATATAAACGGATCCAAAAGTTGGATTCCTATTGCAGGCGGTTTTAATTTACAACCTGCGGAATTATGTAAAATTTTTACAGCCTTAATTTTAGCTAAATTTATCTCCAAACCCGAAACCGATTTTACAAAGTTAAAGTCACATATTATTGCAGGTATCATGATTGCCTTGCCTGCAGTACTTTCTATTATGCAACATGAACTAGGACTGGCCTTAGTGTATAGCGCCTTTATATTTGCCATGTACCGAGAAGGCCTTCCTCCAGTGATTTTAGTAATTCTTTTGTCCTTTGCCATACTTGTTATTGCTACTTTATTACTAGAACCTACTACACTGGCCATTATTATTACAGCCATTGCAGGGTTATTTATTGCTAATATGATTAAAAGGTTTAAACGTAATAAAAATAATATCCTCATTGTACTTGCTATTTGGGCTGTAAGCTTTGGTACGGTGCGTTTTGCAGTACCTTATATATTTAATAATGTATTTGAGTGCTACCAAAGTACCCGTATTTACTCCATGATAGGTAAAGAATACGATTGCTCTTTGAATAAAAAATCGGCTAGCAGTACTAGCGAGAAAAAAACTAAGAAGCCCGATGACTATAATGTAAAACAAAGTAAAATTGCCATTGGCTCTGGCGGATTCTGGGGAAGAGGCTTTTTAAAAGGCACACAAACTAGAGGGAAATATGTACCAGAACAACATACCGATTTTATTTTCACTTCCTTAGGAGAAGCTTTTGGCTTTGTAGGTACTTTCACTTTCTTAGCATTGTATTTGTTTTTCTTATTCAGACTTATTAGAATTGCTGAAAGACAAAGAAGTACTTTCTCCAGAGTATATGCCTACAGCGTAGTGGGTATCTTCTTTTTTCATATTGCAGTGAACATTTGTATGACTATTGGACTATTCCCAGTGGTGGGTATTCCTCTTCCTTTAATTAGTTATGGTGGTTCCTCCCTACTCACCTTTACTACCTTATTATTTATTTTATTAAGATTAGACGCTGACAGGCAGATGGTGCTTCGTTAATGCTTATTTTTGCAGTATGCGCATTTACCCTTTATCTGAAGGCAGTTTTTCTATTGATGAAACAAAGGTCTTTAAACCTTTTAATAGCAGCAGTCCCGATTATCCTAATAGACCCAAGGGAAGTATACTAGTAGAAGTGCAGCCCTTTGTACTTATTACCGACAACGATATTATTTTATTAGACACGGGGCTTGGCTATTTAAATAAGTTAGGTGTATTACAAATTCATGAAAATTTAATGGCCTTGGGTATTGACCCATCAAAAGTGACCAAGGTATTTCTAAGTCATTTGCACAAGGACCATGCAGGCGGGATAAGTTATTTGCATCCAATACATCAGGAGCAGTTTATAAGCTTTCCTTATGCAAAATACTATGTGCAAAGAAGAGAATTTGATGAAGTCATGCAAAATAGCAATAATGCAACACTAAAAGCCCAAGTAGGTATATTGGAAGACTTTAGTGGAACAGTTTGGCTTACTGAAGACAAGGGCAATATAGAAAATATTATTTATTATGAAATCACTGGGGGTCATAGTGAATTTCATCAAGCTGCTTGGATTAAAGAGCATGAAGAAATTATATTTTATGGTGCTGATGTTGCACCACAATTACAACAAATGAAATCAAGATTTGTGGCCAAATACGATTTAGACGGAAAAAAAGCATTAGAATATAGACAGCAATGGTGGGAAGAAGGCAATAAAGAGGGCTGGACCTTTGCATTTTATCATGATATTAATCAGCCAACTCATATATCAGCTAGTTCTATCTAAAACGAACATTCATTAGGAATCAATGCTGGCAAGGCTTTCATGAAAGCCAGTTTTATTTGTACTACCTTTGCGGTATTCATATGACAAGTCCTAATAATAATTATTCGCAACAGTTTAGAAGAAATGTATCTGATAAATATATTATCTATAATAGTTTGTTTGCAGCACTTCCTTATTCAGGGGTGGCGAATGTAGGTGCTTTATTACCCATCTTATTACAAACCTGTGAAGAAGGTTATGCGAAAGAAAAATCGCCTAATGAAATTATCGACTATTTTTTTACAAGACATACACAAGTAGAAACAGAAACGGAAAAAATTGATCACTTATTTAAATATGTTCAATACATAGAAAGACAGGTGGTATTGTTTGATGCTATTGAAGACGCAGCTTTTACTTCTGTAAATGATATGGAAGGGCCTGGTAGTTTAAAAACTTTAATTCGCGATGCCAATTTTACTGGTAAAAATGAAGCTTTAAAGAATAAATTGAAGGATTTTAAAGTGCGCATTGTTTTAACAGCCCACCCCACACAGTTTTATCCTGCTAATGTTTTAGGCATTATACATGATATGGGACTGGCCATTGGGAAAAATGAATTTAATACCATTAATCAATATATTCAGCAATTAGGTTTAACTCCATTTTTTAATAAAAAGCAGCCTAGTCCTACCGACGAAGCATTGAACTTAATGTGGTATTTAGAAAATATCTTCTACTATGCAGTAGGTAATATTTATAATACCATTATGAATGAAGTCTTTGATAAAAACTACAACAACCAAAACCCCTTTATTGAATTAGGTTTCTGGCCAGGCGGAGACAGAGATGGCAACCCCTTTGTGAATGCGGCTACTACTATCAAAGTGGCCAAGGCATTGAGATCTAGCATTATTGTATGTTATTATAGAGATATTAGAAAACTAAAACGCAAACTTACTTTTTCTGGTATTGATGTATTAATTAGTAAGCTGGAGGCTAGCTTATATGAAAATGTATTTAGACCAGACGAGTCTAATCCCATTGTAAAGGAAGAAATTATTGAAAGCTTAGAACTTATTAGAAAAAAAATAATTGAAGAGGATCATTCCCTTTATTTAAATAGTCTTGAAAGCTTACTACATAAAGTAGAATTATTTGGAACCCACTTCGCTTCCTTAGATATTAGACAAGATAGTAGAATACACCATAAAGTTTTAATGGATATTCATGAAAACGAATTTCAAAAAAAGGGTGAAGGTTTACTACCTGCTAATTATGAGCAGTTAACTGCAGCAGAACAAATTTTGATATTAAGCAAGCTTGAAGGAAATATTCAAGCCAGCGATTTCAGTGAACCCATTACAAAAGATACCATTGAAAGTATTTACGCCATTAAAGAAGTACAAAAACTAAATGGAGTAAAGGGTTGTCATAGATATGTGATTAGTAATTGTCAGTCTGAAGTGAATGTAATGGAACTTTATGCTTTATGTAGACTATGTGGATGGGACAATACCCTTGCTACCCTTGATATTGTTCCTTTATTTGAAACCATTGACGACCTGAGCGCCTCTGAAAATATAATGCAGACATTATATACGGCACCCATTTATGCAGCCCATCTAAAAGCAAGAAATGAGCAGCAACCTATTATGTTAGGTTTTAGTGATGGCACTAAGGATGGAGGCTACCTACAAGCCAACTGGAGTATTTATAAAGCAAAAGAAACTTTAACAGCAGTGTCAAGAAAAAATAATATTGTTATAAAGTTTTTTGATGGCAGAGGTGGCCCTCCTTCTAGAGGCGGTGGCAAAACCAATCAGTTTTATGCCTCCATGGGTAATCAAATTGAAAATGAAGAAATTCAATTGACTGTTCAAGGACAAACCATCACTTCTAATTTTGGTACCATACAATCTGCCCAATATAATTTAGAGCAATTATTAAGTGCTGGGGTAAGCAATGAACTTTTTGCAGATACCAAATTGCAAATTACAACAGAGGACCGAACCTTATTAGAAGAGCTTGGCAATATTAGTTACCATGCCTATCAGCAACTAAAAGAAAATCCATTATTCTTACCTTATTTACAAAAGTTTAGTCCTTTAAACTATTATAGCAAAAGCAATATCGCTAGTCGTCCTGCTAAAAGAGGCAGTAGTAATAGTTTAAGCTTCACAGACCTTCGAGCCATTCCTTTTGTTGGGAGTTGGAGTCAATTAAAACAAAATGTGCCAGGCTTTTATGGTGTAGGAACCGCCTTGCAAGTATTAAAAGAAAAAGGCAAATGGGAAGAAGTACAAACTTTATTTAATAATATAGCTTTTTTCAGAACACTGATAGACAACAGTATGATGAGTATGGTGAAGTCTAATTTCGCTATTACCAAATATGTAGTATCCGATACTGAATTTAATAGCATTTGGCAAAATATAAAAGAAGAATTTAAACTCACCACTCAATTATATTTAGAATTAAGCCATGCAAAAAGTTTAATGGAAAATGATGTGGTAAGTAAGCATTCTATTTTATTAAGAGATAGAATTGTATTACCCTTATTAACGATTCAACAATATGCACTCTGTAAAATACAAGAAGTAAAAGCCAATCCATCCGAATTAGCTTCTTATGAAAAATTATTAACTAGAACTATGTTTGGGGTAATTAATGCTGCGCGTAATTCAGCCTAAATAAATGTTTACACTGCCCCAGTATCTTTCCAATTCCATAAATGCAAGCAGGCATAGGTTCTATAAGGAGCCCAACTAAGCGATCTTTTCAACATTTTCGTCTGCAATTCTTTTTTACTAGTATATTTTATTTTATACAAACGAATCATTGCCTGTTGAATACCTAAATCATCTACGGCAAAAACATCTTCGTGTCCAAGACTAAACATAAGCAGCATCTCCACTGTCCACCTGCCCACTCCCTTAATTTGAGTGAGCAGTTCAATGACTGCTTCAGGTTCCATCGTATATAATTGCTTATCTGTAATTTTTTGACTTATAAAAAATTGAGCTACATTTTGAACATAGTTCACTTTTGAATTGCTTAAACCAATGCCACGGAGGGTATCAAAAGGAGTATCTATAACTGCCTGCATACTAGGCTCTTTGCCTTTATAGATATCTAAAAACCTTTTAAAAATAATAGCGGCCACTTTCGTGCTTAACTGCTGAGAGACAATACTGGCCATTAAACGAACCGCCGTATTCTTTCTTTTATGTAAAGTATATGCCTCCCCTTTTACAAGTGTAGCCAAGCCTTTATCTTTTTTCAAATGTCTTTGATAGCTCATACCCACAAATTAGGCAGATTTCAATAATTTTAATTAACTTTTCAATGAATAAATCATACACTATGAAAAAATATTTCACCATTCTAGGACTTTTTATATGCCTTGGTAGTTTTGCGCAAAACAAGGACAAGCAAGCCATTCAGCAATTATTGGATAAACAAATTGCCGCCTGGAATACAGGCAATATAGACGCGTTTATGTTGGGCTATTGGGAAAACGATAGTCTTTTATTTATGGGTAAAAACGGGCCCACTTATGGCTATAATACTACATTAGTTAATTATAAAAAGAATTACCCCGACACTGCACATATGGGTCAACTAGCATTTACTATTACCCGCATGCAAGCACTGAATACAGACCATTATTTTATTATTGGACAATTTCATTTAAAAAGAAGCATTGGCGATGCACATGGCAACTTCACACTCTTATTTAGAAAAATTAAGGGGGTTTGGAAAATTATAGCCGATCATACAAGCTAAATAAATCGCACTAGTCTATTTTTATACCTATTGGATTTTTCCAAATTCTATACAGTGTGTAAGCAAAACCTATAAAGCTAATAAGTAAGTATAGGTAAAATAATACATTGCCTAGCTTCCACTCCGATTCAATAAATGCATAGCCCCACATAATACCAAAGGCTACATTAATTGACATATACACTACCACCAAGCCAATGGTGCGCATAATTCTATTCAAATATTGTAGTAATAATGGCTCCATATAATTAGTCTAAGCTTTGTTTATTATTGGCAGCTGCTTTTAATAAACGATCAAATTGCGCAGGTGTTAAATCATTGTAAAAATAATATACAGGATCTACTTTTATATTTCTTTTAATCACTTCATAATGACAATGCGGGCCGGTACTCTTTCCTGTGTTTCCAATGTATCCAATCACTTCCCCTCTTTTAACAGACTGTCCCACCTTGGCTTTGACACGCACCATATGTCCATACAAAGTTTGATAACCAAAGCCATGATTAATAACTACTTTATTGCCATAGCCATCGGTATTAAATCCTGCTGCCTGCACTACACCATCTGCAGTAGCATAAATAGGTGTTCCAGAAGGTGCGGTAAAATCTAAACCCTGATGAAAACGAATGTCTTTATAGAGCGGATCAATTCTATAGCCAAAGCTTCCTCCAATTCTATTTAAATTTTTATTACTTACAGGTTGAATAGAAGGAATAGCTTTTAATAATTTTTCTTTATTCTTCACCATGGTACCAATTTCTGTAAAAGAACTGGTTTGGTAAGCCATCCTTAAACTTAAATTATTCAACTGACTGATCATGTTTGCTAATAATTCATTATTAGAAAAACTTTGTAATAAGCGTACTTCTTTTTTGGATTCCATTTCTTTTACTCTCGCACTATCCGGAATGGGACTAGATTCAAAAATAGATCGGTATACTTCATTGTCTCTACTTTCTAATTCTGACATCTGTAATTGTAATTGTTTAAGCTCGGCCGACAAAACACTGTAATTCTCTTTATACATTTCGTTTTGCTGACGTAACAACTTCTCTTTAGGAGAGTCAATATATTGGAACATTATAATGACAATAATAACACCTGTTACTATAGAGGCGGCCACAAAGCCAAATAGCTGTAGCAAGCGCACTCGAAGGGGCACTTCCACTTTTTCAAATCGAAGGGTATGGGTATTAAAGAAGTATTTTATTTTCTTCATTTGAAATAAGCCATTTTTTTGTCTAATAAGGCCATAAAAAAGCCCCAATTCCTTACCTTTGAGGACATTAAAAAAGCATAACAAATATAGCTTTTAAGACCAATACAGCCTAAAATTAAGCTACATGATGAAGAGCCCTGAAATAAGACAACAATTTTTAGATTTTTTTGCATCTAAAGGGCATGCCATTGTTCCTTCCGCACCTATTGTCGTTAAAAACGACCCTACCCTGCTTTTTACCAATGCCGGAATGAATCAGTTTAAGGACTTTTTTTTAGGCAACCAAGAACCTAGCCATAAACGAATTGCCGATACACAGAAATGTTTACGCGTAAGTGGTAAACACAATGACTTAGAAGAAGTAGGTGTTGACACTTACCATCATACCATGTTTGAGATGTTGGGCAACTGGAGCTTTGGAGATTATTTTAAAGGAGAAGCTATTGAATGGAGTTGGGAATTATTAACAAAAGTATACGGGATTGATCCTGCAAGATTATATGTAACTGTTTTTGAAGGAGACGCATCAGAAAACTTACCCTCTTCCAGCGTAGCATTAATGCATTGGAAAAAATGGGTGGCTGAGGATAAAATAATTTACGGCAATAAAAAAGATAATTTTTGGGAGATGGGCGATACTGGACCATGTGGACCATGTAGTGAAATACATGTAGACATGCGATCAGATGAAGAGATTGCTAAAATACCAGGCCGTGATTTAGTGAACAAAGACCATCCTCAAGTTATTGAAATTTGGAACAATGTATTTATTCAATACAATAGAAAAAAAGACGGTAGTCTTGAACCACTTCCTAATAAACACGTTGACACGGGTATGGGCTTTGAAAGACTAGTGCGTGTGATTCAAAATAAAAAAAGTAATTACGATACCGATGTATTCACAGGCACTATTGAAGTGGTTGAAAAAATCACCAATAAAAAATACGATTACAGCGATACCAAAGAAGCTGTTGCCTTTAGAGTTATTGCCGATCATATTCGTGCCATTGCCTTCACTATTGCCGATGGTCAATTACCTGCTAATACAGGCGCTGGCTATGTAATACGTCGTATTTTAAGAAGAGCAGTAAGATATTATTATTCTTATTTGGATTATAAACATCCCTTGCTTCATCAGTTAATTCCTCAGTTGGCAAAGCAATTTGAAAATGTATTTCCTGAATTAACAGGTCAGTTAGATTTTGTAACCAAAGTAGTGAAAGAAGAAGAAGAAGGTTTTTTACGCACTTTAGAAAAAGGCTTAAAACGCATGGATGATATTATTAGCACACATCCAAAAAATGCTACTATCGAAGGAAAATTAGTTTTTGAATTATTTGATACTTTCGGTTTCCCAGTAGATTTAACGAGGTTAATTGCAAGTGAAAATGAATTGCAAGTGGATGAACCCGGCTTTGAAAAAGAAATGCAGCAACAAAAAAACAGAAGCCGTGCCGCCACTGCCATTGATACAGGGGATTGGATACAAGTGAACCCTGATAAAGAAACAAACTTTCTAGGGTACACGGAAATGGAAGCCAACGCTACTATTATTAAATATAGAAATGTAAAAGCCAAGGGCAAAGAAGCTTACCAATGGGTATTGTCTGCAACTCCTTTTTATGCAGAAAGCGGTGGTCAAGTAGGTGATATAGGTAGCTTTCAATTTGAAGATGGCACAAGTATTGCAGTAACGGATACTAAAAAAGAAAATAATTTATTTATTCATTTTACGGAAAGCTTACCTCCAGTAATTTCTAATACAGTTAAAGCCACTGTAAATGCCCATGCTAGAAAAGCAACTACCTTGCACCATTCTGCTACTCACTTATTACATGCTGCTTTAAGAAATGTTTTAGGGAAGCATGTGGCACAGAAAGGAAGTTTAGTAAACACTGAACAATTAAGGTTTGACTTTTCTCATTTCGCCAAAATGACTGCAGAAGAAATTAGTCAAGTAGAAACAATGGTGAACGCTAAAATAAAAGAAAATATTCCTGTAGTGATTAAGGAAATGAATAAAGAGGAAGCCATTGGTTTAGGTGCAATGGCTTTATTTGGAGAAAAGTATGGAGATAAAGTGCGTGTGGTAGTGATGGACCCTACTTATTCTATTGAATTATGTGGCGGTACCCATGTGGGCCATACCGGAGAAATTGGCGCCTTTATTTTAAAAGCAGAAGCCTCTGTAGCTGCTGGTGTTAGAAGAATTGAGGCCGTGGTTGGTGAAGCCGCTGCAAAACATATAACAGAAGTAAATGAAAAATTACATAAACAAATTATTCAACTAACTGAAGCATGCGCAGCGCTTGCTATTAAAACCAATGCTGGCTTTAAAGCACCTGAGTGGAATGAAAATTCTTCTGTATCTGTTTTAAATGATACCATTGCTTCTTTGCAGTCAAGTCAAAAAGAACTTTCTAAAAAATTAGAAAGTAAAGAGGCTTTGTTAGTGAATGAGTTAACTAATGAATATGCTAGCCAATTTGAAATTATTAATGGAATTGCATTTTTAGGAAAAGAAATACAATTATCAAGTGCCGATAATTTAAAAAAATTAGCAGTAGCCTTGGGGCTGACTCAAAATAATCATTGCATTATTTTAGTAGCTACTATTGAAGGGAAAGCTTCTGTAGCACTTTCAATGAGTGAATCACTTAGTGTTACTATGCCAGCTACTCAAATAATTAAAGAAAAAATTGCCCCTCTTATTAAAGGTGGTGGCGGTGGACAAAAAACTTTGGCTACTGCAGGTGGTCAAGATGCTAGCCAACTTAATAAAGTAATTGAGGTGGTTAAACAAAGCTTGTAGTTTTCATTAAAGAATTAAATCAATCAACAACCATGAAAAAAATACTAGTCTCTTTATTATTGGTAAGTTTTACATTTCATTATGTTATTGCGCAAACTGGAGAAGTAAGCATAAGTAAGAAAAAAGTAAAAGATACAACAGAAGTAATTATAACAAAAGATGGTAAGACCCCCCTTTATATACTAGATGGCAAACCAGTTGAAAGTATCAATACAATTGCACCCAATGATATAGAATCTGTGAATGTAATTAAAGGGGCCATGGCTACAGAAAAATATGGAGAGAAAGGGGCTAATGGCGTAGTTGAAATTATTAGTAAAAAGAATGCAAAAAAAGATTCTACCAAACTAACCGTAACCATTGACAGAGATAAGAATACAAAAGTAAAAACAGATGTAGATGTAAATATGACAGTAGTAGTGGATGGCAATAAAGTAACTATTAATGGAAAAGAAGTAGATGAAAATGATCCACGCTTAAGCATAGAAGGAAAAGGCAATAAACGAGTTATTTTAAAAAAATTAGATAAAAACTTAAACGGCCTTGGAAATACAGAAACTAAAAGACCAAGAATAATAGTTGATGGGAAACCCCTTAATAATGAAGACTTACATAAGGGTCTTGAATTAAGCGATGATATAATTATAAATGATGATGGGGATGATAATTTTGATATGGTAATACCTAATCAAGCAAAAACCAATGAAGCTTTTTTAGGTGTAGTTACCGAAGCGACTGAGCAAGGCGCTAAGATTAATCAAGTGAGTGATGAAAGCCCTGCAGCTAAGGCAGGACTGAAAGAAGGAGATATTATCACTAAAGTAAATGATATAAAAATTGATGGCCCTGCTGCTTTATACGAAGCCGTTGGAAAATCAAAGCCTGAGGATAAAGTAACTATTAGTTATATTAGAGCTGGAAAAACCAATACCCTGGTTGCAAGTTTAGCAAAGAATAAAAATACCATGCAGTATTATAATTTCAGCAGCCCAGAGAGACCAGGTGCTCCTAGTTTTGATATGTCACCCAGACAATATTTTGATCCTAATACTAGAAAATTACAACCAAGTCCAAGAGGATTTAGTTTTGCTATTCCTAATTTTCCAGGTATGGAAGACATGCGTATTGCAGGCGTAGAGAATAAACCAAAATTGGGGATTAGTATTGAAGATCTAGAAACTGGAGAGGGTGTTAATATTACGAATGTTAGCGAAAATTCTCCTGCTGCTAAAAGTGGTTTAAAAGAAAACGATATCATTGTTCAAGTAAATGACCAGAAAATAAAAGATGTTGATGCTTTAAAGCCAATCATCAAAGAAGCGAAAGAAGGAAGCAGTTTCACCTTTCAAGTAAAAAGAAATAAGGAACTTAAAACCATCGTAGTAAAGCTTCCTAAAAAATTAAAAACAGCCGATTTATAGGCGTTTTAATTAGTACTTTTGCCTTATGGCAGACGGACAAAAATATGAGGCAGTTATTGGTTTAGAAATTCATGCACAATTAGCCACAAAAAGCAAATTGTTTTGTGGAGACGATGCCTCTTTTGGAGCAGCGCCCAATACCCATATAAGCCCTATTACCATGGGTCATCCTGGTACTTTACCCAAAACCAATTCGAAAGCCATTGAATATGCTATTCGCATTGGACTGGCCTGCGGATCTAAAATTGCAAAGGATAATTATTTTGCACGTAAAAATTATTTCTACCCCGATTTACCAAAGGGCTATCAAATTTCACAACATACTACCCCTATTTGCGAAGGTGGAACTATTAGCATACAATTACCTACAGGTGAAAAAATAATACAGCTCAATAGAATTCATTTAGAAGAAGATGCGGGTAAAAGTATACATGATATTTCAGCCACCGATACTTTGATAGATTTAAACCGTGCAGGTACCCCCTTAATTGAAATGGTCACTGAACCTTGTATTCATTCTGCTGAAGAAGCCTTTTTATTTGTAACAGAAGTAAGAAAGCTAGTACGCTGGATAGGTATTTGTGATGGTAATATGGAAGAAGGTAGTTTAAGATGCGATGCCAATATATCTATTCGTTTAAAAGGCGCCACCACATTGGGTACCAGGGTAGAAGTTAAAAATTTAAATTCTATTCGTAATATAAAAAAAGCCATTGAATTTGAAATAGATCGTCTCATTCAAATTACAGAAACCGGCGGCACCATTGTACAACAAACAAGAAGCTTTGACGCAGGTAACGATACTACCTTTTCTATCAGAGATAAAGAAGATGCAAATGATTATAGGTATTTCCCCGATCCAGATTTAGCACCCTTTCATTTAACAGATGTTTTTATTGAAAGCATTCAAAAAAAATTACCCGCCCTACCCGCTACTTTAAAAAAGCAGTGGAAACTACAATATGATTTATCGGATTACGCCATTGATCAATTAGTAGAAGATAAAGAAGAAGCCGACTTTTATATACAATGGGCAGGGGCATCTCCACATTATAAAGCCATTGCCAATTGGATGATTGGGCCTATTAGAGTAGCCCTACATGAAGGCCTAACTAATTTTCAAGCCTTGTCTACCATGATTCCTTTTTTAGTTGAATTAGTAGATTTAGTAGAAAGCAATCAACTAAGTTTTTCGGTGGCAAGTACGAAGGTATTAAAAGAAATTATTGCCCATCCTGGATCCCCTAAGGTCTTTGCCATGAGTGAGAACCTACTACAAACAGGCTCTTCAGAAGAAATTGAAAAATGGATTGACGAAGTAATGACTGCCCATCCAGAAAAAGTACTGGCCTATAGAAAAGGTAAAAAGGGGCTTTTAGGTTTATTTATGGGCGAAGTAAAGAAATTAAGCAAAGGCAAGGCCGACCCTAAAATAACCACTGCCCTATTAGAGCAAAAATTGGCTTAATTTTGTGCCATCAATAACTAATAGCGTTGGTTAACTTACATAAAAAATGAACAAAATCATAGAACTCAAATATAATTAGCAATGAATAGTAAAAACGTAGTAGCCATTTTAGTAGCAATGATTGTTATTGTTTCAGGCTGTAAAAACGGTACAGGTGAAAAAAATTATACTATTTCTGGTACTATACAACATGCTACCAAAGAAAAATTACTATTACAAGAAGTGCCTTATGGAGGACTGCCCATTATTACGATGGATTCTATCACTTTAGGGGAGGATGGCAAGTATTCCTTTCAATTTATTGCTAAGCAAGAAGGCATTTACCGTATTGCTACCGAAAAACAAATGGAGATATTATTTATTAACGATGAAGAGAATATTCAAATTAATGCCGATGCTAATAACTATCAATCCTATACTATTAAAGGATCTAAAACCAGTCAAGCTTTAATTAATTTTCTAATTGAATACCGTAAAAAGGACTCTTCCTTGTTTTCAACTATTTATAATTTAGATGCTTTACAAAAACAAAACGCAAAAGACAGTACTATTTTTTGGTTACAGAAACAACGAGCCACTAAAATTACCGATATCAATAAATTTGTTGAAAATACTATCACAAGTTCTACAAGCCCTGCATTTGTTTATTATACACTAGGATTAAGTTTAAGATCAATGGAATCGGCACAGGTATTAGCTTTAGCAAAAGCTGCTGCAGAAAAAATGAAAGCAGAGCCCCTGGTTCAATTTGCTAATTTATTAAATACACAAGTACAAGCCAACACTAAAACGGCAGCCATTGCTATTGGAACAATGGCTCCTGAAATTGCATTACCAGACGCCAACGGTAAAATTATTGCACTAAGTAGTTTAAGAGGCAAGTATGTATTAGTGGATTTTTGGGCAAGTTGGTGTGGGCCCTGTAGAGGAGAAAATCCGAACGTAGTGCTTGCTTATGAAAAATATAAGAAAAAGAATTTCACAGTACTAGGTGTTTCTTTAGATGATGATAAAGCAAGCTGGCTAGAAGCTATCAAAGCAGATAAATTAAATTGGCAACATATTAGCGATCTCAAAAAATGGGAAAGCATTGTAGTGAGCGCCTACCAAATAGAAGGCATACCCTTCAATGTCTTATTGGATCCTACAGGAAAAGTAATTGCTACAGAATTAAGAGGTGCTGCTTTACAAGATACCCTTGCTTCTATCTTACAATAAATATTAACGCTGTTTAATAAATGTTTTAATTAAAGCAGGCAGCAATATTAAATTGGTAAAAGTACTTACCACTAGTGTAAGTGAAGTTAACCAGCCTAAGGCCTTGGTGCCTCCAAAATCACTGAAACAAAAAATAACAAAGCCCGCAACTAATACTAAGGAAGTATAGATAATACTTATTCCGGTATGTTTAATAGTTTGTACAAGTGTTGTATGTACATTGTTATTCAAACGTGGTAATTCCTGTTTATAGTTTACTAAAAAACGAATAGTGACGTCTATAGCTATACCGAGGGCTACACTGAATACCAATACTGTAGAAGGTTTTAAAGAAATACCCACCCAACCCATTAAGCCTGCCGTAATAAGTAAGGGTACTATATTAGGGAGCAATGAACACATTAATATAGGGAAGGAACGGAATAAGAATATCATACAAATAGCAATTAATACAAATGCCCAAAAGATAGACTCACTTAATCCCTTAATAATAAAATTACTACCTTCTAAAAAAGTAACACTAGACCCGGTTATTTCTACTTTATATTTACTAGTATCAAAAATAGCAGCGGTAGCACTATCTATTCTATGCAAAAACAAAGGAAGCTGCGCACTACCTATATCTTTCATATTTACACTTACCCTTGTCTCCCTTTTAGCTGAATCAATAAATTTCGATAATAACTGAGTAGGGCTAGCGCCCTTGCTATTCGTAGTTTTCTGCGAATCTGTTTTTAAATAAGGCGCCATAAAAGCCATCTCGGTCCCAGTAGGTACTGTATAAGCATTGGAATCTCCATCATAAAAAGCTTGCTTAGCGAATTTAATACCTTCTAATAAACCTAGGGGTTTGCCTAACTCTGGTTGTGCGGATAAGAAAGCATGTAACTCATCAATAGCTTCTAAAGGTTTTATTGAACGCACTAAACCATTTTTCTTTTTAGTGTCAATGACTATTTCTAAAGGCATTACCCCGCCCGCTTGCTTTTCAAACCATTTTAAATCGGTGTATAAAGTATCCTTTTTAGGTAAATCATCTACTATAAAAGCTTCTTTCTTAATACGCATTAAACCCAGCACAGAAACCAGCACTAAAACTATAGTGATACCAAATACCCATTTAGTATGTTGGAAGGTCCAGCGTTCTATCTTAACCAATACTTTCTCTAAAAATTTATTGTCTAAGTATTTAACATGTTTACTTGCAGGGGCTTTCAAATAAGTAAGTACTGGGGGTATGAACAATAAACTAATTAAGAATAGAGCCATAATATTTAAACCAGAGACCCAACCAAATTCTTTTAACAAAGGGCTTTTCGTAAAGGCAAAAACAAAAAATCCAATTGCTGCTGTAATATTACAAAACAGTGTTACAATTCCCATTCTTCCTACCATTTGCTCAATGGCCTCTTTTTTATTCTGTGTTTCTTTATAAGAAGTATGATATTTATTTAAAAAATAAATACAATTAGGAATGCCTATCACTACAATTAATGGCGGAATTAGTGCGGTGAGTAAAGTAATTTTCTGGCCTAATAATACCATGGTGCCAAAACTCCATATCACACCCATTATCACCACTGTCAAACTTAGTAGAGTGGCTGAAATAGACCTAAAAAATAAAAGCAATGTAATGGCTGAAAGCAAAAGCGATCCCATTAAAAACCAGAACATTTCTTTTTTTATTCTATCTGCGAGAATGGTTCTTATGTAAGGTAGCCCACTAATATGCACTGCTAAACTTGTTCTACTAACAAAAGCGTCCAACTTATATTGTAAATTTTTAATAATGGCAGAACGCGCGCTGCTATTAATGGAATCGGGTATAAAACTAATAGCCATTATATAGGCATGGCTACTTGGGTTATACATTAAATTTTTATAAAAAGGCAGGCCCTCTAAAACAGCTCTATCTAGAGCAAGTGCGCTATCTGAAGTATAAGTTGTATTAAAAATTTTACGCGCAGTAAATTTACTAGCTACACTGTCTTTAACAATAGTATAGGCACTGGGCACACTTACTACTTCGGTCACACCAGGGATAGTTTTTATTTGTTTTTGTAATTCGGCAACTTGATTAAAGATACGAGTGGTAAAAAATGAATCTGTCTGAAACCCAATAACCATTGTAGTACCATCTACCCCAAACTTTTTTACAAATTCTTTATAAATAACAAATTTCGGATTGTCTTCAGGAATAGCCTTGGTAAATTCATAACTCAACTTTACTTGAATGGCAAAATACCCCATCACTAAAGTAGCAACTGCTAAAAAGCCAAGGGCAGCTAGTTTATACTTTACAATGTTCTTTCCTAATTGATGCCAAGTCATAGTGTTTATTTTTAAATTAACTCACCCATAAAAACCCAGCAAGTTGGGTGCCCATTCCTATGGCAAAACCCAGCACTAGCTCTTTATTCGTATGATCACTTACTATCATTCTAGCGCTCCAAACCAAGCCTGCAATGCATACGGAAAGCAGCACCCAGGGTAAATTATTAATAGGATAATAAAAACTTACTAATAGAACCGCTGTTAATAAACCGCTCACACCCATCGCATGTAAACTCACTTTTATAAAATGATTGGCAGTAAGTCCAATGGCGCTTGCTATGAAAATACCAAAGTAAAAATATTTTAATGCTAAAGGCTGATCGGTGAAGTTTCTACTTAAATAATACATCCACCAATAAAAAAACATCACAATTACATAGGGAATAATTCTATCTTTCTGTGTTTTTAAGAAAATGCTATCGGTAAATTTTAATCTCCATAATAAGAAAACCGCAAAAGCTGGAAAAAAAGCAGTCAACCAAAACACGCTAAATAATTTTAGCTTTAATTGCCAGTCGGTGATACTCGCAAACTCGAAAGGCACCACTTGCATTAAATAAAGAAAAAAATAAGTGGGAATAAATAAAGGATGTAGTATGAAAGACACTAGATGAGCCAATATTTTTAAAAGTTTCGGTTGTTGGTTTTCCATTAATCTGTTTTTTAACTACAATTCTTTACGTAATCTTGCCACCGGTACATTTAATTGTTCTCTATACTTAGCCACAGTTCTTCTAGCAATATTATAGCCTTTTTCTTGCAACTGCTCTGTTAACTCATCGTCACTGAAAGGCTTATGCTTGTCTTCTGACTCTAATAGTTCTTCTAGTATAGCTTTTACCTCTTTGGTGCTTACTTCTTCTCCAGAATCGGTAGTCAATGATTCACTAAAAAAATATTTTAATAAGAAAGTGCCAAACTCTGTTTGTACATACTTACTATTGGCTACCCTACTTACTGTGGAAACATCTAAAGAAGTTTTTTCTGCAATATCTTTTAATATCATTGGCTTTAACTTAGTGGTATCTCCCGATAAAAAGAAAGCTTCTTGATGCATTAAAATAGACTTCATCGTATGTAATAAAGTTTGCTGCCTTTGCTGAATCATTTCAATAAACCATTTAGCAGCATCAATTTTTTGTTTGATAAAAAATACGGCTTCTTTCTGAGATTTATCTTGCTTATTGCTATGTTCGTATTCCTTCAACATTAATTTGTAATCGTCGCTAATAACAAGTGGTGGCGCATTACGGCTATTCAAGGTTAATTCTAAATGGCCATTATTAATAAGCACTGTAAAGTCTGGTATAATATACTTATCGGCCTCACTCATATGACCCGTCTCTGCACCAGGCTTAGGATTTAGAGAAATAATTTGATGAAGCACTTCTTTCATTTGTCCTTCCTCTAAATGCAAACTTTTTTGAATTTTATCGTAATGCTTGCGCGTAAATTCTTCGAAATGTTTTTCAATGACTGCAATAGCTAATTTCCTTATTTCATCAGCTGCTGGATCTTGCATGGCTTCTTCTCTCAGTTCTGCTTGCTTTCTTTTTAACTGAATAAGCAAGCACTCTTGTAAATTTCTAGCACCAATACCAGGCGGGTCAAACTGCTGCACTTTCAATAATAAGGCTTCTATTTCTTTTTCTTCCACCCACATACTTTGTTTAAAAGCCAAGTCATCGGCAATGGACTGTAGGGCTCTTCTCAAATAACCATCATCATCTAAACTGCCAACTATTTGTTCGGCAATTTTATAATCATGATCTCCTAAGGCCAACATACTCAATTGATCCATCAATAATTCATGTAAACTCTGTTCTGCTCTAATGGGAATGACTTTATCATTATCTAGTTCCGGATAATAATCGTCCTTGGTTTTATAATCAGCTACATCTCCTTCATCATCAAAACTATAATCACTTAATTCTTCATTACTCATTTCAAATTCATCCACCGGAATAGCTTCCTCTTCCTCTGCACTACTTTGTAATAAATCGTCAGGCATTTCTTCCACCGATTTTTCCATATCGCCTTCTAATAAATCGGCATTCATTTCTAAAGCAGGATTTTCTTCCAACTCTTCTTTCACTCTTTGCTCAATTTGGGCAGTAGGAATTTGTAACAACTTCATTAGTTGTATTTGCTGTGGCGACAATCGTTGTAATTGTCTTTGCTGCAAAGATTGACCTAATGACATAATCGCTGCTTTAAGAAATTGCTTTTTCTATCACGCTTAAAAATGCAGCTCCTTTTTCATGCACTTGCTCTTCCGTCCATAATAAACTAATGGCTGTGGAAATACATCTACTCATGATGGCATCGCTTTTTTCAAAAGACTTTGTACTTAATGCAGCTAAAGCTTTTTGCTGCGCTTCATTTAAGGCAGAAAGGCTTTGCACATTTTTAAGATGTGCCCACTTTTTAATATAATGCCAGTTGTTGGCATACCAATAAAAATTACCTGCTAAAATATTAGCCTGCTTCATGGCCTCAATTACTTTTTCAGTGGCTGCATGTGAAGGTAAAAACCAAGTTAAAAAACTGCCACTATCTCCTGCAGGGTCGGGTATGGTTCTAAATGCAATACCAGGTACTTGCTCTATATAAGATTTTAAAATTTGATTGTTCTTTTTTTGAATCGTTAAAAACTGATCTAATTTTCTTATTTGTGCAAGTCCTACTGCTGCATGTAATTCACTAATTCTAAAATTATAACCTAAGAAAGGATGCAAGTCTGCTCCTCTATCTACGCCTGCATGATCATGTCCATGATCGGTGTAAGCATCGGCCTTGGTATACACTTCTTTACTATTCGTCATCACCACACCTCCTTCACCACAGGTAATTGTTTTTACAAAATCAAAGGAAAAAGTACCTGCATGTCCAATAGTACCTAATGCTTTTCCTTTATAAGTACCTCCAATGCTTTGGCAAGCATCTTCCAATAATATTAAATGATGTTTATCGCAGATGGCCTTTAAGGCATCT
Source organism: Chitinophagaceae bacterium (assembly GCA_947380435.1). Lineage (GTDB taxonomy): Bacteria > Bacteroidota > Bacteroidia > Chitinophagales > Chitinophagaceae > Sediminibacterium. The sequence continues at coordinate 23,450 of CANCRC010000006.1, forward strand.
AAATCGGCCATACTTCCGCACATATGCACGGGCATAATACATTTTGTTTTAGGGGTAATCGCCGCTTCAACTGCTGCTGGGTCTAAAGTAAGTGAGCTATCAATATCTACTAAAATAGGCACAGCACCTACACTTAAAACAGCTTCAAAACTGGCTACAAAAGTGAAAGCAGGCATAATTACCTCATCACCAGCACCTATACCTAATGAAGCCATTGCAGTGGTTAAAGCTGCAGTACCACTGGAAGTTAATTGAGCATACTGCGTTCCAAAACGGCTACAAATAGCCTGTTCTAGCTCTTTTGATTTCCAGATCCCTTTTCTAGGGCCATCGAAACCATAACGCATTAGAATACCGGTCTCTAGGACCTCATTTACTTCTTTTTTTTCCTCTTCTCCAAAGAATTCAAAACCTGGCATACCCTTTAGTTTTATTGATAAACAAAGGTAGTTTAAAAAACGAAAATTGGGTGTTTTTCAGTAATTTGCGCCCGTAAAAAAACTACACCGAATTTATGGAATACAGCAAACTAATCGCCGTTTCTGGCCTATCAGGTTTATTTGAATTATTGACCAGCAAAAGCGATGGCGCGATAGCTAAATCACTAGAAAATGATACTACTCAATTCATTAGCTCTAGAGCTCATCAGTTCTCACATTTAGAGAGTATTGAGGTATTTACGACCCGCGAAAACGTTTTTTTAGCGGAAGTATTTATTGCCATGGGTAAATCTAAGGAAGCCTTACCTAATGAGAAAGAACCCAAATCGGTAGAAGCTTATTTTAAAAAGACTTTCCCTAATATGGACTTCACAAGAGTGTACGCGAGTGATATGAAGAAAATGATAAAATGGTTTGCGCAATTACAAAAGCATAAGGTAGAACCTACTTTGCCTGAGGCAGACGAAGAGGCTGAAGCAGAAGAGCAAAAGGCATAAGCCTTTTGCGATGACAGAGTAAAACTATCAGGCCTTTTCTGATGCATGAGTCACACTAATTTAGGCCTTTTGCGATGAAGAAGCAAAGGCATAGGCCTTTGCTGATACAAGAGTCACACTCCTCTAAATTACCCTCTCCTAACTTATATAAAAAGCTTACCTAACCTAGGGTAAGTTTTTTTTTATCCTTAAATTGCAATACCGCCAATAGCCATAAAAAAACTATAGCAAAAAAAATTACGCATGAAAAAAATTATACTCCTTATTACCTTAAGCTTATTTTTTCTAAGCCAGGGCTTTTCTCAAAGCAAGGCAGAAAAAAAATGGATACAAAATCAATTTAAGCATTTGTCATTAGATGAAAAGATTGCACAATTAATGGTAATAAGAGCGCATAGCAATTGGGATGCTAAAAAATTAGATACGCTTACAGAAATTATTAAAAAGTATAATGTAGGTGGTTTATGTTTTTTTCAAGGAGGCCCTGTAAGAGAAGCATTGCAAACCAACTTTTATCAGTCCATTGCTAAAACACCACTACTTATTACCATGGACGCAGAATGGGGTGTGGGCATGCGTCTAGACAGTGTTGAGATGTTTCCAAGACAACTTTCTTTAGGCGCGATTGCCTCTGATAATTTAGTATATCAAATGGGCGTTGCGGTAGCAGCACAATGCAAAAGATTAGGTATACAAGTGAACTATGCACCCGATGTAGACATTAATAATAATCCAGGTAATCCAGTAATTAACGAAAGAAGTTTTGGTCAAAATAAACAAAGAGTCATTCAACATGGTATCGCTTATATGAAAGGCATGCAAGACAATGGCATTATGGCCACTGCTAAACATTTTCCAGGCCATGGTGATGTATCGGTAGATTCTCATTTGGATATTCCTGTGATTAATAAAAGCATGGAGCAATTAACCGAAATGGAACTGGCCCCTTTCAAAGCCTTGATTGACGCAGGTATTGGATCGGTGATGGTGGGACATTTGTCGGTACCTGCTATTGACAATAGGCCCAAGTATGCTACTTCTTTATCTTCAAAAGCCATTAATGATTTACTTAAAAAAGATTTAGGTTTTAAAGGCATTACAGTTACTGATGCATTAGACATGAAAGCCATTAGTAATTATTTTCCTAGAGGTGAAGCCAATGTGCAAGCTATACTTGCAGGAAATGATATGCTTTGTTTACCTGGCGATATTGGAGAGTCTATTGAAAGAATTAAATTAGCGATTAAAGAAAAGCGCATCACTAAAAAAGATATTGATCAAAGAGTTAAAAAAATATTAGCCGCTAAATATAAATATGGGCTAAGTAATTTTCAAGCTATTGATACCACCAATATTATTGCAGATTTAAATAAATCGGTAGCGGCGTTAAAATCACAGATGGCAGCACAGTCACTTAGTTTTGTAAAACCTAGCGCTCATGCAGGTATTAGTCTTCAAAAAAAGACAGCCTATATTGCCTTGAATCTTAGTCAGCCTAATTTATTAACCAAGGCACTTACAGAAAACTATGGTTTTCAAATATTTTATATCAACCCAAAGGATAGTGCAGCACTTGAAACAGTAAAAAAATCAGTTACCGGTTTTGATCAGGTAGTAGTGGGTCTGCATAATTATAATCGTAAACCAGCTAATCATTTTGAAATTCCTTTGCCCTTTATTCAATTTTTAAATGAACCGCATCCTGCTAGTTGGTTTCATTTAATATTTGGTAACCCCTATGCAGTTGGTGATTTTAACAAAATTCAAAATATTTTATTTGCTTACGAGGACAATGCTTTCACACAAGAAGCAGCAGTTCATTGGATAGAAGGAAAAATACAAGCCACAGGTGAGCTGCCTGTAACAGTGAGTGAAGACATGCCTTATGGTACAGGTAGTCATTTGATGGAATCAAATACATCTATTGCAACGCCGGCCGCTCTGCCGAATTTATCTTTTATTGACAAGATGGTAGAAGAGGCTATTGATAAAAAAGCTTTTCCGGGCTGTCAAATATTAGTGGCAAAGAATAATAAAATTATTTTCAATAAAGGATATGGATACACTGCAGGGGAAGGCTCAGCGCCCGTAACCTTAGATACTTATTACGATTTAGCTTCTGTTACCAAAGTAACTGCAACTACTGTATCTATTATGAAATTAGTTGAGCAAGGCAAGGTAGATATTAATAAAACCATTGGCGATTATTTACCTTGGGTAGTAGGGAATGAAAAAGCAAAAATTACTTTGAAAGATTTATTATTACACCAAGCAGGTCTCTACCCCTATATTAAATTTTACGAAGCATTACTTACCCCTACTGGAAGCTATTTGGATGGTCTTATTACTGATGTACCCGATAAAGCACATCATAAAATGATCACCCCTACTAAATATTTATTAGATAGCTGGTCGGATACTATTAAAAATAAAATTTTAAGAAGCCCTGTAACCACCCCTGGAAAATATGTTTATAGCGACAACGATTTTATATTCTTAGGTATGATTGTGGAGCAAGTTACTGGAATGAATTTACATGAATATGCTACTCAACAATTTTATGCTCCCCTAGGTATGGCTTCTACCGGATTTTTACCTTTACAAAAAACAACGCTTCAAAATATTGCCGCCTCCGAATTGGATAATTATTACAGACATGAACTCATTAAAGGTGCAGTGCATGATGAAGGCGCCTCCGTCATGGGAGGTATTGCGGGTCATGCAGGTTTATTTAGTAATGCAACCGATTTAGCTAAATTATACTTAATGCTTTTAAATAAAGGCGCATGGGAAGGTGTTCCTTATTTTAAGGCAAGCACTGTTGATTTATTTACAGCATACAATACCGATAATAGTCGTCGTGGTTTAGGATTTGATAAGCCAGAAAAAAATAATGCCACTGCCAAAGACCCCTATCCTTGCCTAAGCGCTTCCCCTAGTACTTTTGGCCATACTGGATTTACGGGCACTTGTGTTTGGGCCGATCCGGAGAAACAATTATTATTTATTTTTCTATCCAATAGAGTTTACCCAACGAGAGACAATAAAGCTTTTAGCGAGTCGAATCTAAGAGCTAAAATTCAAGAAGCCCTTTATGCCTCACTTAATTAAAAACATAATTAAAAAATGTTTTTTATGGCTACTTATTTCCATTTCGTACCATCAAGTCAGCGCTCAAAATAAAGTAGCGCCCCTTGGAAGCTGGAGAGAGCATTACAATAATAAATCTGTACAGCATTTAGTAAAAGGAGATCTGCTCTATGGCGCTACTACTAATCAAGTATTTAGTATTGATGCAAAAAATAATATTAATTTTTTAGGCAAGTCCACAGGCCTGCATGAAATTGACATAGCAGCCATCGCCTGGGATGAGGCAGCATCACAATTAGTGATTGCCTATAATAATAGCAATATTGATATAGTCAAAGGAGATGAAATTTTTTCTATTACCGATATTTATTTATCCAATCTATATCCCAATAAAAAAATAAACGCCATTCAGGTACTAGGCTCATGGGCTTTCTTATCTACTAATTTTGGTATTGTGGTTATTGACTTAATCAAACATGAAATTAAGGATACTTGGTTTGCTAATAATACTAGACAAGCACTAGTTACTTATCAAACCATTAATACCAGCGATAGTTTATACGCCATCACAGAAGAAGGTTTGTTTAGTACGGCTTTAAAAAATAATTATATTACTAGCAGCCAGTGGAAAAAAATAAATGGATATACAGATTGTAAAAAATTAACTAGCTATAACAATATTATATATGCCATAAGTAATAAAAATATTTATCAGTTACCTCAGCGCAGTTCTATTTATCAGCAAAGCATAGGTACTATAAATAATGTATTAGCCAATAAGGATGGGCTTTATCTTACTGCATCCGATGGTAAAAGCGGCTATTTAGTAAACCTAAATACCACGAGCACTGTAACCACGCTAATAGATAAAACTTTATTAGCAGCACCTTTAGATGTAGTGATAGATAATACCAATATTTATATTGCCGATAGTCTCAATGGTTTACTTGTAAAAAATACGGAAGCACATTTTATTGACCTAGGAGGCCCTAGTGAAAAAATAAGAGGCACTGGTTTTGTAAATAGTAATTTGCTATTAGCTCCTTTTGGAGACAAGGCAGCAGGCTTTAGCGCTTATAACGAAACTGGTTGGAAAAATTATACAAAGCTTGCAGGTGCCAACTTGCCAGTAATTGCTAGTGCCAGTATTGACCCTGCAGATGCTAGCTGGTGGTTCTCCTCGGCAAATACGCTTCTGCATTACAATATAAATGCAAATACTATTGAAAGTATTAGCCCCAATACAGTTCTAGGAAATTTTACTCAAATACAATTTTCAACAGATGGTATTTTATGGGCTTTACAAGATGGACAAGGACTAGCTCAAAAACAAGACAATAAATGGACATCTACTTCTCTACCCATCAATTATTTAAAAAATGGATTAAAGAAAATGGTGGTGAACCAACAAGGGCAAGCCTGGATTCCAGGACCAGCCAATCAAGGTCTATATGTATATCAATCGAATAAATATTTTAATACGGCTAGTTGGAAACAATTAAATACTTCAAAGTCAAGTGGAAATTTACCTAGCAATAATGTATTAAGCGTGGCTTTGGATAATGCAGGATCTATTTGGGTGGGCACCGATAATGGTATTGGCATTTTTAATTGTGGAGATATTAGCAAAGAGGTTTGCGATGCTTATCTACCTACTATAAAAAACACCAATGGGTTTTTAGGTTTATTATTACAAAGAGAATCGGTGAATTGTATTGCAGTAGATGGTGCAAATAGAAAATGGGTAGGCACGCAAAATGGAGCATGGCTTTTAACTGCCGATGGAACTGCTATCATTGAACATTTTACCAAAAATAATAGCCCACTACCTAACGATACTATTGTACAAATTCTAATAGAGCCTCAGTATGGAGATGTGTTTTTTAATACAGCGAATGAAATGGTAAGTTATAGAGGCTTTGCGACAGAAGGGTCTACGACTCAAAATGAAATTCAAATCTTTCCTAACCCTGTCCCTCCTACTTATAATGGCCCCATTGCTTTTAGGGGACTAGTAGAAAATGCATTAGTGAAAATTACAGATATTAGTGGAAGCTTAGTATTTGAAACACGCGCATTAGGTGGACAGGCTATTTGGAATGGAAAATCACTTAAAGGTAATAAAGTAGCCACAGGTATTTACCTTGTATTTGTAAGAGATGATATGGGCAATGAGAAAACGGTAGGGAAAATAGTAATTACTAAAGGGCAGTAAATTAGTCTGCTACCATTTCAAAAGTTTTGAAAGACTTAAATCTCCAAGTGCCTTGATCACCTTGCACTACTCGATACATAATTTGTCTTACTTTATTGGTAGGCTTTTTATTAGTAGTATCTGATTCAAAAATGGGAAACTTTCTAAATAAAACACCTTCTACTAATTTGTATTCATCCTTTCCTCTATAGCCCTTGCTCAATTGCATATCATTGGTAATATCTGGGAAATAAATAGGTTCTATTCTTTCATTCTCTCTTGATGCCACACTAAAAAGACTCAACTTATCATTCGCATCCATTACAAATATGATGATATCTGGAAATCCATCATTGTTTAAATCATCTATTTCGGTAGACACAACTCTTCCTCTTAATTCAAGATTGGCCTCTCTTACTTCTGATTTAAAACCAATGGGTCTAATATTTAAGGTATTACGATCTAGGTTTCTATTCATACAGGTAATACGATAACCTGCCTTACCCATTTTAACAGTACTATCATACTTGTTCCCTTTTTGACCCAGACTGGTTAAAGAAATAAGCAAGCAAGCGAAAAATAAAGTTTTATACATATTTTATTTATTACTATCCAAAGTTAATAGAATAGTTTTAATTTTCCACTCAAACCATTCCTTATGTCTTTTGAAATTCAAACTGCCCCCCTTAGCCATTTTGAACTTATTCGTTTAATAGATACAAGTTCAAATACAGTGGCGGAGATTGTTACCAAGGGAGCCTTATTAAATAGCTGGCAGGTTATGGCCCAGTCAAAGCCTTTACAGTTAGTGGCAGGCAATGACTTCTCCAAGGGATGGGGAGATTTTGAAAACAACGGCTTTAGAGGAGGAAAGATGAGCCCCTTTTCTTGCAGGCTTGAAAATGGTCAGTATACATTAGAAGACAGGGTTTATACCATTGAAAAATTTTACCATGAAAAGCATGCATTGCATGGCATACTCTATGATGCAGTATTTACCATTCAATCCAGCGAAACCAATGCAGAAGGCGCCTCTGTAAATTTACAATACCGTTACGAAGCAACAGACAAAGGCTTCCCTTTTGCTTATACTATACTTATTAAATGGCAATTGCATAAAAATAATGTAGTGACGGTGGACACCATTATCACTAATCTAAGTGAGTCAACCATTCCTATGATGGATGGATGGCATCCTTATTTTAGTTTCGGAGAAACAATTAATGACGCTTTTATAACATTAAAAGCGAAGGGTAAAATACAGTACGATGAAGGCTTACTACCTACTGGAAAAATATTGGATGAAAATGAATTTGAAAGCAGCAGAAAAATTGAATCCCTTCATTTAGATAATTGCTACTTAGTAGATGCTACTGCAAATACTTGTATACTTGAAAACGAAGACTACCAATTAATAGTACAGCCAATCTTGAACTACCCTTATTTACAACTATATACACCATCTGATAGAAAAAGTATTGCCATTGAAAACTTAACTGGTATTCCCAATTGTTTTAATAATAAAATAGGGCTTCAATTACTGAAGCCCCATCAAAATTGGGTACTGAAAACAAGTTATCAGTTTATTACAAAGAAATAACAGCAGTAATGCTTATTTCTATATTTACATTACGTGGTAAAGTTTTTACTGCCACTGTTTCACGCGCTGGAAAATCAGCAGTAAAATAACTGCCATATACTTCATTTACTTGCGCAAACAATTGCATATCACTTAAAAAGATGCTGGTTTTCACTACATTGGCAAAACTTAATTTCGCTTCTTCTAAAATAGCTTTAATATTTTCCATCACCTGTCTTGTTTCAGCTTGAATATCGGTTAAGACTAATTCGCCCGTTGCAGGATTAAAAGCTACCTGACCACTAGCAAATAAAAAGCCATTAGCAATGACTGCTTGACTATAAGGGCCAATGGGTGTAGGCACTTTACTTGTTTGAATGATTTGTTTTGACATATAATTGAATTAAGATTGCAATTTCTTGTTTTTCTAGCAATTCACCACCTATTTTTGTAAAACATTTTAAAGAAATTGGCAACCTTATTACATATAGATACAGCTGGCGAAAAAGCCATGGTGGCATTCAGTCAAAATGGGGTCTTATTGGCTATTCAAGAAAATGAGGTATTTCAAACACATGCCTCCTTTTTGCAGGTAGCCATTGAAGCATTAGTGGCTAAAACAGACATACCCTTAAATTCGATGGATGCAATTGCCGTAACCATGGGTCCAGGATCATATACAGGATTAAGAGTGGGCCTTTCTAGTGCCAAAGGCATTGCTTATGCTTTGAATAAACCAATTATTGGTCTGTCTACCCTTGCCCTTTTAGCAAATGCTGCGTCTAAGCATACTTGGCTGGAAGATAAAAAAGGCAGGGCGCAAATATTTGCGATGATAGATGCCAAAAGAATGGAAGTATTCGGCGCTATATATGATACTGAGTTAAAAACAGTTTTACCAGAGCAGGCTATAGAAATTAATACAGACTATCTCTCTAGTTTAATAGTTAAGCATCCTACGCTTTGCATAGGCTCGGCTGCCAATAAGGCCAAGACATTATTACAAGATCCAACCATCATTTTTGTAGAGCAGTCTTATAATATATTGGATAGCATTCAGTTAGGGGAAGCAGCCTTTGAAGCGGGGAAATTTGAAGACACGGCTTATAGTAGTCCTTCTTATTTGAAAGAGTTTTTCTTCAAAAAATAGACCTTTTATATAATATTTTTAACTGAAAAATGTGATGAGCGGTTTTAAACTTAGTTTGTAGAAGAATATCTAAGTAGTTGGCAATATTCATGCACAAAACCTATGCTTTTAACATTTTACATATTAAAATATTAATTATATTTTTAAAATTTAATTGTAATTTTGTAATAGAATTTAACCCCCAAATAAAAGAACATGAACCAATCATTACCACAATTGCAATTAGCGAATGGTACAAGTCCATTAAAAGTAGATTTACTACACAGCAAAAAAGCCGCCATGATTTTGCGTGCTTTAAACCATAAGCTTCGTCAACAAATTGTAAAATTAATCGACGAACATAAAAAAGTTACCGTTACAGAAATTTATGTAAAATTAAGATTAGAGCAATCTGTAGCTTCTCAACATTTAGCTATTCTTAGAAGAGCTAGTATTGTTACTACTATTCGTGAAGGAAAATTTATTTACTATGCAGTTGATTATGCACGCTTAGAGCAAATAAATAAATTTGTAGAACAATTAGTTGGATAGTATGTCCTTATCCTTAGCACAATTTCTTGAAATCATCGAAGATGAATCTACCTTAATTATTGATGCAAGACCGATTGCACAATTTATGGAAGGTTATATTCCTAATGCAATACATATTACACCTGCTACTGCAAAATATGCCATTGCCATGGACATCATTAGAAAGAATAGCCCTCTTGTTTTTATTTTGGAAGAAGATATTGCAGCAGAAACAATGGCCTATTTTACGAAGGCCGAGTTTACAGGCATTAAAGGTTATTTAAAAGGAGGCTTTACCACTTGGGCCAGTTCAGGTAAAAGATATGATTTAGTCATTGACGTAGAAGTGGACGAGCTAGCCATGGACATTCCATTTGATGAATTTTTAATGGTATTAGATTGTAGAACAGAGGCCGATTTTGATAAAAGCCATATTAAAAATTCAGTCTCTTTACCCTTAGCAGATATGGGCGACCCAGGATCTATGTCTGAATTAGACGAGCATTTTAATATTTATATTCTTACGGAGAATGGCGACAATAGTACATTAGCTGCAAGTCTTTTAAAAAAACAAGGCATACATAATATAAGAGTGGTTCTAGGTGGCTGGGAGGCTGTACAAACTTTAAAAGAGAAATTTAATTTTGAAATAACTAAAACAAAGCCTCCAAGTGATGACGATATTTTACTCAACTAATTGAAATTTAGCCCTTAGCTAATTAAAGTTTACTCAGTGAACTAGCTAAAGTAATTAAAGTAAGCTAATGCACTACTAATTTTTCATGCTTCTTCGCATCGTATTCATATCTCCATCTTCTATGACTCCATAAATAATTAGCAGGTCTTGCTTTAATTTTCTCCTCCAATATTTTTACATATAAAGCAGTTAGTTGTCCGTCTTTAAAATAATTAGG
>CANCRC010000007.1 GCA_947380435.1 Chitinophagaceae bacterium
TGTATAGAAAAACTATGTTCTGCTGTATGGGCATTTACAAATAAAATGCCTATGAGCATAAACAAAGAACCTAAAAAAGTATAGATGAAAAATTTAAAGGTAATAGCAATTCTTTTTTCGCCACCCCAAATAGAACATAAAAAATAAACAGGTATAAGCGCTAATTCCCAGAAGAAATAAAATAGCAAGGCATCCCCAGCTAAAAAAACACCCATCAAACCCGCTTGCGTAAATAGTAAAAGAGATAAGAATTTATTTTTTTCTTTGTAATTGTTTGTGGCCGTTGCAATAAATATAGCAGGAAAACTTATGGCAGTTAATAAAATTAAAATTTTAGCAAGGCCATCCACTTGTAAAGTAAATCGGCTATTCAAACTAGGCAACCAAGCCATGTCAAAAGCTTCTACTTTATTGAAGGCTGCAAAAACTGCTACCACTAGTGTAGCCAAACTTGCAGTAATAGCAGTATTAGTAGCCAGGTTGTCTTTTTTTACAAACAACAATACAATAGCTGTCAAAAAGGGAAGTAGCAGAAAAGAAATTAACATAATCGTTGCTTATTATTTTTGAAACAAAGTATGAATGAGTTGTAAAATGCTAATATCATTAAACCAAATTAGGAATAGGGTTATAATACCAAATACCATAAATAAAATATAATAGCCCACTTGACCATTTTGAATATACCTTACTTTTCTGGCACTAAATTGAACCAGCTTGCCTGTTCCATTCACTGCACCATCAATAATTTTCTTTTCAATAAATTCTTTAAGGAATAAAGCAAATTCATTCAAAGGTGTAATAATGGCTTTTTGATAGAACTCGTCTATATACCATTTGTTATAAAAGAATTTTCCTATTGCAGAGCTTGGCTCTTCGTCGGTGTGCTTAGTATATTTTAATAAAGCAATAATTAATGCAATGGCTGCAATAGCCACCGACACGCCCATTAAAATCCATTCAGTAGAAACCGCTAAACTAGCTTCTTTCGGTGTAGACACAATAGTACTTAGTTGCCCCGTTAACCAATGATTTCCACCCATACTATGTGGAATACCAATGGCACCCCCCACAGCACTTAGTATAGCTAATATAATTAATGGCAAGGTCATGGCTAAAGGGCTTTCATGCAAATGCGCTTCTTGGTCATGACTACCTCTGAACTTTCCTAAAAAAGTAGTGGCATATAAACGGAACATATAAAAAGCAGTCATCGCAGCACCCACTAATCCTAGTACCCAATAAATTTTATTTTTTTCAAAAGCCGCAGCTAGTATTTCATCTTTAGAAAAGAAGCCACTAAATGGAGGTATACCCGCAATAGCAATACAACCCATTAAAAAAGTAAAATGTGTAATAGGAAGTTTTGATTTCAAGCCGCCCATTTTTCTAATATCTTGTTCATGATGCATGGCATGAATCACAGAACCTGCACCCAAGAATAATAAAGCTTTGAAAAAGGCATGGGTAATAACATGAAATACAGCACCAGAATAAGCGCCTACACCTAGTCCTAAAAACATATAGCCTAATTGACTTACTGTAGAATAGGCCAATACTTTTTTAATATCGTTTTGCTTAAGGGCAATCGTAGCTGCTAATAAAGCTGTACTAATTCCTATAATGGCTACAATATTTTGCGTGATCTCGCTATGGCTAAATAAAATATTACTTCTTGTAATCATGTAAATACCAGCGGTTACCATGGTAGCTGCATGTATTAAAGCAGATACGGGCGTAGGGCCTGCCATGGCATCGGGTAACCAAGTAAATAAAGGTATTTGCGCACTCTTACCCATGGCACCTACAAATAATAATAAACTAATGCCGGTGATATCGGCAGTAGATAATTTTGCAATACTTTCTGCAGTCAATACTTCACTATAATTCACGGTTCCTAGTTTTGCAATTAGCCAGAATATAGCTAATAAAAAACCAAGATCACCAATACGGTTCATGATAAAGGCTTTCTTCGCTGCATAATTATAACTACCATTTGAAAACCAATACCCAATTAATAAATAAGAACATAGGCCTACTCCTTCCCAACCCATGAACATAATAATATAGTTATCTCCTAATACCAATAACAACATGGAGAATATAAATAAATTCAAATAAGCAAAATACCTAGCATAATGCGGTGCCGACTCTTCCTGCATATAAGCAGTAGAATATAAATGTATTAATGAACCCACCCCCGTTATAACCAATAAAAACAAAGAAGACAATGCGTCTACTTTAAAGTCGAAGGGAATAGTCAAACTAGCTGTATGAATGAAATTAAAATAATGTACCGTAACTGCACCATAGGTTTGTACCTGTAAAAAAGCAAATATGCTTGCAATAAAGGAAGCCACAATATAGCCAGTGGCTTTATAAGCAATTACCTTTTTGCTCCAATAATTTCTACCTAGCCCGTTGAATAAAAATCCAACAAAAGGCCAAAGAAGAATGAAGGCAACTAGTATTTTCATAAGGGCCATGGACTTAGTTTTTTAATCTATTTAAGAAATTGATATCTATAGAATGTGTATTGCGGTAAATCATTACTATAATGGCTAGTCCAATACTTACTTCAGCTGCAGCCACCACCATGATAAAAAATACAAATACCTGTGCATCAATGCCGGCTGTGGTAGTTGGTGACATTGCCTGAGCCGCCGCATAATTCATTTTCGAAAAAGCCACTAAAAGCAAATTCACTGCATTGAGCATTAATTCCACGCACATAAAAACAATAATCGCATTACGACGCGTCAATACTCCTATCACGCCAATACTAAAAAGCGTTAAACATAAAAAGATATAATATTCTATAGGCATGTTCAAAAATTTATTTTTTACCAATGATTACGGCTCCCACCATCGCGCTTAAAAATAGTACGCTACTTATTTCAAAGGGTACTACATAGTCGGTAAACAATGCTTGCCCTAATGGGTGAATAAGCCCTATCGATCCTTCTTTCATTAAAACTTCTCTTCCATTAAAAGAAGTGTTTTGTTTTACAAGCGCAATTAATAAGGTTAAAAAACTACCTCCTGCAATCACACCTACTAATTTTACGAGTAGTTGTTTTTGTGGCTCTTTGTCCTTTTTGACATTCATTAGCATCATTACAAATAAGAAAAGTACCATAATAGCTCCTGCATATACTATAATATTGACGATGGCTAAAAATTGAGCATTCAATAAAATATAATGCCCAGAGATAGCAAAAAATACTAGAATTAACCAAAGTACACTATGAATAGGGTTCTTACTTATTAATACCATTACCGCACTTACAATGGCTAAGGCAGATAAAGCAAAAAATAAAATTTCTAGTGTATTCATATTACTTAAGCTTCTACTCCTTTTGCTTTAGCTAGTGCAGTTGCATTAGTTAAAGTATTAGGAATTAATAAATCGTTTTTGTCATAAATAAAACCTTTACGGGTATAATTAGCGGGTGCAAAAGTTTCACTTAAATAAATAGCGTCTTTTGGACAAGCTTCTTCGCAGAGTCCGCAAAAAATACAACGCAACATATTTATTTCATATTTAGCGGCATATTTTTCTTCTTTGTATAAGTGTTCTTCTCCTTCTTGTCTCTCCGCTGCTTCCATAGTAATGGCTTCTGCTGGACAAGCCACCGCACATAAACCACAGGCAGTGCAATTTTCACGACCTTGCTCATCTCTATTTAATACATGCAAACCTCTAAATACTGGACTAAACTCCCTTTTTTGTTCAGGGTATCTAACCGTAGGTTGCTTTTTAAACATGTGACTAAAAGTGATTAACATGCCTTTAATAATATTAATCAAATACAAACGCTCCCAGAATGTCATGGGCTTACGATTGACTGCGAATGATTTATGGGTTAATGCTTGCATCTTATATTCGTACAGTTTTTATAATTATAATTTTGATAAAATGAGTGCACCCGTGATTAACATATTTAATAAAGCAAGTGGTATCATTTTTTTCCAACCTAAATTCATTAATTGATCATATCTAAATCTTGGAATGGTCCAACGAATCCACATAAATAAAAATACAAATAGTACAATTTTAATAAGCAAGGTGCCTACACCTATCATAGCTGCTATATTAGGTGCTACTGTGCTTTCGTCAAAGAAAGGTAAATCGTATCCACCAAAATACATAGAGGCCATAATGGCACTACTCATAATCATATTTACATATTCAGCAAATAAGTAGAAACCTAATTTCATAGAAGAATACTCTTGGTGATAGCCAAAGTTTAATTCATTCTCTGCTTCTGGTAAATCAAAGGGCGTACGATTACATTCTGCCATCGCACAAATAAAGAAAATTAAAAAGCCCAATGGTTGATACACCACATTCCACCAATGTCCTGAGACTTGATCTGCTACAATAGTTTTTAAACTTAGTGTGCCCGTAGACATTAATAAAGCAATTAAAGCAAGACCCATCGCAATTTCATAACTAATAGCTTGAGATGCCGCACGAAGTGCTGACATTAAAGAAAATTTATTATTAGAAGCCCAACCTCCAATCATAATTCCATAGACACCCATACTCACCACTGCAAATACATAGAGTATGCCAATATTTACATCGGCAATTTGTAAAGCAATGGTTCTTCCAAATAAATGTAAATCTGTACTCCAAGGTATGACTGCGCAGGTCATCAAACTTGCTGTCATGGCTAAACCTGGACCTAAAATAAACAACCACTTACTAGCAGTTGTTGGAATAATTTCCTCTTTCATGATTAATTTCAAACCATCTGCTAGTGGTTGCAATAAACCAAAAGGACCTGCTCTATTCGGACCTGGTCGGTCTTGTAAAATAGCAGCTACCTTTCTTTCTCCAAAAGTGGTATATAAAGTAATCAATAAAGTGGTAAGCACAATAATGACAATCAAAATTAATTTCTCAATAATAAAGGCCCAATCAAATGCGAGTAGTGTCATACTTTATGTATTAGGCGTTTTTAGAATTATTGTTAAAACTAGTTCCATGGGAAGGCCCGTCAATTTCACTTAAACGAATAGAAGGTAAGTTCACTTCGCTTTCATTATGTATGTCCATTAATAAATGAGGGGCTCTGCCATCATTCACTGCTTTAAATGTTTCTGTAGGTAGTGTGGTACCAATATTGCCTGCATAATGCCCTTGTGCAATTACGGAATGTCTGCTTATTGCACGAGGTCCTTCAATGATCCAATCATTGGTATGTTTTTTTTCAAAACGACAGGTATTGCAAATCCAACCTGGCTTACCCTCTGGTGTGTCTTCAATTTCGCCCCACTCGTCTTTGCGTGCTGTGACTCTAAATACTTCATCTCCTCTATTCCATAAGGTTACACGGCCAGAACAAGAAGGACAATCACGGTGGGCATCCATAGGTTTTAAAAACCAAACTCTATTTTTAAAACGGAAAGTTTTATCGGTTAAAGCGCCCACTGGACATACATCAATCACATTGCCTATAAAATCATTGTCCAAACTTTTTTCAATATGGGTAGCAATTTCTGCATGGTCTCCTCGGTCTAAAATGCCATGCACTCTTTTATTGGTTAATTGGTCGGCTGTAAATACACAACGGTAACATAAAATACAACGCGTCATATGTAGTTGTATATGCTTGCCTAAATCATGCTTTTTAAAAGTACGTCTTTGAAATTCATATCTAGTATCTGCCTTGCCATGCTCAAAACTTAAATCTTGTAAATGACATTCGCCTGCCTGATCACAGATAGGACAATCAAGGGGATGATTCAATAATAAAAATTCAACCACCCCCGCTCTTGCATCAATTACTTTTTCACTGGTAATATTTTTAACTTCCATTCCATCCATTACTGTGGTTCTACAAGAAGCCACCAACTTTGGCATGGGACGAGGATCTTTTTCAGAACCCTTCGATACTTCTACTAAACAAGTACGGCATTTACCACCGCTACCTTCTAGCTTACTATAATAACACATAGCAGGCGGCGCCACAGCGCCTCCAATTTGACGTGCCGCTTGCAATATGGTAGTGCCCGCTGGTACTTCAATGGTAATGTTGTCTACTGTTACTTTAAATAATGTTTGTTCACTCATAGTTTTACGCAATGTTATGCAGGCACATGGATAGGGTCTGCATAGTGTTGTAAACCAAAATTACTTGTTTGTGATAATGCTCTATTGTTAATATGCCATTCAAATTCATCACGGAAATGACGAATTGCTGCAGCTACTGGCCAAGCGGCTGCATCACCTAAAGGACAAATGGTATTGCCCTCTATTTTTCTTTGAATGTCCCACAATAAATCTATATCGCTCATCTCTCCTTTTCCTAATTCAATTTTTTGTAATATTTTTTCCATCCATCCTGTTCCTTCTCTGCAAGGTGAACATTGTCCGCAACTTTCATGTCTGTAAAAACGCGCTAGGGTTAAAGTATTTTTTACAATACACTGGTCTTCATCTAAAATAATAAAACCACCAGAGCCCATCATGGAACCTGTTGCAAAACCACCGTCGCTTAAACTTTCATAGTTCATGTAACGCGTCTCACCTTTAGCTGTTTTTAATAAAAGATTCGCAGGCAAAATAGGCACAGAAGAACCACCCGGAATACATGCTTTTAATTTTTTGCCACCAGCAATACCACCACAATATTCATCGCTGTAAATAAAATCTTCAACTGAAATAGTCATATCAATTTCATACACTCCTGGTTTATTAATATTACCACAAGCAGAAATTAATTTAGTACCTGTTGAACGGCCCACGCCAATTTTTGCATATTCCTCACCGCCCATTTTAATAATAGGTACCACGGCAGCTAAAGTTTCTACATTGTTCACCACGGTTGGGCGCATCCATAATCCTTGAATGGCAGGGAATGGAGGTTTGATACGAGGGTTACCTCTTTTACCTTCTAATGATTCTATTAAAGCAGTTTCCTCTCCACAGATATAAGCTCCTGCACCACGATGTACATGTATCATGCAATCAAAACCAGTGCCTAAAATATTTTTTCCTAACCAGCCATTTTTAGTAGCTTCTACAATAGCGTCTTCTAATATTTGAGCTACCCATGCATATTCACCTCTTATATATATATAGGTATCTTTCGATCCTAAAGCAAAAGAAGAAATAAGTAGGCCTTCTAATAATAAGTGTGGTAAGAATTCCATTAAATATCTATCCTTAAAAGTACCTGGTTCACTTTCATCTGCATTACATACCAAGTGACGCGGAACGCCTTCTGGTTTGGCAATAAAACTCCATTTCATACCTGCAGGGAAACCAGCACCACCTCTTCCACGTAGTCCGCTTTTCTTTACTTCTTCTACAATGGCTTCAATAGACATTTCTTTCAAAGCTTTTTCAGCTGCCACATAACCACCCTCACGACGGTAAACATCATAAGTACGAATACCAGGCACATTTGCTTTTTCTAATAATAATTTTACACCCATTGCTTCTTCTTTATCTTTTCAAATTCCGTTTCCGAAATTTATTAATTGCTACTTTTTAATTTTGCGCTATTGCTTGCATTCTATATTCAGCAATAATTGCATCTACTTTTTCCTTGGTCAAATGCTCTCTATAAATTTTACCTACTTGCATCATAGGCGCATAGCCACATGCCCCTAAACATTCTACTAACTTCAAAGTAAACATACCATCCTTAGTAGTTTCACCTGGTTGAATAGCTAATTGCTTTTGAATGTAAGCAATGATATTTTCAGAACCACTAATCATACATGGACCCGTTTGACATACTTCAAATACAAACTTTCCTACTGGCTTTAAATTATACATGCTGTAAAAAGTAGCCACTTCATATACTTCGATAGGTTCAATTTTTAATAAACCTGCTACATAATCCATGGCCTCTGTAGGCAACCAGCCTCCAAAACTATCCTGCGCTAAATGCAATACCGGTAGCAGTGCACTTTTTTGTTTCCCTTCTGGATAACGAGCTACCAAGCTTTTAAACTCGGTCATTTGTTCGTTATTAAATTGAAGACTCATATACAAATTTCATTTTTCTCAATAATTATTTTCTCCACCCAAAATCTACGCAGCTAATCGCCACGCATTCCAATCGCTATGCATCCAACTCGCCTGCGATCAAATTCAAACTACTCATGGTGACCACCGCATCACTCAACATGCCTCCTTTAATCAATTCCTCAAAGGCTTGGTAATAAATAAAACAAGGTCTTCTAAAATGTAATCTGAATGGAGTACGTCCACCATCACTAATTAAATAAAAACCTAATTCACCATTACCCCCTTCTACTGCACTATATATTTGACCCTTTGGTAATTCAATTTCTCCCATGATAATTTTAAAATGCCAAATCAATGCTTCCATCTTGGTATACACATCTTCTTTCTTTGGCAAATAGTATTCTGGCACATCGGCATGATATACTTCTGCTTCCGCTCCTTTAAAATTTTGTATTTTTTGGTAAGCTTGCTTGATAATAGAAATACTCTCGTACATTTCTGCATTGCGCACTAAAAAGCGGTCGTAGTTATCACCAGTAGTACCCACGGGTACTTTAAAATCAAAATCCTGGTAGCTGCTATAAGGTTGTTGCACACGGACATCGTAGTCTATTCCAGCAGCGCGTAAATTAGGACCTGTAAATCCGTAATTCAAAGCACGCTCAGCACTAATGCCTCCTGTACCTTGGGTGCGTTCCATGAAAATTCTATTACGCGCAAATAAGCTTTCGAATTCTTTTAAAACTTTTGGATACTCGTTTAAGAATTTCTCGAGTTTCGTAAACGCTGTATTTGTAAAATTCCTTTCAAAGCCACCAATGCGGCCAATATTAGTAGTAAGACGGGACCCACATACTTCTTCATATATTTCATAAATTAATTCACGGTATTGCATCACGTATAAAAATCCTGTATACGCACCTGTATCCACCCCTACAATTGAATTACAAATTAAATGATCCGAGATACGCGCCAGCTCCATGATAATCACACGTAAGTAATCGACACGCTTAGGTAATTCTAATTGTAAGAACCTTTCGCAGGTAATATGCCAGCCCATATTATTAATGGGACTACTACAATAATTTAAACGATCGGTAATAGGCGTAATTTGATATAAAGGACGACGCTCTGCTAATTTTTCAAAAGCACGGTGAATATAACCCACTGTTTGTTCAGTGGAGACCACACGCTCGCCATCTACTTCCATAATATTTTGAAACACCCCATGCGTTGCAGGATGGGTAGGTCCAATATTTAAAGTGGTCGTTGTTTTTTCAATTGACCCTTTTGGTAGTGTTATATGACTTTGATGTTCCATTCTATTTTTATTGCGCCTTTACTTTTTTAAATTGTATTAACCTCTTCCAAACATTTCATCATCTTTATCTATTCGCGTTTGATCCTCTAATGGATATTGTTTTCTTAAAGGAAAATAATCCATTTCATCAACGTTCAAAATGCGTTTTAAATTAGGATGTCCTACAAAATTGATTCCGAAAAAATCATAGGTCTCACGCTCCATCCAATTAGCCGATTCAAATAATTTACTTGCTGTAAATACCGCAGTTTCATTCACGGAGGTACTCACTGAATAACGCAAACGAATATTTTCTGTAAAATTATGTAAATGGTATACGACTACTAATTCTGCACCAATATTATCAGGATAATTCACCCCGCATAAATCGGTTAAAAAAGTAAAGCCTAAACTTGTCTCTTCGTATAAATACTGAAGTACTTTTAAATTAATTTCTTTCGGAGATTCAAAAGATAAAATACCTGACGCCGTCGAGAAATTCAAAACTTGGTCTCCAAATTTTTCTATTAACTTATTTTGTATTGTCTCGTTGCTTAATGCCATTTCTATGCTAAAAATTTTATGTTCTATTTTTTATTAGATTTATTGGATACCGTAGCTGTTTAATAAGTCACGGTACTTTTCACTATTTCGTCTGCGTATACTTTCTTGTCCTACTAAATCTTGAATTTTCATAAAACCATCAATGATGGCTTCTGGGCGCGGAGGACAACCAGGTACATATACATCCACGGGAATAACTTGATCAATACCTTGTAGTACACTATAGGTATCAAAAATTCCACCACTAGAAGCGCAAGCACCTACTGCAATTACCCAACGTGGCTCAGCCATTTGTAAATACACTTGTCTTAAAACCGGTGCCATTTTTTTAGCAATAGTTCCCATGACCATTAATAAATCGCATTGACGCGGAGAAAAACCCACACGCTCAGAACCAAAACGAGATAAATCATAATGCGAAGCCATGGTTGCCATAAATTCAATTCCACAACAAGAAGTAGCAAAGGGTAAAGGCCATAAAGAATTTTTTCTGGCTAGTCCCACTACAGAACTTAACTGCGTTGCAAAAAAACCATCGCCTGGAACACCGTCTGGTGCCTTGCCCATAGAAATAGCTTCTGATATTTCAGCTTCTTTTGGGTTCAAATTAAATCTAACAGGACGCATATTGTTAATGCTTTATTTTTTATTAATTAGTCTTCCCATTGTAAGGCTCCCTTCTTGATGATGTATATAAAACCCACCAAGAAAAATGCTACAAATAAAACCACTTCACCAAATCCAGCCCAACCTAAACTTTTAAAATTAACAGCATAGGGATAAAAGAAAATAACTTCCACATCAAACAACACAAATAAAATGGCCACTAGAAAATACTTGATTGCCATCGGTGATCTTGCATCTCCATGTGTTTCAATACCACTCGCAAAGTTTTCTAATTTATCGCTTGTATCTCTCTTAGGTCCCATCCAACTTGAAATCAAAATCATTAAGGCTACAAAGCCCCCTGCAAATAATAATTGCAATGCAATGGGTAAGTAATTAGTAGCGCTATTTGTCTCGTTCGCAGACATCCAATACTGCAACAGCATCATAGATAAGTTTTTGGTGCCGCAAAAATACGCAAAGGATAGCTCATATAACGAAAAACTCCCCATAAATGGGGAGTAATTTTCAATTATTTTTTACACAATAGATGTGCTTAAATTGTCGTTTTAGCCTTTTTTGATTTGAGTAGTATCGGCCACTGGCTTTTGAGCTGGAGGAGCAGGTGCGCCACCCTTAGAATTCTGCATTTTCTTGATAATCTCAATGTTTTTGGTGAACTGAGCCTTAGCTTGAAGGGTGGTTGGATCCTCTGGTACTAATTCTAGTACTTTATCGCACATTAACACCGCATTCTCATAGCCCTTGGTCTCATTATAATAGCCAATTAAGGTATAGTAATTGTTTACCAAGGTTTGCTTATTCTTAGCTACATCCTTCAATAAAAACTCGTTTTGAACATTCACCGCCTCAAATAGAATGCCTAGGTTATTGGCTGTATCTAGTAATTTAGAAGCTCTCACATTCATTGAATAGCCATTAGGCTTCTCTGGATAGGCAGCAATATATTCTTTGGTAATAGTGGAAGCTAAAGCTCCGTCTTTTGCATTAATAGCAATACTGGCTGTTTTATAATAATACACTTCATCCTTCACCCCTCTTAAAGCTGAATAACTCGTATACCACTTTAATTCTTCGGCATACATATTATTTTTTTCATACATATCAATGCCTAACTTATAATATTTAAGCTTGTTTACTTTGCTTGTATCGGCAGCAATGGCTTTTTCCAAAATAACAGCTAATGAACCCTGACTTCCACTGAACTTGGATAAAATTTTCACCGCTAATTCATAATCGGTATTAATTAATTTATCTGGACTAGTATTCGTGATATAAGGCTCGATATATGATTTTGCTAAAACAGTATCCCCTTTTTTATCATAGTTCTTTGCTAGCAAAACGGCTAAGCCTGGAAAAATAGTAAGACTTCCTGCAGCTTCCATGGCTTTCGCTTTCTCTAAAGATTGATCGAATTGACCAGATCTAAATAAATAATCGGCACTGAAATATTCAAAGATGGGATCCTTGTCG
The DNA here is from genome assembly GCA_947380435.1 of Chitinophagaceae bacterium. GTDB lineage: Bacteria > Bacteroidota > Bacteroidia > Chitinophagales > Chitinophagaceae > Sediminibacterium. The sequence goes on from CANCRC010000007.1 coordinate 11,955, forward strand.
GCATATTGTAAAAACAAATCCAAATTAGACTTTGCAATACTTGTACTTACTTCAGCATAATAAGTGTATAAAGAAAAATAAACTGGCGCGATAGCTGGATCGGCTGCGATGGCTTTAGCAAAATATTCGTCTAAAGATTCTTTATTGTTTTGTGTTTGATACACTTTACCAATTCTATAAAAAGCATAGGCATTTTTAGGATCTGCATTGATAGCGTTTTGAAATGCTGTAACTGCATCACCTCCATTTTCACCGCCACCTAATTTTAAATAGTTAATACCTAGGCTAACGTAAAGGCTTGAGCTTACTACATCATAGGCACTCACTGTTTCTTTTAACTTATCAATAGCATACCTGTGATCTCCAATACTAATAGGCAATTCAGAAAATACATATCCAATTGCATTAATGATATCTTGATTAGGCTTGCCTTTATATTTTCCTTTTGTATTTAAGGTAGAAGTAATAGCCACTTCTAAATTTTGTTTAACCGCGTTGACATCTGCTCCTTCTAGTGATTGTATATGTGACATACCTATTAATAACCATGCATCATTGCCTTTTGCTTGTAAACTTTTTTGATATAATTCTTTCGCCTTCTGAATAGATTCTGGCGTAGAAATACCGTTATAGTTTTGCGCTAACATAGCCTGACCATACCAGAAAATAGTTTCACCATCTCCTGGGTTTTTATCGTAGGCCTCCTTAAAAAAATTAAGGGCTGATTTGTTTTTTTCATAATTTAATAACTTCACACCCTCCGCTAAAGCAGAAGGAGCTACTTGAGCAATAATCGCAGTAGAAAACACAAATCCTACCAAAAGAAAAACCAATTTTTTCATCACTTACTTTTTTTCATTTTAAATTTAATCCGACTGAAGATACCATTTATTGAACATGGTATATGTCCCTATGACACATCTATTTTTTTTATATAAAAGATAGAAATTATAGAGAAAGCTAAAAATATTAATTTTTTGGCAAGAATCACATTAATTTTTTATGAAAAACGCCATTTTTTGTTAGTATTATATGAGCGTTAGTTTAATAAACCCTTTCTTTTCTGAAATCCCATTTTGGCAGGGACCAAAAAAGCCCTTTGAAATATTAATTGCCCTCTTTCTAAACTCATAAAATTAAGCAGGCCAGTGCCAAGCCCTGGAGCATTTTCCTTTAAAATATAATAAATGGGCAAGGATAGTGAATAATGCCCCTTACTAATATTAGACTGGGAAGGCTGGGCATAGTAGCCTTTTTCAATACACAATGTACATTCCACTAATGCCATTTTGATAGTTTTTCTATCTTCCATTTGTTTGGGATCATAATTATCTCCTACCCAATTCATGCCTACAAAGCCAATAGCATTTGGATTATTTTTTATATAGGTGATGACTTCCTCGCTTCCATTAGCAGACACTACATTTTTGCCAAAAGGGGTTTCGTGTAATAAACTGTCTTTTAGAAAACGTACCACCCCTGTTAAATGACTTCCATCCATCACCACCTGCTTATTGTTCTTGCCGCTTAGTGAAGCGCTTAAATCGGCCATGGAGAAAACAGAATCTTTGGTTTTTTTATTCACCACTACCGCAATGGCATTATAAGCAAGTATACCAAATGTAGGCGCATAGCCTAATTGGTACTTATAATTGGCTTGCTCCTTTTTATCCAAACCTCTTGTGATAATAATCATACGGGTACTATCGGACGCTAAATCTTTCAAACATTCAATTTCCGATTTATAGGAAACTTCAATAGTAGCAAGGGGGTAACTTAATGCAAAAACTTTAAGCTCTTGTTCTATAAAGGGTTTGAAACTTTCTTCCACAGCAATTTTAATCCTGCCTTCGCTTGGCGTATCAAGATTCTCCTTGGTAGCAGTTGTCTTACAAGCAGTGGCCAAAATGCAAACGCTCATAATAATATATACATAACGCATGTGCTTTAATTTAATAGTCAATGAAAAACAATGAAAAGGCTAATACATTTGATGAATACCTCTGTACAATCTAAAACCGCCATACAATAAACAAAGGCTGCCAAATATGTATCTAAAATCGGCACCTGCATTAATAATGGCATCTAAATGGAACCATTTTGCACCCAACATTAAAACCCCACAACCCAATATAAGCGTGGCCATGGTATAATCGTATATACTTCTAAAAATACGGTAAGTACGCTCCGATTTTTCACGAGGCCCATTCGCTCTTGGCTCGAAAGAGTGTTGGCTAGGTTCTTGATTTTCCATAAAATCCAGTTTTAAAGAGGCAATTTAAACAATTAATAGCCGATGTATTTAAAAAATTTATCTTTACTACATAAATTTCAAACTATGAGCAAACCTTCTTTGCCACAAGGAACTAGAGATTTTAATGCGGCTACGGTTCAAAAGCGTCAGTTTATTTTTAAGACAATCCAAACTGTGTTTGAAACTTATGGTTTTCAACCATTGGAAACGCCTGCTATGGAGAACTTGGAAACCTTAATGGGGAAGTATGGGGAGGAAGGCGATAAACTCATATTTAAAATTTTAAATAACGGCTTAGACAACCCACAGAAAAAAGAACAAACACTGGAAGGTGTTGAAAAATTATTCGCAGGTAAAAATAGTACAGCCATTACTGAGCGTGCATTAAGATACGATTTAACCATTCCATTTGCAAGATACGTGGCCATGAACCATGGCTCATTGAGTTTCCCTTTTAAAAGATATCAAATCCAACCCGTTTGGCGTGCCGATCGTCCTCAGAAAGGAAGATACCGTGAATTTTATCAATGCGATGCAGATGTAGTAGGTAGTGAAAGTTTATTAAACGAAGTGGATTTAGTAGCAGTATACCTCACTGCTTTTCAAAAATTAAATTTACCGGTGGAGGTAAAAATGAATAATAGAAAAATATTATTAGCACTAGCACAAATTTGTGGCGGAGAAGATAAATTAATTGATTTAACTATTGCTATTGATAAGCTAGATAAAATAGGATGGGAAAAAGTAAAAGAAGAATTAGACAATAAAAATTTTAGCGAGGCTCAACAAAAAATTATTCAGAACTACTTAACTATTGAAGGTAGCAATGCTGAAAAATTAAACCAGTTAAGTATTTTATTAGGCAATAATGAAATGGGGCTAAAAGGAATAGAGGAAATAAATTATGTATTAGACTACCACGCACAAACGGGTATGGATAAGCATTTGGTGGCCGATTTCACTTTAGCAAGAGGATTAAATTATTATACAGGTATGATTTTCGAAGTGAAGGCCATAGATGCGCAAATGGGCAGTATTGGCGGCGGCGGGCGTTACAACGATTTAACCAGTTTGTTTGGTGTTCCTAATATTGCAGGTGTAGGAATTAGTTTTGGCGTAGATAGAATTTACGATGTAATGGAAGAGAAAAATTTATTCCCATCCACGATTGGCCAAACTACAGAAGTATTATTTTTTAATTTAGGTGAGGGGGAAGCTAAAGCGGCTTACTTACAAATGATGCAATTAAGAGATAAAAAAATTGCTTGTGAAATTTACCCTGAAAAAAGTAAATTCGACAAGCAATTTAAATACGCAGAAAAAAAAGGAATTCCCAACGTAATTATCATTGGTACCGAAGAACTAGCTAAAAGCGAATGCACTGTAAAAAATATAATTACGGGCAAACAAACAACGCTTTCTTTATCGGACCTTTCTAATTTTGAATTCTAGTAATTTTTATTCGCCCAAACTTTAGCGTAAAAATCATCTTCCTTCATTGCAAAAGCACTTCCAGAAGGAGACGCTGCAGTAGCAGCCGATTTTTGAGCCGTTAATTCCATGCCTTGAACAACAATAGTTAAAGTAATTACTGCATGATTAGCATCTCTTTTGAAAATAATAGGTGCATCATAAGCAGCTAAATAAAAAGTATCTACTCCTTTCTTTTCTATAGCAACTGAACCCATGGCTGAATTCAGCGTTAAAACAGTGTCTTCTGCTGTTAAAGTAACTTCAGCTACTGGACTTCCTTCAGGAAATACATATTTACCTAAATAGTCTTTCAAAGGACTAGTTTGTGCGTTTACGGTAGCCATTACTCCCATTAAGATAACAGCCATTAAGAAGATTTTTTTCATAATTTATTATTTATTTGTTTCAAATTGTCTTCCGAAAATAAGTAAAATGATGGCCATTTGGCAATAAATTTATATTAATTATTGAAGGGCTAGAAACTTCAGAAAATGGGGCTAAAAAAAGATTTAAATCTATCCAAATCCGATCAAGTATCTTTGCATTATGGAGAAGACAAGACCTAATATTAGACAGGTAGAAGTCGCTGACATTGAGCGATTTATATCAAAAATAGGCGAAAAGCCTTTTAGAGTAAAACAGATTGTAGAATGGTTATGGCAAAAACATGCACATAGCTTTGATGAAATGACCAACTTAAGTAAGGACTTACGCGGCTTATTAGAAAATGAATTTCAACTACCTGCTTTACAAATTAATACCACCCAACAAAGTGAAGATGGTACTTTGAAAACACGTTTTAAAACTTATGATGGTCATATGATCGAGGGGGTTTTAATTCCCACTACTTTAAGAAAGACCGCCTGCGTGTCTTCTCAAATTGGATGTAGTTTGAGTTGTAAATTTTGCGCAACAGGTACCATGGAGCGAAAAAGAAATTTAAACTTTGATGAAATATATGATCAAGTCGTATACATCTTACAACAAAGCGAAGCCACTTATGAAAAACATTTAAGCAATATTGTTTTCATGGGTATGGGTGAGCCTTTAATGAACTACCATAATGTTTTAAAGGCTATTGAAAAAATTACTTCTCCTGACGGATTAGGTATGAGTGCTAAAAGAATTACAGTCTCCACGGCAGGTCTTATAAAACAAATTAGACAATTAGGAGACGATAATGTGAAATTTAAATTAGCCATTTCCTTGCATGCCGCTAACGATAAAAAGCGTAATGAAATTATGCCGATTAACGAAAGCAATAATATCAAAGGACTTGTTGAAGCCATTAATTACTTTTATAAAAAGACAGGCACTGAAGTGACTTTTGAATATATCTTATTCAAAGACTTTAACGATTCAGAAAAAGACGCAGAAGAACTCACTAAAATTTACAGACAAGTGCCTGCCGATTTAATCAATGTCATCGAATACAACCCAGTGGATATTTTTCCTTTTGACAAACCAGACGAAGCCGGCTTTGAAAGATTTGTGGAAATTTTACAAAAAAATAGAGTGAATGTGCGCGTAAGACATAGTAGAGGAAAGGATATTGATGCGGCCTGCGGACAATTAGCCAATAAAGATAATTTTTAATAGTAGGACGCATGAATCAAAAAAGATCCGACAACTTTGATAAGTTTTCTAATAAGAAAAAAGGAAGCGCGGTTAAAGAAGAATATAGACAAGAGAAAAAGAAAGCTAAAATTGAAATGAGGGCGGCTGGAGAAGCCATGCGTCAAAGAAAAAAAGACAAAGAAAGAGGTATTCCTGTTGAACCCTTAGGCAATAATAAAAGAATTCCCCCTGCTTCTAAAAGAACAGCTACTTCTTATGTAAAAAAAGGAGAGGCCCCTAAATATGGTGAATTAGCTAGCCCCTTTCCTGCTAAATCTAAGTTCACTAATAAAAGAACGCCAGCATCTATGGACAAGGCGGATGAAAAAAGAACAGCCTCTATTGGCAAGGTAACCGCAGCTGCCGATGCCCCTTTTGAACAAATGCCTTTGAATAAATACATTGCACATGCAGGTATATCGGGTAGAAGAGAAGCCGCTGAATTGGTGAAGGCAGGACATGTGGCAGTAAATGGTGATACCGTTTTAGAACCAGGCTATAAAGTGAAGTATAAAGATGTAGTAAGATTAAAAGGTAAAGTATTACAGCTACAAGTAACGCCGGTATATATCTTATTAAATAAACCAAAGGATTATATCTGTACCGCTTCAGACCCAGAAGGAAGAAAAACTGTTTTAGATATTATTAAACACGCGACTACACAAAGAATGTTTCCGGTGGGTCGTTTAGATAGAAATACAACAGGTGTTTTAATTTTAACCAATGACGGCGACCTTGCACAAAAATTAACACATCCTTCTTACGAGATAAAAAAAATATACGAAGTTACTTTAGATAAACCGGTGACCAAGGCCGATATGGAGTCTATTGCTGCAGGTGTTGAATTAGAAGATGGTTTTATTGCAGCCGATGCAGTAAGTTATTTATCGAATACTTCTAAAAATGTAATTGGTATTGAAATTCATAGCGGCCGCAATAGAATTGTGCGTCGTATTTTTGAACATTTAGGCTACGATGTAAGACATTTAGATAGAGTGATGTTTGCCAACTTAACTAAGAAAAATGTGGACCGTGGCAAATGGCGTTTTTTAGCAGAGAAAGAAGTAAGGCTGCTTAAGTTTTTGAATAAATCATTTACCAGAAAATCTTCCAACTAAGTTTTACATGTTATCTATATTATTTGAAGACGAGGATATGATTGTATTAAATAAACCCGCTGGTTTATTTAGCATCCCAGACCGTTTTGGGAAAGAAGTATCCCTAAAATCTTTATTGCAAGAAAAATACGGAGAAATTTTTACTGTACACCGTTTAGACCAATTTACGAGTGGCTTAATTGTATTTGCAAAAAATGCAGAAGCGCATAAATTATTAAGTGAATTATTTGAAGGAAGAAGTATTGAAAAAAAATACCTAGGCTTGGTTTTAGGCAGACCTCCTGCAGAAGGAAGTATTGACCAACCTATTATGGAACATCCTGGGAAAAAAGGAACCATGGTCATTCATGCAAAAGGAAAAATAGCTTTAACTACTTATCAGGTACTTACTTATTACAAGCGCTATGCTTGGCTCAATTTTCAAATTCATACAGGCCGCACGCATCAAATACGCGTGCATGCTAAACAAATGGGACATCCCATAGTAGCCGATGATGTATATGGAGACGGTGAGAAACTATTATTATCTTCCATTAAAAAGAAAAACTTTAAGCTAAGTAAAGCAGAAGAGGAAGAAAGGCCATTACTCGCTAGACAAGCTTTGCATGCACATTCACTATCGTTTATCTACAAAGAAAAAGAGCTTCATATAGAAGCTCCTTTACCAAAAGATTTAACAGCTACTTTACAGCAACTTGATAAATGGAATAAAGAATAATAATCTTCATTTCATTTTTTATATAATCTCTTTTTACTTTTTATTTAAGTGTGTTCTTATACACTACCCCATCCTTCATTACAAAATTCACTTGACCCATTAGTTCTATATTTTTTGTAAGGTCTCCAGGCACTGCAATAATATCCGCTAATTTATTTTTTTCAATACTTCCTAAGATAGCCTGCGTACCCATTAAGTCGGCAGCATTCCAAGTAGCAGCTTGAATAGTTTCAAGAATGGGCATACCTCCTTCTACCATATATCTAAATTCAATCCAGTTTTTCCCGTGTGCATACACACCTGCATCTGTACCAAATGCAATCTTCACACCTGCTTTATAGGCTTTAGAAAAAGTAGCTTGAATTCTGGGCCCAATTTCCAAAGCTTTTTTAGTAACCATGGACGGATAATAGCCTGGAATTTTTGCAGAATCTGCAGCAGATCTTCCTGCAATAATAGTAGGCACTAAATAAGTACCATATTGTTTCATTAAAGGAAATACCGATTCATCCATTAAAGTACCATGCTCAATTGAACTAACTCCACCACGAATAGCACGTTTCATTGCTTCCACACCATGACAATGTGCAGCTACTTTAAATCCATAATCTTTTGCAGCCGCCACAATGGCTTTTACTTCTTCTTCTGTAAACTGAGGATTTTCTCCATTCGCAGCCATACTTAATACGCCACCACTTGCTGTAATTTTAATGACATCAGATCCTTCTTTATATCTTTGCCTTACTGCTTTGTAAGCATCTTCTGGGCCATTGATCACACCTTCTTTAGGACCAGGGTCACCCATTATATCTTTTCTATAGTTATTGGTAGGATCGGCATGACCACCTGTGGTCGCAATAGATTTTCCAGCTGTATAAATACGCGGTCCAATCACAGCCCCTTTTTGAATTGCTTTTCTTAAAGCAATATTCACACCCGAACCTCCTAAATCTCTCACTGAAGTAAATCCGGCCATTAAATCTTTTTCCGCAAATTTTAATGAACCAAATGCAACATCTGCATCGTTTAATGTAAAGCCTTCTAAATAATGATTGGGACTGGTTTCACTTTCAATATGCACATGCATATCCATTAAACCTGGCATGACAGTACTTGTTTTTAAGTTCATTACTTTATCAGCAGCAGTGCCTATTTGATACCCATCTAGTACATCCGTAATTTTATTACCCTCAATGACAATTGTTTTTTCTTTTAATACTTGCAATTGTCTTACATCAATTAATTGACCACATTGCAAATAGGTTTTTTGTGCTTGGCTAGTAATGACTAAAAGCAGAAAAGATACACTGAATAAAAAATGCTTCATACTTAAATTATTTAGAGATTAAATATACAAAAAAACCTCAGCCTTTTATAGCGGAGGTTTAATTTATTAGGCAATAACTCGAATCACCAGTGACACACTGTTTACTGAATCGTTCACTACCTTATAGGGTTTTGCTTATTTATTCGGCTGCGGGGTATAACGTAAATAAGGTTTTACTATATTGAGTCCTTTAGGGAATTTAAGGAGGGCGTCTTCTGTTTTAACAGCAGGCACTACTATGACATCTTCCCCTTCCACCCAATTTGCAGGTGTGGCTACACTATAGTTGGCTGTTAACTGCAAAGAATCAATAACTCTTAATACTTCTACAAAATTTCTTCCTGTAGAAGCTGGATAGGTTAAGGTTAATTTAATTTTTTTATCAGGACCAATAATAAATAAAGAACGAACCGTAAAAGTTTCAGAAGCATTGGGGTGTATCATATCATAAGCATTGGCAACTGCTTTATCTTCATCGGCTATAATAGGAAAACCCACTGTTACATGTTGTGTCTCGTTAATATCTTTTATCCATTTATGATGACTTTCTACTCCATCAACACTTAAGGCTAATACTTTTACATTGCGTTTTGCAAACTCTTCTTGCAAAGCAGCAGTGCGCCCTAATTCGGTGGTACAAACCGGAGTGAAGTCGGCAGGATGAGAAAATAAAATGCCCCAACTGTCACCTAAATATTGATGAAAGCTAATATCACCAGTACTTGTTTTTGCTTTAAAATCGGGAGCAATATCCCCTAGTCTTAAACTCATATTTTATTTTTTTGTGTGTGAATAATCTCATCCCTCTTATTTAATATCAATAGATAATGAGAAAGAGAACACAAAGATATGTATTTCCTACTAATTTAGTAGACTTTTGTATATTTATTTTTCAGTAGGAGGCAGCGTATATAAATCCAATAAGCCATCGGGTAGTTCAACGCTAATGGTTTTCGCCTTATGGTTCACCGCTTTTAAACTTTCCTCATGCAAAGGAATATAGGCTTCTTGGCCTTGGTATAATATAGTCACCATTAATTGATGAGGTTGTTCAATCACTTCTTGAATAACACCTAAAGACTTTCCAGCTTCCACCACCGTGTAGCCTAGCAAGGCCAAAGGAGATTGCTTATCCACTAATTTTTGAAATTCATCTTGAGGTAACCATACTTTTTTACCTAAAAGCATGGCAGTAGCTTCTCTACTATTAATGCCTTCCAATTGCAAATGTGTAATGGTATCTGTTTTAGCAGCAGCGCTTTGAATAAAATAGGGAATAAAACTTGCTGCATTTTTTTCTACAAAAATGGCATCAATACCTTTAAAATGAATGGGCTTGCCCAAGGCATGTTCAATAATAACATGGCCAGTAATTCCATGCGGTGCCACAATTTTTCCTATATGTATGTACTGACTCATTTGCTAATTTAATTCATTTATCGACAAAATCATTTTCAAAAAAAACCCCCAATTCCGTTGATAGGAACCAGGGGCTTTTATAAAGCTAGATTAATTTTAAAATTATTCTGCAGCAGGCGTCTCTTCTGTTGTTGCCTCTGCTGCTGGTGCAGCTTCCTCTTCAACTGGTGCAGCAACTTCTTCAGCTACTGGCTCTGCTACTTTTTTAGCAACAGGTACATACACTTTTTTAGCAGCTTCTGCTTTTTTGTGTGTATCACTAGTGCTTGCAATTTTTATTTCATGTGCTGCATACCATGTTTGGAATTTCTCCATTGCGGTTGCATCATCAAACAAACCTAATTTTACTCCACGAAGTAAATGTTTCAAATAAAGAACTCCTTTGAAAGATAAAATTCTGTGAACGGTGTCTGTAGGTTGAGCACCTTTGTTTAACCACTCCAATGCCTTTTGACGATCCAATTGGATAGTTGCAGGAACTGTTAATGGGTTGTAAGTACCAATTTTTTGGATGAATTTACCATCTCTTGGTGCACGTCCGTCAGCCACTACTATAAAGTAGAAAGGCCTTTTTTTACTACCGTGACGTTGTAGTCTCATCTTTACTGCCATGTTAAATAGAAATTTATAGGCGTTATTAAATAGGGTTAACCGGGTGCAAATATAGTAAAAACCACCGAATAAACAAAGGAAAAAGGGGTTTAAAACCTATTAATATATGATTATCAATGACTTAGGATAAAATTAGCGTCTCAAACCAGGCATTTTACCTGCCATTGCCCCCGATGACATCTGCTTCATCATCTGCTTCATTTGGTCAAACTGCTTCATAAAAGCATTGATTTCTCCAATATCCTTTCCTGCCCCTTTGGCAATTCTTTGTTTGCGACTAGTTGAAAGTAAATCCGGATTTCTTCTTTCCAAAACAGTCATCGATTGAATAATGGCTTCCACTCCTTTAAAAGCATCGTCTTTAATGTCTACATCTTTTAAGCTTTTGCCCATGCCTGGAATCATGCCCATTAAATCTTTTAAATTGCCCATTTTTTTGATCTGCTGTATCTGCGTTAAAAAATCTTCAAAATCAAATTGATTTTTTCGAATTCTCTTTTCTAATTTTTTAGCTTCTGCTTCATCAAATTGCGATTGCGCTTTTTCAACCAAGGAAGTTATATCTCCCATGCCTAAAATTCTTTGCGCCATTCTCTCTGGATGAAAAACAGTAAGGGTATCTAATTTTTCACCACTGCTCATAAACTTAATAGGTTTATTCACGGTGTACTTAATAGACAAGGCCGCACCCCCTCTAGTATCACCATCTAACTTGGTTAATACTACGCCTGTAAAATCTAAACGCTCATTAAAAACTTTAGCTGTATTCACTGCATCCTGCCCTGTCATTGAGTCTACAACGAATAATATTTCTTGAGGTTGAATTTCATTTTTAATAGCAGCCACTTCATTCATCATTACTTCATCCACCGCTAAACGCCCCGCCGTATCAATAATAATTACATTTTTATTATTTGCTTTGGCATAGACCAATGCATTTTGTGCAATAGAGACTGCATTTTTATTTTCTCTTTCTACAAAAACATCTACTCCAATTTGTTCTCCTAATAAAGTTAGTTGATCCATGGCTGCAGGGCGATAAATATCGGCAGCTACTAATAAAGGAGATTTTTTTTGTGCCTTTAAATAGTTAGCCAACTTACCAGAAAAAGTAGTTTTACCAGAACCTTGTAAACCCGCTACTAAAATAATGGTGGGGCTTTTGGAAAGGTCCATCAAGGAAGCTTCATTACCCATTAAGGCCGTTAACTCATCTTGCACAATTTTCACCATCAATTGTCCTGGGCTAATGGCATTAATAACTTTGGCACCAATGGCCTTTTCTTTAATACTATCTGTAAATTCTTTGGCTATTTTAAAATTGACATCGGCATCCAACAAAGCTTTTCGGATATCTTTTAGGGTATTGGCAACATTCAATTCATTAATTCTCGCCTGCCCTTTTAGGTGCTTAAACGCAGATTCTAATTTTTCACTCAAACTATTAAACATACATACATCATTAAGGGGAGCAAAGATAAGTGATCATAATGAGTCATGCATCATGAATTAAAAAGGTATAAATACGTTAAAATTAGGAAATTACAGCGTATTGTAATATGATATAAGATGTTGAATTTCAAATACTTATGCCAATTTAGATAATACTCTATATATGTCTTGGCAGTTTGTTAACTAATAAAGAATAAAAAATACTTGGAACCTAACCTTTATTTAATATTATTGCATCAAACGAATCAATTTTTAAGAGGAGCTAGTTATATATGAGTAAGAAACAATTATTTACACTTGAATTTCCGGTGAGATGTTCACCCAATATTTTATTTGAATTTTTATCCACTGCCTCTGGATTACAAGAATGGTTTGCGGACAAAGTAGACGAATGGGAAAATGTTTTTAGTTTTTCATGGAATAAAGGTGTGCCAGAGAAAGCAGAATTAGTGGACCAAGAGCCTGATAAATTTATAAAGTTTAGATGGTTGCATGGCGAGAAGAATGAATACTTCGAATTTAGAATTGAAAAAACTGAAATTTCAAATCAAACTATTTTAATCGTGAAAGATTTTGCTGAGAAAAACGAAGTCAAAGATCAAAGCCGACTTTGGGAATATCAGATCAAAGAACTCTTTCATCGTATAGGTAGTTAGCACCTACAATTTTGTTCAAGAAATTAGACATACTAATTCTTAAAGCCTTCATTGGCCCTTTTTTGGCAGCACTCACCATTTCAACTTTTGTGCTGACCATGCAATTCTTTTGGTTATACATTGATGACTTAGTGGGTAAAGGACTAGACCTATTTACTATTTTGGAATTAGTAGGATTAGTTTCTGTAAGTACATTCACCACGGCACTTCCCTTAGCCTTACTTTTTTCTTCTATCATGACCTTTGGGAATTTAGGTGAGAGCTTTGAGCTCATTGCCATTAAGGCGGCGGGTATTCCACTTATACGCTTTATGCGTCCGCTATTTTTGTTCACTATTTTTTTAGCAGGAATTGCTTTTTTATTTTCCAATAATATTATACCGGTAACGCAAATGAAGCTTACCAATTTGAAATATGAAATCATTGTAGCCAAGCCTGCCATTGATTTAAAGGAAGGTATATTTTATGATAAAATAGATGGTTATGTAATTAAATTAGGCAAGAAAGAATCGAATGATAGTGTCATGCATAATATTACCATCTTTGAAAAAAGATTTGGACTACAAGATAATTTAATCATGGCGGAGTCGGGCGTGATGCGTGTCTCTACCAATAAAAAGTTTTTAGAATTTGTAATGTATAATGGATGGCGCTATCAAGAAAGAGGAGCACGCAGTACCACTAATACAGAATTCACCAGGCTGTATTTTAAAGAGTACAAAAAAATATTTGACCTGAAAAGTTTTCAGATGAATAAGAGTAGTGATATTTTGTACGATCCAAAAATGTTAAGCGTTAGACAACTGAGTAAGGCCATGGATTCTTTACAAAACAAAGACGCCTACTTTATTAAAAAGACCAATGCCGATGTGGCTTCCTATTTAAAGTTCATGAACTTTAAGGATAGTGGTCAGTTATTTGCTGCAAAGAAAAATATTACCCCTTTAAAAAGCTTTGACAAACTTATTCCCGACTCTTTAATAAGCAGTATTCAACTCACCTCGGGCTATCAATTCTCCTCCCTTTTATATAATCTTACGGCCATCTCAGATACTTATAAAGAAAATAAAAAAGCAAGTTCTTTACATGGAATAGAATGGCATCGAAAGTTTACATTATCCTTTGCTTGCTTTGTACTTTTTTTAATAGGCGCTCCACTGGGTTCCATTATTAGAAAAGGAGGACTAGGTACCCCCTTGGTTTTAGCCATTATCTTCTTTGTCCTATTTTTCTTACTCAATAATTTTGGAGAGAAATTAGCTAAATCTGGGCAGTGGGATGTCTTCTCTGGCATGTGGATGTCTTCTATTATTTTAATACCAGTTGGCCTGTTCTTAACCTATAAGGCCATGCGCGATTCCCAGCTATTTAACCAGGAATTTTACTACCGACTTTTACAGCCAATTAAAGTAACTTTACAGAAGTACTTTAAAAAATAATACCATGTCAAAATCAACTCAAAACAGACGTCAGTTTATCGCTACTTCTGGTAAAGCGGGTATGGCCCTTGCTGCAATGCCCCTAATGTCAAAAATAAATTTTCCGTCTAGTGCTTTCATGGCTGCAAATGAATACGCACAACAGCCTTTAAATTATGGCTATGCTGCATTGGAACCATTTATTGATGCTATGACCATGGAAATACATTATACAAAACATGCAGCTACTTATGCTAAAAATTTAGCAGATGCAGCGCTTGCAGAAAAACTAGATACTACACAAACAAATTTGAAGCAACTATTAAATACCATTTCATCCTATTCGGTAAAAATGAGAAATAATGCAGGCGGCCATTTTAATCATGAAATGTTTTGGCAGGTGATGAAACCTGCTCCTGCCACTTTACCCACTGGTGAATTAGCAGAAGCCATTAATAAAAGTTTTGGTTCATTGGAGAATTTTAAAACCGCTTTTGGCGATGCGGCTAAAACAAGATTTGGTAGCGGTTGGGCTTGGTTAATAGTGAAAGCAGATAATAGTTTAGCTGTTTGCTCTACGCCTAACCAAGACAACCCACTTATGAATATAGCGGAAACAAAAGGCGCCCCTATACTTTGTTTAGATGTTTGGGAACATGCTTATTATTTAAAATATCAAAACAAACGTCCCGACTACATCAACGCTTGGTGGAACTTAGTGAATTGGGAATTTGCGCAAAAAAAATACGCCGAGGCAATCACTAAAAAATAATTCCAACGTGCCTTATTCTAAACAAAATTTGAAAGTTCAATATTTTGTAACAGCTTTAAGTATTGTTGTTTTTTTACTTAAAGTAGTTACATATGCTTTAACACACTCCTTGTCGGTTTTATCTGACACACTAGAAAGTGTGGTAAATATTGTGGCTACCTTAGTGGGCTCCTATAGTTTGTTGGTGGCTTCCAAGCCCAAGGATAAGGACCATCCTTACGGTCATGGTAAAGCAGAATTCGTATCTGCTGCATTTCAAGGAAGTTTAATCATAGGCATAGGTTGTTTAATTATTTATAAAGCCATCGACAGTTTTATTCATCCCGTTACCTTACACAATCTAAATAATGGTATTGGATTATTAATTCTTATTGCTGTTATTAATTTAGTAACTGCTCTAGTCCTAAATCGCATTGGCAAAAAAAATAAATCATTAGCCATCTTATCTTCTGGTAAATTATTTCAAATCGATTTTTTTACGACCGCATCTGTTGCCATTGGAATTATTTTATTACTTATTACAGGCTATGAAAAAATTGATGCCATCATTGCACTCCTTTTAGGTATCTATGTAATTTATGATGGTTATAAAATTGTAAGGCAATCCCTGGCTGGCATTATGGACGAAGCGGACATGGAATTATTGGAAGAAGTCATTGCAGAAATTAATTTATCAAGGAATGAAAAATGGATTGACCTGCATAATTTAAGAGTTATAAAATATGGTGCATTAATGCATATCGACTGCCACTTAACAGTGCCTTGGTATTTTAATGTACATGAAGCGCATGGTGCAGTAGATGATTTTACTAGGCTTATAAAAAATAAATTTGGAGACAGCGTGGAATTTTTTGTACACACCGATGGCTGTATGCCTTTTAGCTGTCCTATTTGCACTATTGAAGCATGTGAAAAAAGAAAGGCAGCTTTTGAAAAAAAATTAAATTGGAATTTAGAAAATGTTTTATCAGATAGTAAACATCAATTAGCATAAATAAGCATTATAAAATTTTATTGTAAAAATTATAGCATATGAAAGCATGGATCGAATATCAAGAAAAAAATAAAGACCGTTTTTTAGAGGAGTTATTAGCCTTATTACGCATACCCAGTGTAAGTGCAAAAACCGAGCACAATGGCGATATGCTAGCTTGCGCTAAAGCAGTAGAAAAATCTTTACAAGAAGCAGGCGCACCCATTACAAAAATTTATGAAACAGAAGGCCATCCAATAGTTTACGCTGAAATTAATGTAGATCCTGAACTACCCACTGTGCTTGTTTATGGCCATTATGATGTGCAACCGGCAGAACCTTTAGAGTTATGGCATAGCAGCCCTTTTGATCCTACTATTAAGGATGGCAAAATATTTGCACGTGGCGCTTGCGATGATAAAGGACAATTTTATATGCATGTGAAAGCATTAGAAATTATGACTAAGACGAATTCTCTTTGCACGAATATTAAATTTATTATTGAAGGGGAAGAAGAAATTGGTAGCCCTAATCTTGCAGCCTTTGTTAAAACACATACCGATTTATTAAAGGCCGATGTTATTTTAATTAGTGATACGGCAATGATTAGTATGGATACTCCTTCCATTGATATTGGCGTAAGAGGTTTAAGTTATATCGAACTAGAAATTACAGGACCGAATAGGGACTTACATAGTGGTGTGTATGGCGGTGCAGTGGCCAACCCTATTACCATTCTTTCAAAAATGATTGCTTCTTGTCATGATGAAAATAATCATATCACTATTCCAGGATTTTATGATGATGTAATTGTATCCACCGATGCAGAAAGAAAAAAAATGGCAGAAGCGCCCTTTGATGAAAATGAATTCAAAACCGACTTAGGTATACAAAATGTATGGGGTGAAAAAGGATACAGCACCAATGAAAGAACAGGTATACGCCCAACTTTAGAAGTGAATGGAATTTGGGGCGGGTACACTGGAGAAGGTGCTAAAACTGTTTTACCTTCTAAGGCTTTTGCAAAAATATCTTGCCGTTTAGTACCTAATCAATCGGCTGAAAAAATAACGGCCATGGTACTTGCGCACTTTAAAAAAATTGCACCTGCGAATATTACGGTAAATGCTTTTGAACATCATGGAGGGGAGCCTTATATCACCCCTATCGATTCACATGAATATAAAAGTGCAGCTAAAGCCATTGCCACTACTTTTGGCAAGGACCCTATTCCTGTGCGTGGCGGAGGCAGTATTCCTATTTGTTCTTTGTTTGAAAAAGAATTAGGCGTGAAAATTGTATTTATGGGTTTTGGATTGGATAGTGATAATTTACATAGCCCAAATGAAAAATATGATATTGTAAATTTTTACAAAGGCATTGAAACCATTCCTTACTTCCATCAATTTTTTGCAGAAAAACAAGCCTAAGCATGAAAGCTGCTGATATCATCAAAACGGAAAAGAAAAAAGTACGCTTAGATAAGTACTTATGGTCTATTCGTATTTTTAAAACAAGGAGTCAGGCCACCGAAGCCATTGACAAAGGCCGTGTTAAAATAAAAGGCGAGCCCGTAAAAGCATCTCGTAATGTAGTTATTGGCGATGAGTACGAAGCAAGAACAGAGCATAAGAATTGGGTGATTAGAGTAACCCAAGTATTAGAAGGAAGATTGGCTTATGCAGAAGCCATCAAATATTATGAAGACCTTACCCCTGTTGAGGAATTAGAAAGAGTGAATCAAGTAGCCGCTTCTTTTCATACCGGTAAGCGTTTGAGTAAAATAGGAAGGCCTACTAAAAAAGACAGACGCGATTTAGGGGAATTATTAGATTAAATAAAGTCCATTGGATTCTTTTATCTTTACCATATGACCATTGAAATTTTAACAGTACTGCCAGAACTTTTAGCTAGCCCCTTTGAACATAGCATGATGAAAAGGGCACAGGAGAAAGGTTTGCTCCAAATAAAATTGCATAACCTAAGAGACTGGGCTATTAATAAACATGGTCAGGTGGATGACTACCAATATGGAGGAGGTGCTGGTATGGTAATGGTTTGTGAACCTTTAGCCAACGCCATTGACCAATTACAAGAAGCGGGCAAGTTTGATGAAATTATTTTTATGACACCCGACGGCGAGCGTTTTAATCAAAAGCAAGCCAACACACTTTCTTTACAAAATAGAATATTAATTATCTGCGGACATTATAAAGGTATTGATCAAAGAATTCGAGACTTATATGTAACCAAAGAAATATCCATTGGCGATTATGTATTAAGTGGTGGAGAATTAGCAGCCGCTGTGGTAGTAGATGCCATTGGAAGACTTATTCCTGGTGTATTAAATGATGAAACCTCTGCCTTAACCGATTCTTTTCAAGATAATTTATTAGCCCCACCTGTTTTTTCAAGACCCGCTGAATTTAGAGGTTTGAATGTGCCACCTATTTTACTCACTGGCGACCCTAAAAAAGTAGATCAGTGGAGGCAGGAACAGGCCATTTTACGTACAAAACAGCGCAGACCCGATTTATTGGACGAATAGCAGCCCGTTTATCCCTTTTTTTATTGAATTATGGCAACTTATTAAGGCTGTTTTAATTACATGTTAGATATTTGCACCCTAATGAAATATCCAAAGCTGAGCCTTTCTATATACCTGCAATCATACAGAAAACTGAGTATGTTTTTAGGTTTAGTATTATGGATTGGCCAGCTCCAAGCTCAAAATATTTCAGATTTTCAAAAAAGCTTTCAACTACATATTCAACCCACCACGGCTAAAATTAAAATTGATGGCATTTTAGATGAACCTGTTTGGGCCACTACTGAAGTAGCCAAGGATTTTAAGAAAAAATTTCCCAATGATATTGGAGAAGCTAAACGTCAAACAGAAGTAAGATTTACTTACGATAATGAAAATATTTATTTTGGATTTAAAGTCTATGATAGTGGCACAGCTGTTATAAGAGGTTTAAAAAGAGATATTGGTAATGAAGGAAATGATGCTGTGGGTATTATGATTGATCCCTTAAATAAAAAAACCAACGGTTTTTATTTTTTATTGAGCGCCTTAAATGTACAATCAGAAGATCAACTAAGTTTAAGTTTTCAAGAAAAGCCTAGTTGGAGTTGGGATACCAAATGGTTTTCTGCCACCAAGGATTATGGCACTTATTGGATTGCTGAAATAATGATTCCCTTAAAATCTATCAGGTATGATCCCAAACAATTACAATGGGGTATTAATTTTTTAAGAGCCGATGCAAAAAATAATGAGTACAGTACCTGGACAAAAGTGCCTCCTATTTTTAAAGCTTATGATATAGGTTATTTAGGCTTATTAAACTGGCCCGCAGCTACACCCAGTTCAAAAAATAATATTATTTTTCTGCCTTTTATATCGGGCGCTAGTGGGGAAGATCAAGAAAATGGAAAGTCTCTGAACACTAATGCTACCGGTGGTTTTGATGCCAAAGTAGCTTTGAACGCTTCTCTAAATTTAGACTTAACAGTGAACCCCGACTTCTCTCAAGTAGAAGTAGACCAACAAGTAACCAATCTTACCAGGTTCGATATTTTTCTTCCAGAAAAACGCGGATTCTTTCTAGAAAATTCAGATTTGTTTTCTGATTTTGGTATGCCTTTTATACGACCATTTTATTCTAGAACTATAGGACTAGATAAAGACGGTAATAAAATTCCTATTTTATTCGGAGCAAGAATGTCTGGAAATTTAGACCCTGCTACCCGTATTGGTATGATGAATATGCAAACCGGCAAACAAGGCAATTACGCTGCCGAGAATTTCACTGCCTTTACTTTACAAAGAAGTGTATTGAAGCGTTCTGTTATTAAAACTTATTTTTTAAATAGAGAAAATTTTATTTCCGAAGCCGATGCTAAAAAAAATCCATTAGATAAATATGGTAGAAATGCAGGAATTAGTTTTGATTACTCTAATGCTGAAGGAACCTTTAGAACCTGGACCGATGTCAATAAATCTATTAAGTCAGGCATTAATGATGACGATATTTATGCAAGTACTGGGTTTTCTACTAATTCAAGAAAGTGGTCTTATATAAGTCTTATTGGAAGCCTTGGTAAAAATTATTACACCGACATGGGTTTTGTTCAAGGTATTGATAATTATGACGCTTTAAGAGATACGACTATTCGAGTGGGTTTTAAAAATTTATTCAATTCATTGAGTTATAAATTATTTCCTGAAAAAGGGTCCATTGGTAAAATGGTTTTGAAAATTGAGAATTTCACAACCCTGCATCCCGATAATTCTATTAACCAAGCCGATACCAAATTAGGATCCGATTTTCAATTCAAAAAATCTTCTAATTTCACACTTGACCTTACAAATACAGTAGTTAATTTATTATATCCAATTTCTTTTACAGACGGAGTACCCTTACCAGCGGGTCATTATGTGTATAATCAAATTGTAATGAAATACATGTCTGATATGAGAAAAGCTTTTGGAATAGAAAGCATGTTGAATATTGGACAGTTTTACAATGGGGAAGTAAAAGGAATTGCCATGGGAATTACTTACAGAAACCAACCCCATTTTAAAGTATTATTAAGTGCTCAATTTAACAATATCGTATTTCCGAACCCCTATGGTAGTACCAATTTAGTATTGCTGCAACCTAGAGTAGAATGGAATTTCAGCACTAAATTATTCTGGACCACTTTTGTACAATACAATACACAGAGCAATAACTTCAATATTAATAGTCGCTTACAATTCAGGTTCAAACCTATGAGTGATTTCTTCTTGGTTTACACCGATAACTACTTTACCGACCCTCTTTTTAAAAATAAAAACAGGGCCCTTATCTTTAAGTTCAGCTATTGGTTTAACCTTTAAAGGCTCCGTTCATCTATTTTCTTCAAAAAAACAGGCTAGTTCTTAAGATTTCTAAATTACATAAAGGATATTTGCACCCTAATGCAAAATCAATTCCAGCAGCTTCCACTTTTAATAAAATCATTGAGAAAGCTTTCTTT
>CANCRC010000008.1 GCA_947380435.1 Chitinophagaceae bacterium
GCTAAACCTTTAAGCGTAGGCTTAAACTGTGCATTAGGAGCGCAAGAAATGAGAAGTCATATTGAAGAGCTTTCTCAAATCGCATCTTGTTATACATCGGCATATCCCAAACCACCACTACCGAATGCCATGGGAGAATATGATGAAGAACCCCATCAAACAGCACATTTTATTGAAGAATGGGCGAAAAATAAATTTGTAAATATTGTTGGTGGCTGTTGCGGTACTACCCCAGACCATATCAAACATATGGCAGACAATGTAAAAAATATTACACCCCGTTCACTTCCTATTCTAGACCCAACTATTTAAATTATGAGTGAAGAAATAATACATATTAAACCTTATTTAAGATTAGCAGGACTAGAACCTTTAATTATTCGTCCTGAAACTAATTTCGTGAACGTAGGGGAAAGAACCAATGTAACGGGTTCTAAAAAATTTGCAAGACTTATTCGCGAGAACCAATATGAAGAAGCTTTGTCTGTTGCAAGACAACAAGTAGAAAGTGGTGCACAAATTATTGACGTGAACATGGACGACGCTTTACTAGAAGGTGTGAAAGCCATGACTACTTTTTTAAATTTAGTACAAAGCGAACCCGATATTGCCAAGATACCTATCATGATTGATAGCTCTAAATTTGAAATTATTGAAGCGGGTTTAAAATGTGTGCAAGGAAAATGTATTGTGAACTCTATTTCTATGAAGGAAGGTGAAGCTAAGTTTATTGAACAAGCACATATCTGTAAGGCATTTGGCGCTGCAGTGATTGTAATGGCTTTTGATGAAGTAGGGCAGGCCGATACAAAGGACCGTAAAATTGAAATTTGCGCGCGCGCTTATAAAATATTAGTAGAACAAGTAGGATTCGATGCTCAAGATATTATTTTTGACCCCAATATTTTTGCGGTGGCTACAGGTATTGAAGAGCATAATAATTATGCAGTCGATTTTATTGAAGCTACTCGCGTTATTAAACAAAGAATGCCGCTAGCTAAAGTAAGTGGTGGTGTTTCCAACGTTTCTTTTTCTTTTAGAGGCAACGATGCCGTACGTGAAGCTATTCATGCTGTATTTTTATTTCATGCAGTGAAAGCCGGTATGGATATGGGTATTGTGAATGCAGGTCAATTAGAAGTATATGATGAAATTGAACCTACCTTAAGAAATTTATGTGAGGATGTAATTTTAAATAGAAACAACGACAACAACGAAGCCACCGAAGCCTTGATTCAATACGCCGATACGGTAAAAGCAAAAGGCAAGGTAGAAGTAAAAAGTGCTGCATGGAGAGAAGGCACCGTAGAAGAAAGGTTAGCGCATTCTTTAATTAATGGTATTACCGATTATATTGATGCAGATACAGAAGAAGCAAGATTACAATACAGCGAACCATTAGAAGTGATTGAAGGACCACTCATGGCGGGCATGAACCAAGTGGGTGATTTATTTGGATCAGGTAAAATGTTTTTACCACAGGTGGTAAAAAGTGCAAGGGTAATGAAAAAAAGTGTGGCTGTTTTAACGCCGTTTATTGAAGCGGAGAAAGAAAGAAAAAAATTAGCTTCCATTAATCCCAATGGCGCTAGCAAGGGGCCTGCTAAAATATTACTGGCCACCGTGAAAGGCGATGTGCATGATATTGGAAAAAATATTGTGGGCGTGGTACTCGGCTGTAATGGATATGAAATTATTGATTTAGGCGTAATGGTGCCTGCCGATAAAATTTTAGCAGAAGCACAAAAGCAAGAGGTAGATATTATTGGACTAAGTGGTTTAATTACACCTTCTTTAGATGAGATGGTGTATATCGCTAAAGAAATGAAACGAAGAGGCATGACTATTCCACTTATGATTGGTGGTGCCACTACCTCTCGCATGCATACGGCCGTAAAAATTGCGCCAGAATATGGAGATGGTGTAATACATGTATTAGACGCTTCAAGAAGTGTGACGGTGGCAGGTTCTTTACTGAACAAAGACCAAAAAGCCCCTTTCTTATTAGAATTAGAAAAAGCCTACGCAGGACTGAAGAACGATTTTGATAATAAAAAAACAACTAAGCAATCACTTAGCTATGTAGATGCTTTGCAAAACAAAGCAGTCATAGATTGGGAAAATTTTAAAGTAGTAGCCCCTAGTTTTACGGGTAATAAAGCCATTGAGATCACCGACTTATCGGTGCTCGTAGACTATATCGATTGGAAACCCTTTTTCATTGCTTGGGAATTGCATGGTAATTTCCCAGCCATTTTAACAGATAAAGTAGTAGGTGAAGTAGCTACAAAATTATATGCCGATGCACAAAAACTACTCACTCAAATCATTGAAGAGAAATGGCTAACAGCCAAAGGTGCTGTGGGTTTCTGGCCAGCTAGTTCTAATAACGATGATGTACTTGTAGAAAATGGTCAAGAAAAAATAGCCTTGCATTTTTTAAGACAACAAGCTAAAAAAACAGTTGGTCAACCCAATTATTCTTTAGCCGATTTCATTTGCCCTGCCACTGAAAATAAAAAAGATTTTATTGGCGCCTTTGCAGTCACTATTCATGGTATTGAAAAACATATCAAAAAATTTGAAGAAAATTTAGACGACTATAATAAAATTATTTTACAAGCACTTGCCGATAGATTAGCAGAAGCTTTTGCAGAATACTTACATGCTAAAACTAGAAAAGAATATTGGGGCTATGCTGCCGATGAAACTTTAACCAATGAATCTTTAATTAGTGAGCAGTATGTAGGCATTCGTCCTGCACCTGGTTATCCTGCTTGTCCCGACCATACAGAAAAATATACTTTGTTTAATTTATTAGAAGCTGAAAAAAATACAGGTATTAGCTTAACAGAAAGCCTAGCGATGTACCCAGCTTCTAGTGTTTGTGGTTGGTATTTCGCCAATCCGCAAAGTCAATATTTTGGATTAGGTAAAATTAGTCAGGACCAAGTGTTAGATTATACCAAAAGAAAAGATAAACCTTTAGAGTATATCACTAGATGGTTACAACCAGTGATTGACTAATGATACTTTAAAGAATTATTCTTTATTGAATACTTAACGAATAAAAAAAGGAACCTAGCAATAAGTTCCTTTTTTTATTTCTTATCTTTTTTCAAATAACCACCATAAACGTTTGCGTGGTTTGACTTTGTAATTTTTACGTACATATTTACTTATATGCTCCATGGCCTCGTCCACGCTATCGGTGAATAACATAAATTTTTTATCCTCCTCAGCAATAGTTCCTTCTGCAATCATGTGTTCCATCCAATGATGAAAAGGCTTATAATATTCTTTACCCATAACCACAATAGGAAAGTCATTTATAACCTTGGTTTGTGCTAAGGTTAAAGTTTCAAAAAATTCATCTTGGGTGCCAAAACCTCCTGGCATAATAATAAAAGCATAGGAATATTTTACCATCAATACTTTTCTAATAAAAAAATAATTAAACGTAAGTGAAATTTGCGTGTAAGGATTAGGAGATTGCTCAAAAGGTAATTTAATATTACAACCAATGGAAGTTCCTCCATTTTCAAAAGCCCCTCTGTTGGCAGCTTCCATAATACCTGGTCCACCGCCGGTCATGGTAGTGAAGCCCAGGCCAGCAATTCGCTTCCCAATTTCTCTAGCCATTTTATAGTACACATTATTTTCATCAAATCTTGCAGAGCCGAAAACAGTCACGCTGGGACCCACAAAATGTAAGGTTCTAAACCCTTTAATAAATTGAACGAAAATTTGAAGGGCAAATAAAAATTCATTCACCCTGGGCTTGGGGCCCTCTAAGTCATACTGCTTATAGGCTGGAATAATTCTTTGCTGATCTATTGGTTTCATGAGTGCTGAGAATAATTTAACAAATTCTATTATTGAAGTTATAATAAATATTGAAGCATAGTACTTTAAATAAGCTAAATTTGAGCTATCATTTTAAAGGAATTATGAAGCCAGTCATTGCCATCAGATTTTTACTTTTTTCATTGCTATGCTGCTTGCAGGTAAATGCGCAAAGCACAAGCAAGCCCTTACCCTTAGTAGCCGTTGAACAAATACAAGCTTACTCTTATCTAAACCCCACTGCTAACTATTGGCAAATTCCAACGAATATTAATCCTTTTTTAGAGGCCTTAGATACCAGTCTTTTTGTCACTTTAAAAATGCAAAGAGAGAAAAATTACAATACACTTAATCTTACACTTACTAAAACAAATCAACCAGGTAAAATAAAAATTAATTGGTCGGCTAGTAGAGATATCCCCTACCATGCTTATTTAGAATTATATGAAATGGACCCCGAATTTGCTTTTAGGAATGATTTGATTGTTACTAATGATTCAGCTAAATTATCACAAAGAAAAAAAAGAGATAGCATTCATTGCGTTTGGTTTGTTGCCTGTTCTATTTTTAATCTAAAGCAAGAACGCGTTTTTCAAAAAACAATTATGCTAGGCTTTACCCCTATTGGTACATTAGGCATTGGGTATACTATCAAAACATCCCCTAGCATGCCCAATCTTGTATTCAGTGCCATTGCCAAGTCATTGAATTTTTTAGACACAGAAGGAGACGATATAGATTTTATTGATGTCAAAATTCCAGCGGCTTATGCCACCGATAATTATTGGATGCCCTTTGTGCACAATATGCCAAGAACGCTATTTGACACGAGCAAGCAATTTATATCCTTTGCCGATCAAGAAGGTGTGCATGCCTTAAGAGTGCCTGCTGCTGTTTTAAAAAAAATTAATCATAAAGACAAATCTGAAACCAACCCCTATAAAGAAATTATTAGTACTTTAAAAAAGACTAGGTCTTTATTTAACAATAACGAGTACTATCAAGTCATACAGCCACTTCGCGATATTAAAAATAATATCGATTATACATTAGATACCTATATTGAGTTTACTACCGAACCCGTATCAAATGACAATAAACCAAAATTTGCCATTCAATTTTTACCCGAAGTTACGCATCGCATTTACCAAGAGAAAGATAGTATTGGCTTTTTTACAGTGAACGACTTTGTGAAAGAAGAAAAAAAATTTTACTACCCAGACATTGTATACAATGGATACGATTCTAGCCGAAGTGCTCCCTTAGGTACATTTTTTGCGAAACAACCTATTGTTCAATCAAGAGTCATTTCAGGTATATCTTTTAACCATGAATTTAGCATTCAACTGAATTATGAAAATAATATAACCACTATCCTTGTTGATAAACTAATGGTCATGGTCATTAGTGGCAATAAAAAACCTAGTCAAATGGTGGCAAAAGGAAGTCTTCCTTCGAATTTACAATCGTTATTATTACTCATTGCCTATGCAGAAATATTTCAACAACCAGGATAAAAAACTATTGCATGCGTATTGTGAGTTATAATGTTAATGGAATTAGAGCCGCTATTAAAAAAGGGCTTATTGAATGGTTAAGCGAATACCCCGTAGATATTTTTTGCGTACAAGAAACCAAGGCTACACAGGACGATATCGACCTTTCTTTATTTACTTCACTTGGCTATCATGTCTGCTGGTTTTCCGCTCAAAAAAAAGGCTATAGTGGTGTAGCTGTTTTTAGTAAGATAAAACCCGATTTAGTGCAAACTGGCAATGGATATGCCATGAGCGATTTCGAGGGCAGAGTGATTAGAGTGGATATTGGAGAACTTACCATTATTAATGCCTATTTCCCCTCTGGAAGTAGTGGCGATGAAAGGCAGACCTACAAATACCAGTGGTTGAAAGAATTTGAAAGCTATTTAAAAAAATTACAAAAGAAACGCCCCAAAATAATTCTTGCAGGAGACTATAATATTGCGCATCAAGAAATAGATATTCATGATCCCAAAGGCAATAAAAAATCTTCTGGTTTTTTACCTGAAGAAAGAGCCTGGATGGATTCATTTTTAGCAGGTGGATGGATTGATAGTTATAGAAAAATAAATCCTACCACCACAGGCGGGTATTCTTGGTGGACACAAAGATTCCCGAGTGTGAGACTACAAAATAAAGGATGGCGTATTGATTATTTATGTACCACAGAAGCTTTAGCTAGTTCCATCAAAGCCGCTACCATACTGCCGATGGTGAAACATAGTGACCACTGTCCTATTGTTGTAGAAATAAAATAAAATACAAAACTACAGTACATGAAAGTATATAATATTAGTTTTCAGATTGATCCCGCTTTGGAATTTCAATGGTTGGAATGGATGAAAAATAATTTTATTCCAAAGGTGATGGCAAGTCAAAATTTTAAAGAAAATAAATTGTATCAAATTAAAGTTAATGCCGACCAATCGCCTACTTATACTTTACAACTTTATTGTGACAACATCGAGCTATGGCAGGCCTATCAAGAATTACAGGCAACTGAGCATTTACAGGAAGTACAGCATACCTGGGGTGAAAAATGCTACTATTTTTGCACCGAAATGCAAATTGTGAATTGAATGTGGATAGATTAAATAGCCGAAACTCAAGGCAGGCTTATATTTCAGCCGATTATCAATGAAACTCAATGACAGCAAGGGTTTTAGTCATTTTACCTTCAATAACTTAAACTAACGAATTAGGTGTTTTTGCACGAAAACCTTACTATTTAAGGGTTTCAAAGGAAAAATAAAAATGAAATTTTAAAAAAAATATTTTTTCAATTGATAAAACCCAATAAATTTGTTACATCGTTTTAAACTTATAAAAAACACATCTATGAACAAAGCAGAATTGATCGCTCACATTGCTGACAATGCAGAGATCGCAAAAACACAAGCAAATGCAGCAGTTGATGCATTTATCGAAGCAGTTACAAAAGCCTTGAAAAAAGGAGATAAAGTAACTTTAGTAGGATTTGGTACATTCTCAGTTTCTAAGCGTGCAGCTCGTATGGGCCGTAATCCACAAACTGGTGCTGCTATCAAAATCAAAGCTAAGAAAGTTGCAAAATTCAAAGCAGGTAAAGAATTGAGCGGTAAATTATAGTTTTAGTGACTAAAATCGCTTAATTACAAGATTTTGAAAAAAAACCCTCGTATGTGCGAGGGTTTTTTTATTTTTGCTGTCCAATCAACAATTAACAAAAAACAAGAATATGGGAAGAGGAGATAAAAAAACAGCTAAAGGAAAAAGATTTAAAGGTTCTTTTGGCGTAAGCAGACCACATAAAGTGGCTAGCAAAGGCGCTAAAGTAGCAGCTGCAAAAGTGGCTACACCTAAAGCGGCTGCCCCTAAGGCTGCTGCAGCAAAAACTGAAAAAGCAACTAAAGCGAAAGCTTAACACTTATTAATAAAGGCCCCTTAAAGGGGTTTTTTATTAGCCTTTATTGACCATAGAAAATAAATAAGTATTTATGAAACGTATCACGTTTTTAATACTGTCTCAATTATTGGTACTAAGTGCTATGGCACAATGTTCTATCTGTACCAAAACTGCTGCTCAAATTGGACAAGAAGCTGGAAAGGGTTTCAATGCAGGTATTGTATACCTAGCAGCTATGCCTTTTGCCATTGCTGGTTATGTTGCCTTCAAATGGTGGAAGCAGGATAAATCTTAATAAAAACTTTGCGCGAATTTAAAAATATTGAAATGCGCTTTCTTAGACTCCGAAGCTAAATTCAATTTTACTTTTTCAATATCTACCTGATTCATTTTACTAGCCATTATTAATTGCATCACTTTGGTAAATAGCATTTCATTTTTCTGAGCGCCATCATGCAGCGCTAATTGATGTACTTTAATTACATTTAACAATTCTGCAATACCTTCTCTTTCAGTGGCGATCGTACTTACTACTTGTGGCGTATTTTCTGCAGGTGTATTTTCTGCAATCATTTGCTTTAAATGATTCACAAATATTTGGGCATTAGGTCGGTCACTTTTATTCACTACAAATACATTGGCAATTTCCATTAAACCCGATTTCATCATTTGCACTTCATCTCCTGCCTCAGGCACTAAGACCACCACAGTGGTATCGGCTAGAGAGGCTATTTCCACCTCTGACTGGCCCACGCCTACTGTTTCCACCACTATATAATCAAAGCCTGCAGACTGCATTAAAGTAGTCAAGGATAGCATGGCACTATTCAATCCACCCAAATGTCCTCTTGCAGCCAGCGACCTTATATACACTTGTGCATGTAAGTACCAATCCTTCATTCGAATACGATCTCCTAAAATAGCACCTTGATGAAAAGGAGAAGATGGATCCACAGATAATACAGCTACTTTTTTTCCCTCCTCCACCCAAGTACTAATAAGAGCATTAATTAAGGTGCTCTTTCCTGCACCGGGAGGGCCCGTCACCCCTATAATAGGAATATTGGCGGGCGCTAAGGCTTCTAAAAAAGTGGTTGCCCCTTCTTTATTATTTTCAATAAAGGATATGGCCTTGGCAAGTAAAAGAAAATCTCCTTTGTCCACCCCCTGTTGAATATCGGAAATAGAATGCATCATTATTTTCTGATAATTTTATAATTTTTAAAATCAAAAGGTCGAATACCTGTTAATTTTTCAAAAAGGTACAAGCATTTATTTTTAAAGGAAAACTTTTTTTGAGAAAGATCTATATCAATTTTCCAATTTTGTCTTTGAATTCTATCCAGCATCACTGATGGATGCGTGCCTGTAAATTTTTCTAAAGAATCAAAGCCTGTAAAATCATAATCATCGGGACTTGCTTTTATTTTTTCCATTTGATGATCGTCGTTCCAATACACACTACTTTCTTTTAATTTTTTTCTCATCTGCGTAGGACTTTTCACCCAGCCATAATGATAAATACTAGCATCCACCCTAGCCACGGGCAATTTGGTCCTACCTATTCTAAAACCTTGCGCATCTCTATAAGCAGAGATAGCTTTATTATTTCTAATAATTCTAATTTCATGTGCATACCATTTTCTGCTATCGCCTACATAATCATAAGTACCATAAAAATGTTTGTATTTAAACAGTAGTCCTTGCACTTCTGTATCAAAAGCATAATTTTCACAGCCTTCTTTTATAGCAGCATGGTATTTTTCATGCACTACTTCGTCGCCTTGAATATAAAAAGCCCAAGTATATTCATCACCAATTAAAGCAAAGGCTTTATCAGTTTCTTCTGCTAATACAGCGCCTCCTTTTCTTAAATTTTTATTCCAAACAGAATGATGAATTTTAATTTTAGGATCACCAATGGCTTCAATAAGGGCGATGGTTTCGTCGCTAGAATCACCAATTAAAACAATCATTTCATCCACTACGGGTAGTATGGACCTGATGGCTTCCACAATGGGAAAGTCATTGATCACTGCATTTTTTATAATGGTAAACCCCGCTATTTTCATGCCCGCTTATTTTGAACTTCAAATAACCGAAAACTTTTGCAACTTGCCTATTGTTTTACCTAAACTTTGAGGCAAAGAGATTATTTTTGAACTATAAGCAAAACTATGTCTACCTCTATTTGTTTTGATTTTGGCAATACCCGATTAAAAGCAGCTATTTTCAGTAATGCAGCGCTTGTCGAATTGCGTGTTTTAGCAACTGGCAATCTGGAAGAAATTGAAAAATTAGTAGCTGAGTTTTCTCCCGAAAAAACCATTTTATCTTCCGTCATACATCATGACAAGGCCATAGAAACATTACTTGCAAAAAGTACAAAGTTTCACTTACTAGGACCAGCCACAGCACTCAATTTTACCACCCCCGTTGGTAAACCAGAAACCATTGGGGCCGATAGGTTGGCTTTAATTGCTGCAGCAGTAGATATCTATCCTAATGAACATAATTTAGTCATTTCATTAGGTACCTGCATTACCTATAATTTCATCAACAATACCCATGCTTTTTTAGGGGGAAGTATCTCCCCAGGTATGCAAATGCGCTTCAAGGCAATGCATGAACAAACAGCCCTTTTACCTTTAATTAGCCCTTCCAGCGAGTTCCCCTTAGTGGGTTATGATACCAAAACTAATATCCTAAGCGGGGTCATTTTGGGTATGGCAGCCGAAATAGATGGCATAATTACAGCATATGAGCAGAAATATGGCAACTTTAACGTGCTATTAACCGGTGGAGACATTTCTTATTTTGTACCTCATTTAAAAAAGAGGATATTTGCCGACCAAAATTTAATATATAAAGGACTGTATGCTATTTGCGAAAAAAATAATTAGGTTAACCCCCTTTCTAGGTTTAGTTTGTTTTATTACCCCAACTAAGGCTCAAATCAATTCCCCTTTTTCTAGGTATGGTTTAGGTACCGAGGTTGTGAATGGTCAGAATGCAACTAGCCAGGCAATCGGAGGATTTTCTGCTGCTTACACTTCTTCCATGAACGGAAGCTTTGGACAAAGTATCAATTTCAATAACCCTGCTTCTTATGGTACTATTTATATGACCACTTTTGATTTAGGGATGAACTTCAATAATAATACTTTAAAGAAATTATCTGCGCCCACTGGCAGAGAGCAGTCTACTTACTTAAGTCCCAATTATATTGTAGTAGGTGTGCCCATAGATAAAAATAAAAAAACAGGTATGGCTTTTGGCCTAAGACCTATTTCACAAATAAATTATGCTGTAACCGAAACAAAAATGATTTCTTCTGGAGATACCATTTTTAATAATTATATCGGACAAGGTGGATTGAACCAGCTTTTTTTAGGCTTTGGTAAATCATGGAAATACTTAAGCATGGGCGTAAACACAGGTTATAATTTTGGCCGTAAGAAAATTGAAAATATAAAATCATTCCAAAACAGTACCGATTCTAATTATTTCTTCCAATCTACCTCTAATACCAATACTGTTTTCGGAGGCGCTTTTTTCCAATGGGGTATGCTAGGAGAATTTCCTATCTATACAATACAGAAAGGAAAGGGTGTACAAAAAACTGAATATTCATTAAGTTATGGAGTCACTGCTACCTTAGATCAAACTATGAAAGGCAAGCAAGATATGGTTCGCTCTACAGGTAATTTTACAGCCAACGCTTCTACACCATTAGATACTGCTATCTCTACTAAAAATACTGCGGGAAATGTAACCATACCAGCTATGTATACCGCAGGATTGGCACTGCATAAAAAAGAATATGATACTAGAGGAAATTATGACCAATGGGTATTAGGCATTGAATACGATAAAGCAGCTTGGCAGGATAAATATAGTTTCTATGGTCAAAAAGATGTACTCTCAAATTCTTGGATGTTCCGTGTAGGTGCACAATTTTGCCCTAATCCTTTTAACTATGAAAGTTATTGGTCTACAGTTACTTATAGAGCAGGATTTTATACAGGCAAGGACTATATCAACATCGATAACAAGGGTTTAAAAATATCCGCCATGACCTTGGGTATGGGACTACCTATTAGAAAATATCGCTCATACGATTACCAATATACTTTACTAAATTTAGCATTGCAAATTGGCCAAAGAGGCACTAGTGTAAATGACTACAAGGAAAACTTTGTACAATTTACTTTAGGCTATAGCTTGAGCGATGTTTGGTTTAATAAACGTAAATATGATTAATACATCACTGTATAAAAATATTAGATTAGCAGTTACTTTAATGAGTAGCTGCTTTTTTATGCTTGCCTGCGAAAATAATGTCAACGAAGTGCAAGCATTAAGCGCCCGCATTGGCGGTATCGATGTGGGTAAAGATGTTTCTATTTTTATTAGTACCGATGGAAAGATGAGCGCCAAATTAATGGCCCCTTTAATGAAAAAATATTTATTGGATAGTGGTAAGATGGTAGAATTTCCAAATACCCTTAAAGTAGATTTTTATAAAGACAGTTTGCATATTGAAAGTAAGCTTAGCGCCAATTATGCTAATTATAAAGAAGCAGAGAATAAAGTATTTTTAAGGGACAATGTAGTGGTGTATAATGTCCTAGGAGATACTTTATGGTGTAAAGAAATGATCTGGGATCAAATCACCAATAAATTCACTACCGATAAAGAAGTGATTGTAAAACAACATAACCCCATTGCTAAAATATATGGCAAGGGTTTTGAAGCCAATCAGAATTTAACAGATATACATATTTTCAAACCTCAATCAAATAGTTTTGCCATACTATCCGATAGTAGCGGCACGAATCCTAAATAAATACATTGTATGGAATATAGAAAAATGGGAAAGACAGGCTTACAATTAAGTACACTTAGTTTTGGAAGTTGGGTTACTTTTCACAAACAAATTAACGACGGTATTGCCGATGAGCTAATGGGTGTTGCCTATGATGCCGGTGTAAACTTTTTTGATAATGCAGAAGTATATGCAGCAGGTGAGAGTGAAAAAATGATGGGCCGTGTACTAAGTAAAAAAAACTGGGATAGAACTTCTATCGTTTTATCTTCTAAAGCGTATTTTGGTTGGAGAGGAAAAGCAAACAAACCCAATCAAACGGGACTTAGTAGAAAGCATTTAACAGAAGCCTGTCATGAAGCTTTAAAAAGATTACAAACCGATTATCTAGACCTTTACTATTGCCATAGACCAGATAAAACCACCCCTATTGAAGAAGTAGTGCAAACTATGAACACTTTAATTCAACAAGGAAAAATTTTATACTGGGGTACCAGTGAATGGAGTGGCGTTGAAATTATGGAAGCCCATAGAGTGGCAGCTGCCTATCATTTAATTGGCCCTTCTGTTGAACAACCTCAATACAATTTATTTGAGCGTGCAAAAATGGAGAATGAATACTTGGAGATATTTAAGAATGTTGGGATGGGCACTACCATTTGGAGTCCTTTAGCATCAGGGCTTTTAACAGGTAAATACAATGATGGCATTCCGGAAGGATCTCGTTTTCATTTAGAAGGGTTTGAATGGTTAAGGGACCGCATGTTAATGCAAGACAGTATAAAAAAAGTACAGCAATTAGCTGCCATGGCAAAAGCTTTAAAAGTAAGTACGGCTTCTTTAAGTATTGCTTGGTGTATTAAAAACCCAAATGTAAGTACTGCTATTCTAGGGGCAACTAACAAGGCTCAATTACTAGATAATTTAACCGCCATAGATACTGCCGCTTTATTAACGCCTGAAATAATGGAACAAATAGAAAGCATTGTTGAAACAAAACCAAAATTACCTGAGTGGTAAATACTAATTTTGAAATTGAATAAATACATTATATGCTTTTCGCTATAGTAGCCTCTTTAATTTTAATAGGGTTTTTTTCAGGTTATGAAATTGGCTTTGTTAGCGCCAACAGGTTAAGCTTGGAACTTAAAAAAAAGCAAGGCAACCCCTCTGGTAAAATTATTGCGCAATTTTTACAAGCGCCTACCCAATTTATTGGCACTTGTTTAATTGGCTTAAATATTTCTTTGGTTGTTTTTGGTATTCAATTTGAATCATTATTAGATAAGTTCATTTGGGAAAGATGGAACTTAGGACCCTACTCCATTTTACTGGGCAATACTATTTTATCAACGCTGGTTATATTATTAATTGGAGAGCTTATTCCCAAGGCCATATTCAAAGCCAGAGCGGTTCCCATGATTACTGCCTTTGCCCCCCTTGCACAATTTTTTCATTTATTATTTAGACCCATCACTATTTTATTAGTGAACCTTGCGCAATTTGTGTTGAAATATTTATTTCAAATGCGCATCATTCATAAAAAAGAAGGTTTCACCAAAGTAGATCTAGCCCATTTTGTACAACAAACCAAACAATCAAAAGAACAACAAGATTTAAATACCGATTTATTTGAAAATGCATTAAGCCTACCTGATATAAAAATTAGAGAATGCTTAGTACCCAGAACAGAAATTGTAGGCGTTGAGCTCACTACTTCTATCCAAGATTTAAGTACAATTTTTATAGAAACTAAATTAAGTAAACTTATTGTATACGAAGAAAGCTTAGATGCGATTGTAGGTTATGTGCATCAATTAGACTTATTTAAAAAGCCCACTAATATTGCTTCTATTATACATTCTATCCCTCTTGTCACTGAAAGTATGAATGCGGCCGACCTTATCAGTTTATTCTCTAAAAAAAGAAAAAGTATTGCTTGGGTGGTAGATGAGTTTGGAGGCACTGCAGGTATTGTCACTATGGAAGATGTACTTGAAGAAATTTTTGGAGAAATTGAAGATGAATATGATGAGCAGGACTTAATTGAAAAAAAGCTTTCCGATACTGAATTCATTTTTAGTGGTCGCCTAGAACTAGATTATCTATATGAAAAATATGGTATAGACTTTTCAGCAGACAGCTCAGAGACCCTAAGTGGCTATTTAATTCACCACCACGAGTCCATCCCCAAACTACGCACCGTTATTCATTTAGCGCATTTTGATGCCGAAATATTGGCCGTAAGCGATACCCGAATTGAAAAGGCAAAAATTAAAATCCACTAGTCCTTTTTTTGGCCTTTGGCCCCCCTTTTTCCACTATAAACCTTAACTTTAGCCCTCATTGAAAATGTACCATGGCACTATTTGACCGATTTAAAAAAAGCGATGAATCCGAGATGTCTTTCATCGATCATTTGGAAGTATTAAGGGGCACTATTGTTCGTTCATTATCTTCTGTACTTATCACATCCATTATTATATTTATTTATCGTGATTGGATCATGGACAACGTTATTACGGGTCCATTGAATCCAGATTTTATTACTTATAAAGCATTTTGTGATTTAAGCCATTGGTTGCATTTAGGGGATTCACTTTGTATGCCTCCAGTAAAAGTATCCTTACAAAGCACCACTTTCGGTGGTCAGTTTTTAAGTAGTATTAGTATGGCCTTTGTGGGTGGCTTAATTGTTGCCTTCCCTTATATATTCTATCAAATATGGGCCTTTGTAAAGCCAGCTTTAAAGGAAAAAGAAATTAAGAATACAAGGTTTATGATTTTTTGGGTATCCTTCTTTTTCTTCATGGGTGCGGCCTTTGGCTTTTTTGTACTAGGCCCTTTCACTTTTAATTTCTTAGCGGGTTTTCAACTAGGATCAAAAGGCGCTATTACTACCATACCAACTTTTGCCGATTATTTAGATAATTTAACCAACTTAATATTAGGTTGTGGTATTGCATTTGAATTACCGGTGATTGTATTTTTATTAACGAAGATTGGTTTAATCACTCCTAAGTTTTTAACCACAACGCGTAAATATGCAGTGGTTATTATTTTATTTGTAGCTGCCTTTATTACACCAAGCCCCGACTGGTATAGTCAAACCATTGTATTTATTCCTTTATATACTTTATTTGAGTTTAGTATTTTCGTTTCAAGATGGGCACATAAATCTGTCAAGAAATCGGAAGAAGAGCAGTGGGATTAAAAAATATAATTAAGTAAATTTATTTTATGTCATACGTTTTTGATACTACTAAACCCATTGCCTTAGGCGCAGACCACGCAGGCGTTGATTTTAAAAATACCATTAACGCTTGGTTGCAAGAGAAAGGATATACCACCAAGGACTTTGGCACCTACAATACCGATTCTGTCGACTACCCCGACTTCGCACATCCAACTGCCTCTAGTGTTGAAACCGGAGAAGCCGCTTTTGGTATTCTATTTTGCGGTAGCGCCAATGGTGTAGCTATGACAGCCAATAAACATGCAGGTATTAGAGCTGGCCTCTGCTGGCAAACCGATATTGCAGAGCTAACCCGCTTACATAATAACGCCAACATTATTTGTATTCCTGCACGCTATGTTAGTATTGAACTTGCTAAAGAAATGATAGAAAAATTTATGTCTACTGCTTTTGAAGGCGGCAGACATCAAAATAGAGTTAACAAAATTACTTGCGCTTAAAAATTAAATACATCAAATGAAAAAACTAGTATGGATTTCTTTGCTGTTGATCAGCACCATGTCTTTTGCTCAAACAACAAAAGACCTTACCAAATTTGCTAATGTCATTACTGCAAAAGGGTTGAAAGAAAAACTTTCTATCATTGCAAGTGCTGAAATGGAAGGTCGTGAAACAGGATCGCCAGGACAAAAAAGAGCTGCGGCTTATATTGAATCTGAATTTAAAAGAATGGGCCTATTACCAGGTAATGGAAATAGCTACCAACAAGTATACCCTGTATACCAAGATGTACTAACTGAAAAAAAATTAACAGTACAAGGAAAATCATTTGTATGGGACAAAGATTTCAACTTTAATTTACAAGGCATTACCAATTCTAATGCAAACTTCAAAGAAGTTGTTTTTGCAGGTTATGGTATTGTAGATCCTAGTAAATCAATCAATGACTATGAAAATTTAGAGGTAAAAGGAAAATTAGTGGTGATCATTGATGGTAATAGTGATGGCCCCGTAAAAATGGGACCAGGTGGCAATCGCGCCTTTTATTCCAACCCCGCATCTCCTATGGCTAAAATGCGTCAAGCAAGCAGCAAAGGAGCAGCTGGATTATTCATTATAACAGGTGATTTCCCAACTGCTACACCCTCTCTTACCAAAGGAAATGTTTATATGAAAGCCAATACCTATGCAAATGCAGGTTTTATAATGGCCAATATTTCCATGGAAGTAGCTAGTGCACTATTAGGCGCTACTGCATCTTCTTTAACAAATTTAAAAGAATTAAAAAAAGGAAGCTACACGACCGATGCTACTATTGTTGCACAAAAAACTACTGAGAATGTAGAAAGTAGCAATGTGATTGCAATGCTTCCTGGTACGGATAAAAAAGAAGAATATTTAATGTTAACCGGCCACTACGATCATTTAGGCAAAAGAGGTGATGTTATTTGGTATGGCGCCGATGATGATGGTTCAGGAACAGTGAGTGTGATGCAAATGGCTGAAGCATTTTCTGTAGCTGCTAAAAAAGGTTTTAAGCCCCGCAGAACCATTGTATTTATGACAGTTAGTGGAGAGGAAAAAGGCTTATGGGGCTCAGAGTATTATGCAGAACATCCTATATTTCCTTTAGATAAAACCACTGCCGATTTGAATACAGATATGGTAGGACGTGTAGATACAGAGCGTCATTTAGGAGATACACTTAGTTATGTATATGTGATTGGTCACGATAAATTAAGTTCTGAATTAGTGGGTATTAACGAAGCAGCTAATAAGGCTTCAAGTAATATTACATTAGATTATAAGTACGACGACCCTAACGATAAAAATAGAATTTACTACCGTAGCGACCATTACAACTTTGCAAAAAAAGGAGTGCCTATTTTATTTTTCTATGATGGAATGTTATTAGCAGATTACCACCAACCAACCGATACTATTGAAAAAATTAATTTCGATTTGATGCAAAAAAGAGTATCCATGGTTTTTCATACTGCTTGCGAAATTGCACAAAGAGAAGATATGTTGAAAAGAGATACGCCTTTGAATATGCCGGGTCGTTAATTAAAATGGGTCTAAAGAAAATTTAAGACCCATTTTAATTTTCTCTAATGCCTTTTTCGGCGCCCCCATAAACGAGGGCGCCGATTTTTTATACTACTAGTTGATTTATTTAAATAGAAATGAGAAAATATAATTTTGAGTGAACTTTGAGCAAAGCGATAGAGAGCGAAAAATTATATTTTGAATGCATATTTAAATAAAATAAAAAGCCCTTAGAAATCTAAGGGCTTTTTATTTTACTGACCAAGTATATAAGCAAATATCAGCGGCACTACAATGGTAGCGTCGCTTTCCACAATAAACTTAGGCGTATGAATATCTAATTTACCCCAGGTAATTTTTTCATTGGGAACAGCTCCTGAATAAGAACCATAAGAAGTAGTGCTATCACTTACTTGACAGAAATAACTCCAGAAAGGCACATCATGCCATTCTAAGTCTTGGTACATCATAGGAACCACACAAATAGGAAAATCTCCTGCAATACCACCACCCACTTGGAAAAATCCAACACCCTTTCCACCACTATTCGCACGGTACCACTCTGTTAATTCCACCATGTATTCAATACCGTTTTTAACGGTACTTGCTTTTAATTCTTTTTTAATCACATAGCTCGCAAAAATATTTCCAGTAGTGCTATCCTCCCAACCTGGTACTACAATTGGAATATTCTTTTTAGCCGCAGCTACAATCCAACTGTCTTTTGGATCAATCTCATAATATTGTTCTAATTCACCACTCAATACCACTTGGTATAAAAATTCATGTGGAAAATAACGCTCGCCTTTTTCTTCAGCTTGTTTCCAATACTTCACAATATGTTTTTGTAATCTTCTAAATGCTTCCTCTTCAGGAATACAAGTATCGGTTACACGATTGTAATGGTTCTCAAGTAAATCCCACTCGTCCTGAGGAGTCAAGTCACGGTAATTAGGAACACGCTTATAATGGCTATGTGCCACTAAGTTCATGACATCTTCTTCAAGGTTCGCACCTGTGCAGCTAATAATAGCAATTTTATCTTGACGTATCATTTCAGCCAAGCTAATGCCTAATTCAGCGGTACTCATGGCACCTGCTAAACTCACTAGCATTTTGCCCCCTTCTAAAAGGTGGGTTTCATAACCTTTGGCCGCGTCTACCAAGGCAGCAGCATTAAAATGTCTATAATGATGTTCTACAAACTTTGAAATGGGACCTTTACTCATGTTTTTCAATTTGAAGCAAAAGTAAATTTTTTTGTGGACATAGCGTATTATTGATTAAAACCGAATAAATAGTAACTTTAAAGCCTAAAGCCAGCTTATGAATAATAAAAAAATGATACTTTTATATGTACTTGTAATAATAGGCATTCCATTTATTTACGCAGCCTATCTCTACCCTAGTTTACCCGAAATTATCCCTACTCACTTTAATATTAAAGGAGAGGCCGATGGCTTTGGTGGAAAAGACAGTATTTATTTAGCGCCCATCATTATGGGTGTAGCAAGTTTATTTACCTATTTTTTACTCTCCAATATTAAAAATTTCGATCCCAAAAGAACTGAAAAAATAGATGATGGATTATTTAGGAAGTTTGGATTTTTCACTGCCTTGTTTTTAAGTTTATTAAGCTTGGTGCTTTTATACGCAACCACGCATCAGGGTATTCCTATTGAAAAATTATTATTTCCTATGTTAGGTTTAGCCTTTGCAGCAATGGGTTTATATATGCCTAAAATAAAGCAGAATTATTTTGCAGGATTTAAATTGCCTTGGACCTTAGACAATGAAGACAATTGGAACGCCACACATAAAATTGCTGGTAAAGCATGGTTCTATGGTGGTATACTTCAATTTGTAGCAGGAATTGCCTTTAGTTCTGTAACTTCTTTTGTCATTTTTTTTATTGACATGATCGTGATGGTACTCATACCTACTATTTACTCTTATAGAATGTTTAAAAATGGAAATAAAATTTCCTAAAATATATAATTATGAAACTAGCTACTAAATATATTCACGCAGGTGCGCATCCCGATCCAAGTACAGGTGCCATCATGACACCTATTTATCAAACCTCAACCTATGTGCAATCGGCACCAGGCGTGCATAAGGGTTATGAGTATGCTAGAAGTCAAAACCCTACTAGGTTTGCATTAGAAGAAGCTTTTGCAGTGATTGAAAATGGAAAATTTGGATTGGCCTTTGCAAGTGGAGTCGCTGCTACCGATGCAGTGATGCGTTTATTAGTACCAGGAGATGAAGTGGTGGCAGCACATGATATGTATGGAGGATCATTCAGGTTATTTTCTAAAGTACATGAAAAGATGGGCATCAAATTTATTTATGTAGATACTTCTAATGCAGAGAATGTCGCAGCTGTAATGACAGAAAAAACTAAATTAATTTGGTTAGAAACACCTACTAACCCCTTAATGAACATTAGTGATATAGCAGCAGTGTCAGCCATTGGTAATAAACATAATTGCATGATATGCGTAGACAATACTTTTGCGTCTCCTTATTTACAAAACCCTTTGGACTTTGGTGCCACTATTGTAATGCATTCAGCTACAAAATATTTAGGCGGACATAGCGATGTCATACAAGGTTGTTTAGTCATGAATGATCAAGCTTTAAGAGATCAATTATATTTTATACAAAAAAGTACAGGCGCTGTGCCGGGACCACAGGATTGCTTTTTAGTATTAAGAGGTATTAAAACTTTGCATGTACGTATGCAAAGACATTGTGAAAATGGTATTCAAGTAGCAGCTTATTTAAGACAACATCCTAAAGTAGGAAAAGTATACTGGTGTGGCTTTGAGGATCATCCTAATCATGACATTGCTAAAAAACAAATGCGTGGATTTGGCGGCATGATGAGTTTTACTTTAAAAACCGATACTATTGAAGCGGCCACTAAAGTACTATCTAGCACCAAAGTGTTTTCATTAGCGGAAAGCTTGGGCGGTGTGGAGTCTTTAATCAATCACCCTGCAAGTATGACCCATGCTTCAATACCGCGTGAACAAAGAATTGCCAATGGTTTATCGGATGGGCTTATTCGTTTAAGTGTAGGTATTGAAGATGCCGATGACTTAATAGCAGACTTAGCACAAGCCATTGGATAATGAAAGATGAGATTCATCAATTATTAGACCAAAAAGTAAAGCAGTATAACCATATTGAATTTATTGAGAAGGATCCTATTTGTATTCCACATTTATTTACAAAGCAGCAGGATATTGAAATTGCTGGTTTTTTTGCGGCCATTTTTGCCTGGGGCAATAGAACCACCATTATTAATAAAAGCAAGGAGCTTCTTGAAAGAATGGACAATGCACCCTTTGTATTTTGTACCCAACACCAAGATAAAGATTTAAAAAAATTACTAGGCTTTGCGCATAGAACTTTCAACGATACTGACTTATTATATTGCATTGAATTTTTTAAACAGCATTATAGTAAAAATGAAAGCTTAGAAAATGCATTTTTTAAAACTGAAAGGATTGATTCAATAAACAAGACCAGTGCTGTTGAAAAAGCACTCATACATTTTCAAGATTATTTTTTCTCTTTAGAAGATGCCCCCGTAAGAACCAAGAAACATATAGCAAGTCCGGTATCGGGTTCTACTTGTAAAAGACTAAATATGTTTTTACGCTGGATGGTAAGAAAAGATAAACAAGGAGTAGATTTTGGCATTTGGAAAAAGATAAGCCCTGCAGACCTTATCATGCCCATTGATGTACATGTAGCAAGGGTTTCAAGGGGTTTGGGTATTGTAAAAAGAATGCAAACAGATTGGCAAACAGCTATTGAATTAACCAATTATTGTCGAACTTTAGACCCCAAGGACCCTGTCAAATACGATTTCGCATTGTTTAGTTTGGGTGTGATAGAAAAATATAATTAAAGCAAATGGAGACGAACTTATTAGCATTAGAAAAATTAAGTACCCTAGAATTAGAGACTATGATCAATGATTTGATTAAAGAAGACTTTTCTAAATTAGTACAACTGCTTTACCGTATAGATGTCTCAGAAGCAAAATTGAAAAATGTATTGAAGGAACATCCTAATGAAGATGCAGGAAAATTAATGGCAAAAATAGTTATAGAAAGATTAGCCGCTACTAAAAAAGCGAGAGAAAGTTTTTCAACCAAGTCTACAAATATTGAAGACGATGAAGAAAGACTCTAGTACGAATAATATAGATAGATAGATAGAAAAATAGATAAGAAATTACAGTTAAACTATAAATCACCTAACTGCGGTCTCATTACAATATCTTCCACTACTGCTTGTGGACTTAATTGCGCAGCTGCTAAAATCATTTTAGCAATATCACTTGATTCCATAATACGACTAGGCTCCACCCCGCTGCCCGCCCAGCTATTGGTATAAGTAGCCCCAGGATAAACACCCGTTACTTTAATGCCTTTATCTTTTAATTCTTCTCTTAAGTTTTTTGAAAATCCCTCTAAAGCATACTTACTAATACTATAAGAACCACCATGGGTATAGGCTTGTAAAGAAGCAATAGAGCAAATATTAAAAATATGTCCGCTGCCCGCTTTTAT
Source organism: Chitinophagaceae bacterium (assembly GCA_947380435.1). Classification (GTDB taxonomy): domain Bacteria; phylum Bacteroidota; class Bacteroidia; order Chitinophagales; family Chitinophagaceae; genus Sediminibacterium. Next base: position 21,935 of record CANCRC010000008.1, read on the forward strand.
CATGGCAGGAACAATGGCACGTGAACTATGATAAGCAGAATATAAGTTAGCCGCAATTTGTGATTCTAAAATACCTTGCTCCTCTTCCATCAAATTGCCAGGCAAAAAGAAACCTGCATTATTAATTAAAATAGAAGGTGTACCAAAACCCAAACACCAATGACCAAATGACTTACAATCTTCAGGCTTTGCTAAGTCGGCCTGCATACTATGAATAGTAGCTGTAGGATACTTTTTTACTAAATTTTCACTGGCCTCTTTTAAACGAGCAGCGGTTTTACTGCAAATACATAATGTATGCCCTTCTGCTGCAAAAGCTTCTGCCACTGCATAACCAATTCCTTGTGAAGCCCCTGTAATAACAACAAGCATATAAATAATTTATAGTTAACCTAAATAAAGAATAAAGATAAGAAGCAAAATTGTAAATTCGTTCAATACAACTATGCTTGATGCCTTATAAAGACCTATTTTTTGACCTTGACCATACCATTTGGGACTTTGAATTAAATTCAAAAGAAACCTTATGGGACCTGCATCAGAAATATGCGCTAGAGGCTAAGGGCATTAACAATTTTGATGTTTTTTATACTAATTACAGTGTACATAACCACCGTTTATGGGATAGGTATACCAAGGGCTTTATTAAGCAAGAGGAGTTAAGATGGAAGCGTATTTACCTAAGTTTATTAGATTATAAAATAGCAGACGAAGCCTTGTCTAAAGAAATGTCCATTGACTATTTAGATATACTCCCTAATAAAAAGAATTTATTCCCCTACACCATTGAAATTTTGGACTACTTGAAAAATAAGAACTACAAAATGCATTTAATCACGAATGGTTTTGAATCGGTTCAATTTAAGAAAATCAAAAATTCAAATTTAGCCGACTACTTTACCCAAGTAATTACCTCAGAGGCTAGTAATAGCTTAAAGCCCCATAAAGAAATTTTTGACTACGCTTTAAAAGTTACTAATGCAAAGCTTGAAACTAGTATTATGATTGGAGACAATGAGGCTGCCGATATTCAAGGCGCCATTAACGCAGGCATGGATTCTATCTTTGTAAACCACTTACAAATAGAACCAACTGTACCTGCAACGCATACCATTACACATTTAAAGGAGTTAGAAAACTTATTCTAAAGTCTTAAATAATTCGATAGAAATTATATAGGTGCTGAATTAAAATTACTTAGCGTTATAAAAAGTAATGCGCAGTATTACCAACTAGCAAGTACTGTAACACCGCCTTTTACTACATCGCCAATTTTAGTATGAATGGTTGTGCCCACTGGTAATAGTAAATCAACCCTACTACCAAATTTAATAAAACCATATTCATCACATTGGTTGAATGATTGACCCACTGTAGTATAGTTACAAATTCTTCTTGCTAGGGCTCCAGCAATTTGTTTACATAAAATATTTCCTTTACTATTCTCTACTACCACAGACCATCTTTCATTATCGGTAGAAGATTTTGGATGCCATGCCACTAAAAATTTACCAGGATGATATTTGTTATAAATAATATTACCCGCTATAGGTAAACGGTTCACATGCACATTGGCAGGACTCATGAATACACTAATTTGAATTCTTCTTTCTTTATAAAATTCATCGGGCTGTACTTCTTCAATCACCACCACTTTACCGTCGGCAGGTGATACAATAGCGTCATCACTAATGGTTAATGGACGAACAGGCATTCTAAAAAAAGAAACTATAAATAAGAAAAAAGCAAGTGTAATAATAAAGACCAGCCAAGCTGCTATTACTGAGACAGGGAATAAGTAGGAAAAATTAACAATATTCAAGACCCCCACTAAAATAGCAACCAATGAAATTGTAGCAGTACCTTCTTTATGTATTGTCATAATGTAAATTTAGGTGCAAATGTAAAACATCTAAAACAGAATCTGAAGAATTAGCCATACAAATGGGGTGGCAAATAAGATAGAATCAAATCTGTCTAAGAAGCCTCCATGACCTGGCATCATACTACCACTGTCTTTCACGCCAGCGAGTCTCTTTAATTTACTTTCTAATAAATCACCAAAATTACCTGCAATAGAGGCTATTAAACTTATGTAAAAAATATATTTCTCTTGAATAGGCACTATCATGGCCATCACCTTAGACACAATCAATACGGATAATATAATACCCGCAATAGTACCTTCCCATGTTTTATTGGGAGAGATGGGTGATAAAGGTGTTTTGCCAATGACCGAACCTACTAAATAAGCCATGGTATCGTTTACCCAAATAGAAACAATTAATATTAAAGGAATAGAAAAAGTCCAGCTACCAAAATACGTATTGGTCATAAAACTTTTTAACTGAAAAAATAAAGACAAACACATAGGAATATACACTAAACCCGCAAAGGAAATAGCCCAATTTTGTAAATTAATTTTTTTAGTAAAGATATCTACAATAATCATAAAGGCTAGTACGAAAGGAATTACTCTACTGCCAATAAATTTAATACTCACTGCATTAATGGCTAAATCCACTGGGCCCAATGTCATCATCATTAAACAACCAATTACTAGCAAACCCCATTTATGAACAGCCGTAATGTTTTTATACGTTGGATAAATAAGCGCCAATAATTTTTGATACTCATACAAACAGCCCAATTGTATCATTAAAAATAAAGTAAAAAAAGACCAAGTATTCCAAATCAAACCTGCTATCATTATAATAACAAAAACAAGTGCAGACAAGGCTCTTACTTTAAAAGTGGACAAATTAAACGCCATAGTGTATTAATTAAAAATGTTTATTAAATTTTTATGAAACTATTGTACTTATTTGAATAGTGGCAATAAGCGCTTGGGCTTTTTCATACATATCCAAAGGTACATATACTTCTACTTCTCCTAAAAAAACATAGGAGGAATCTTGTTTATTGAGTGTCTTAGCAGGTATTTCATTTTCATTCAAAATACCCATCACCATGGAAGAGGCAGCTAACTGACTGCTACTAAATACTTTTTTCCAATCCTGCATTTGTATTATTTTTTAATTGTACTAATAAATAGTAAATACCCACTAAGGCTAGAATGCCCCAATAAATAGGTAAATTATCATCCATTAATTTTTCTACATTGGTCGCATTATTTCTTACTACATATAAACTCACCACTGCTATTCCATTGTTTAACAAATGTAGCAATATGGGTAACCAAATTGTTTTGGAATAATAATAAATATACCCCAGTATCATACCTAAGGCCATTCTAGATAAAAAACCAAAATAAGAAAAATGAATAGTGCTAAAAATAATAGCAGTTAGTAAAATAGCAGCATAAGGCTTACCTGTTAGATCCATCAATATTTTTTGTAGGGTGCCTCTGAAATAAACTTCTTCAATTATGGCAGGCACAATAGCCACCGCCAATAATGCATAAGCTAAATCCGATAATGAATTCATATGCGTCATGGACAACATGGCTTTTTTATACTGAGCTTCTAAACCTTCAGCCCAATTTTTAAAATTGGTGGGAATAGGAATTTTTTCCGTTAAACTTCCTAAGGCGCCACTCAATATTAAACCAGTAAGTGCTAATAAAATAACAATGCCTACCGATTGATAAGATTTAATAGGTGCAAAACCCATATTGGCCATCCAGTTACCTTTTACAAAGAAGGCAAGGGCAAGACTTGGTAAACCAAAGGCAATAATGGAAGCAAGTGCATTGGCAAACTGTGCCATGGATGCATATTCAGGCTGCATTATCACCTTTTGCATATCGGCAAGTGGAATATGTAATATTGCAGAAACAATAGAAAAGCTAATGAGCGCACCTGCAATCATGGCCACGCCAGTGATCCCTAAAAAAAGGGCCAATCTCATAGGCGGTCTCATATCAAATAATTGGTACATTTGCAATCGTATCAGTAAGATGCAAGATAATGAATTCATATGGTTTCTATAGGCCCTATTCAATTACCCGATTTTCCTCTATTACTCGCTCCTATGGAGGATGTAAGTGACCCGCCCTTTAGAGCTGTTTGTAAAGAAAACGGGGCCGACCTCATGTACACCGAATTTATTAGTAGTGAGGGTTTAATTCGTGATGCCATTAAGAGCAGACAAAAACTAGACATATTTGATTATGAGCGCCCCGTTGGCATTCAAATATTTGGTGGCGATGAAGAAGCCATGGCCCTTTGCACTAAAATTGTAGACACAGTCAACCCCGATTTAATAGATATTAATTTTGGATGCCCTGTAAAAAAAGTGGTGACAAAGGGTGCAGGCGCTGGTGTTTTAAAAGATTTAGATTTAATGGTACGCTTAACGGAAGCGGTGGTAAAAAGCACCAATCTTCCTGTTACTGTTAAAACAAGATTAGGTTGGGATGAAAGCACTAAGAATATTCATGAAGTAGCTTTAAGATTACAAGATGTAGGCGTAAAAGCTTTAGCCATTCATGGACGTACAAGAGTACAAATGTATAAAGGCGAAGCCGATTGGACTTTAATTGGTGAAATAAAAAATGATCCGCGCATACATATTCCCATTTTTGGAAATGGCGATATTAATTCTCCAGAAAAAGCATTAGAATATAAAAATAAATACGGCGTAGATGGTATTATGATTGGTCGCGCTGCCATTGGTTATCCATGGATATTTAGAGAGATAAAACATTTTGTGCAAACCGGAGAAAGAAGAGCCGACCCTACTATAGAAGAGCGTGTTGAAGTAGCTAGAAAGCACTTAATAAAATCGATGCAGTGGAAAGGACCTATTGCAGGCATTAATGAAATGAGAAGACATTATGCCAATTATTTAAGAGGGCTTCCGAACATTAAAGAGTATAGAAATAAATTAGTGCGCATAAGTACGCAAAATGAAATTGAAGAAATTTTAGATGAGATCAAAGAAAAGTACAAAGACACCGTGATTGAATCGGGTAAAATTGTTTTAGAGAATTACCACGAGCACTGCCCTATTTAGTTAGTTTTATTTTTAAATACCTAATAAAACGAGCTTTATTTTTTTTCAATAGCTTCCATTACTGAAGCGTCTAGTGGATCCACTGTCATAGGAAAATAATGGGTAAGCGTTCCCTCTTCATTTACTAAGTATTTACAAAAATTCCAAGCAGGCTCTTGATGATTCCAACCATTAATGGTCATATCCGACAACCACTTAAACACTTCATTTTGGTGATTCTTTTTTATAACGATTGACTTTGCCATTAAAGGAAAGCTTACGCCATAATTCTTTTTGCAAAATGCAGCAATCGTTTCATTGTCCTTGGTTTCTTGCTCCTTAAAGTCATTGGCAGGAAAGCCAACCACTACAAGGCTTTCTGCATATTTTTCTTGCAATTTTTCTAGGGCCTCGTACTGTCCGGTGAAACCACAATCGCTGGCAGTGTTTACTATTAATACTTTCTTTCCATTCAAAGAAGCAAAATTAAAATCCTTTCCATTAATATCCTTTGTTGTTAAACTATAAAAAGAAACAAGAGGAGCTTTATTATCTTTATTAAACTGAATTTGTTTTTTACCTGCTCCCTTACTCGTCCACATAATAGCAGGGTAAATTGTTTTTAATATAGATTGGCGATAAGACATGCCTTGTTTTTTCATAAGTAGTGTTGCAGTAACTAAAACACCTAAAGCGATGGCAATTTTTATCATAACATTTTTTTTATTTTTCAATCTACCTTATTTTAAATTATACACTGGTAAAATAAATGGCTACTCAGTTAATCTATCCTATCAACCTTTTCAATAACCAAGCCTTGCCTTTATAAGGTGGGTATTTAAAACCAGGATCTATCCAGGTAGGTGTTTTTAATACCGACTTCGTATGGGTAAAAGTATCAAAACTTAATTTACCATGATAGCCTCCTGTTCCGCTAAAACCCCTACCACCAAAGGGTAATTCATGATTGGTAATATGCATAGTTGCATTATTTACACAGGCGCCTCCTGAGGGTACATTGGTCAACCAATAATCTTCGTCATTTTTATTTTCAGTGAAAACATAGAAGGCTAATGGGTTAGGATTTTTTTGAATAATGGCCAAGGCCTCTTCTCTATTTTCATAAGTTAGAATAGGAAGTATTGGGCCAAAAATTTCATCCTGCATAATTTTTGCATCTGGACGAACTCCTACCATAATGGTGGGCTCAATAAATAATTTTTCTCTATTTGATTTTCCTCCATACACAATTTCACCCTCTCCTAAATAAGAAGTAAGGCGCAACCATTGTTTATCATTAATTATTTTACCATAATGTTCTGAATTTTCTGCATCTGCACCATAAAATGCTTGAAGCGCAATAATTAATTCTTCAATAAGCTTATCTTTTAATGCATGGGGCACTAAAATATAGTCGGGTGCAATACACATTTGACCGCAATTAGAAAATTTAGGATTGGCTAAACGACGCGCTGCCACTCTTATATTGGCATCTGTACAAATCACTGCAGGGCTCTTCCCTCCTAGCTCTAAAGTCACTGGTACCAATTGTTCTGCTGCTAATTTGTAAATTATTTTACCTACCATGGTACTACCTGTATAAAAAATATGATCAAACCTATTTTCAGTAAGTAGTGGTGGAAGTACCGTAGCACCGTCTCCTTCCAAATACATCATATAATTATCAGGAAATAAAGAATGAATTATTTTTTGCATCACTGCTGCTGTAGCTGGCGCAAACTCAGATGGTTTTAAGACCGCACAATTTCCTCCAGCAATAGCGCCTATGAGTGGAGTAAATAATAATTGAAAAGGATAGTTCCAAGGTGCAATAATACATACCACACCTAAAGGCTCTTGTATCGTAAAACTAGAAGAAGGCATATTGACCAAATTGGTAGCCACCGACTTCGGTTCCATCCACCCCTTTAAATGTTTTATAGTGTAGTTTAATTCACTTAAGAAAAATCCAACCTCGGTAGCCCAGGCATCTTCGTCGGTTTTTTTCAAATCGGCATAAAGTGCTTGGTATAATTGTTTTTCAGCCTCTAAAACTGCCTTTTTTAAGCGTTCTAACTGTTGAATTCTGAAGGCGTAGGACTGCGTAGCACCCGTTGCAAAATAGGAACGTAGGTTATGAATAGTAGTAGACATAAGCAATTAATTGTTAGGCAATTTAAGCCTTATTCACGAAAGCCGGGCCCCATTTATTCGCTTATCAAAATAATTCTGAAAATTCCAATTTTTTTGATAATTTAACGTACTCATTTCAACAACGATTATAAACCAAATAACGATTTGCTATGTCCAAGAAAAAATCAGACAACACAAGGAGGGATTTTATTAGAAATTCTGCGCTTGCATTAGGAGGCTTTTACATTTTACCGAGACACGTATTAGGTGGTAAAGGATTTACCGCTCCAAGTGATAAATTACAAGTAGCTGGTATCGGTGCCGGCGGAAAAGGAGAAAGCGATTTATTTGCTTTCTATAATAGTGGTAAAGCAGATATTGCTTTTTTATGCGATGTAGATGATAGACAAGCAGTAAAAAGTCGTGAAAGATATCCAAAAGCAAAATACTATAAAGACTATAGAGAAATGTTAGATAAAGAACATATGCATTTCGATGCTTGTTCAGTTTCTACACCCGATCATATGCACGCTGTGCAAGCCATGGCTGCTATGCAATTAGGCAAACATGTTTATGTTCAAAAGCCAATGGCACATGATATTTATGAAGCGCGTATTATGACCAAGGCAGCGCACGATTATAATGTTGTAACGCAAATGGGTAACCAAGGTTCTTCAGGAGATGGGGTGCGCATGTTACAAGACTGGCATACTGCAGGATTAATTGGAGATATTCATACTATTTATTGTTATACCGATAGACCGGTTTGGCCTCAAGGCGTGAACCGTCCTGTATCTACTACACCAAGTCCTATACCTGCTGAATTAGATTTTAATTTATGGTTAGGTACTGCTCCTCAAAAAGATTATTTCGAAGGATTACTTCCATTTAACTGGAGAGGATGGTGGGATTACGGAACCGGCGCATTAGGTGATATGGCTTGTCATATTATGGCACCAGCATTTGCAGTGGCTGGTTTAGGATATCCTATTGCTGCAGAGTGTAGTGTTGCTACTCGTTACACAGCTCCTTGGCAAAAATTATATGCACCAGATTCTGGTCCAATGGGTTCTCATATTATATTAACTTTCCAAGGACAAAACGGAAAGCCAAATGTAAAATTACATTGGATGGATGGTGGTATTCAACCTGAGCGTCCAGCTGAATTAGGCCCTAATGAAATTATGGGCGACGGTGGTAATGGTGTAATATTTGAAGGAACTAAAGGAAAAATGATGGCAGGTACTTATGGTATCAATCCTCAATTACTTCCAACTAATTTAACTAAAACTACTTCCGTTCCTAAAACAGTAGATAGAGTGAAAGGCGGAGAAGGCGGACACTATTCAGCATGGGTGGAAGCTTGTATTGCTGGTGCAGGTAGTAAAGAAGCCAAGGCCTTAAGTTCTCATTTTGATATTGCAGGTCCTTTAACAGAGTCTGTATTAATGGGTAATTTGGCTATTAGAAGTTATGACATAAAGTCAACTGATAAAAAAGGTGGGGCTACTTATCCAGGAAGAAACATTCAATTATTATGGGATGGTCCAAATATGAAGATCACCAATTTCGACGAAGCGAATCAATATGTTAAAAGAACATATCGCGATGGTTGGAGTTTGGGGGTATAGTATTGATTTACTGACTCATTATATAACTCGGCTGCCCTTGGTAGCCGAGTTTTTTTTGTACTACCTTTAGAAAGCAAAATATACACCATGGAAAATTTACGTGATCAGTTTTTATTAGACCCTAGTATTACTTTTTTAAATTTTGGATCCTTTGGAGCCACGCCTAAACCTATTTTTGATGTTTATCAGAACTGGCAAAGAGTATTAGAGGCAGAGCCCGTTCAATTTATAGCCTTTGATGGAGTGAAATACTTGGAAGCCTCTAGAGCAGCGCTTGCTAAATTTATAGGCTGTCCTGACAAAGACGATTTAGTCTTGGTCACTAACCCTTCTTTTGCAGTGAATTTAATTGCAAAGAATTTTCCTTTAAATGAAGGAGATGAAATTTTAGCAACCGATATTGAATACGGTGCCTGTGATCGTACCTGGGATTATTATTGTAAAAAAAATAAAGCTTCCTATAGAAGACAAAAAATAAATTTACCTATTACCACCAAGGAAAAATTTATTGAAGATTTTTTTGAAGGAATAAGACCTACCACCAAAGCTATTTTTATAAGTCATATTACTAGTGCAACGGGGCTTATATTTCCAGTGAAAGAAATTTGCGAAATAGCAAAATCAAAAGGGCTCATTACCATTGTGGATGGAGCCCATGTACCAGCACATATTCCTTTTAACTTAACTGAAATACAAGCCGATTTTTATACAGGTGCCTGTCATAAATGGATGATGGCAGCCAAGGGTTGTAGTTTTTTATATGCGCATAAATCGGTTCAACATTTATGCGACCCTTTAATTGTAAGCTGGGGCTATAAGGCCTTCAAGCCTTCCCATTCTCATTTTTTAGACTACCATCAAATGATTGGCACGCGCGACTTCTCTGCTTTTTTAACAGTGGAGGCCTCTATTGAGTTTATGGAGAAAAATAATTGGACAGCCGTTTCAAAAAAATGCCATGATATTGTACTTGCCAATGCAGAAAGGTTTTACAATTTACTTGGCACAAAACCTATTAGCCCCTTAACCAGTGAATGGATAGGTCAAATGATTAGCATTCCTCTTAACTCTCCTGAGCCAGAAGTTTTACAAAGAAAATTATACGTCGACTACAAAATTGAAATACCCATTATGCGTCAAGAAAATGATGTGTATATGCGTTACTCTATTAATGCATTTAATTCAGTTGCCGATTTAGATACTTTGTACCAAGCACTAGAGGCTATTAAAAAAGAAGGCATACTTATTAAATAAATTTTCCGAAATCAGTAGCGTGATAATAAATTATACTAAAGCAGCGTGTAGAATTTCTACTGTGTGTAATGCTTTTTCACCTGTGCCATCTTTAATTTGATGACGACAACTTGTACCCGGTGCTGCAATGGTGCAATTATTTTGATTAGCCCTTATTTTAGGAAATAATACCAACTCTCCAATATTCATAGAAACTTCATAATGTTCTTTTTCATAACCAAAAGAACCAGCCATACCGCAACAACCTGAAGCAATGGTTTCCACTTTATAGTTAGTAGGAAATGAAAGTACTTTGACAGAATCCGATAAGGCAGTCACTGCTTTTTGTTGACAATGCCCATGCAGTAAAATAGATTTAGTACCTGAGGTGAATTTATCTTTACTAATATTACCTGCTTGCATTTCAGCAGCTAAAAATTCATCAATAAAAAAACTATGTTTCGCTAAATGATTAGCGGCGTCTACATTTTCATCCGAAGCTAAGTCGGGGTACTCATCTCTGAAAGTGAGTATGGCAGAGGGTTCTAGGCCAATAATGGGACTAGCCTCAGTCACCAAATGGCTTAGTTTTTCAATATTTTTATTCGCAATAATTTTAGCCTTTCTTACTAAGCCTTTGGAAAGCCAAGTTCTACCACTTTCTTCATGCTTAGGAATAATCACTTCATAACCCAGGGCCGTTAATAGTTGAACTGCTTTAATACCAATAGGTGCATCGTTGTAATTCGTGAATTCATCGCAAAATAAATACACTGTTTT